>NZ_JAQYZY010000021.1:0-71217 GCF_028640825.1 Pseudomonas sp. LA5
CTGTTACGGCCAAATAGTAATGTCGCGATCCAGCCAGATAGAAATGTCCCGATCACGTATGGCAGCTAGCCTAGCGGCTTTGCAGCCGATGCGGAGCGATCAGGATGTCAGCCTACGAGCGGATCACGATGAGCCTACGCGAAGTCGATCGCCTCAAGGTCATCCAGGCGGTGACCGAGGGTTTCCTTACGCCCACACGCGCCGCCCAGCGCCTGCAGCTGAGTACCCGGCAGGTTCACCGCCTAGTGCAGCGTTACCGGGACGCCGGCGTTTCGGGCCTGACCTCACGTAAGCGCGGCCAGCCCAGCAATCATCAGCTGCGGCCTGGCCTTGAGCAGCGTGCCGCCGCTCTAATCCGGCAGCACTACCAGGATTTCGGTCCCACGCTTGCGGCCGAAAATCTCGTTGAATGTCACGGCTTACGCCTGGCCAAGGAAACCGTCCGGCGCATCATGATGGATGCCGGGTTATGGACGCCGCGTCGGCAGCGACCGCCCAAGGTGTACCAGCCACGCAATCGCCGGGCCTGCCTGGGCGAGCTGATCCAGATCGATGGCAGCGATCATCGATGGTTCGAGGACCGAGCACCGGCATGCACCCTTCTGGTCTACATCGACGACGCCACCAGTCGCCTGATGCACCTAGCCTTCACCCGCAGCGAATCGACCTTCAGCTACTTCCAGGCTACCCGGGCCTACTTGGAGCACCACGGTAAGCCCTTGGCGCTCTACAGCGACAAGGCCAGTGTGTTTCGAGTCAACAGCAAAGATGCTCAGGGTGGCGATGGCCACACGCAGTTCGCCAGGGCCATGTTCGAGCTGAACATCGATACCTTCTGCGCCAACTCCAGCCAGGCCAAGGGCCGCGTGGAGCGAGCCCATCTCACCTTGCAGGATCGCCTGGTCAAAGAATTGCGACTACGAAACATCAGCACCGTCGACGCCGCTAACGCTTATCTGCCGCTTTTCATGGCCGATTACAATCGCCGCTTCGGTAAAATTGCCCGCTCGGATTTCGATGCGCACCGGCCAGTACGCGACGACGAGGACCTGTCTCTAACCTTCACATGGCGGGAACCGCGGCGGGTATCGAAAAGCCTCACGCTGCAGTACGACAGACGTCTCTATGTCCTGCACGACACGCTGCAAGCACGAGCTTTAGCAGGCCGATACGCAGAGATCTATCACTACCCTGACGGCCGGATTGAGGTCCGTTCAGCAGGGATTCTCTTTTCCTACGAGACGTTGGATCAGTTGCCTGAGGTCAGCCAAGGCACCATCGTGGAAAACAAGCGGCTGGGCCACGTCTTGCAGGTCGCGCAGCGGATGCAAGAGCAGCGCGATAGCCGTCGGTCCCAAGCGGTACCTGGCAATCCAAAGCCAACCAAAGCGCAGCGCCAAGAGCCGCCGAAGAAGAAGGCGAAAGATTTCATGCCGGAGGATATCGTGGCTGCCCTCGATAAAAGCCGGCCTCCGAAGCGTAGCCGTCATGCGTCAGTCAATCAGCGCTGAAGGGCTCAGTGCGCTTGTAGCGGCCGGGGCCGCATACGACGTGCGCGCAATTCCAGGTCCCGACGGCCATGGGTGGCAATTGCAGGTGCGTTACAGCAAAGAGAGCCGACATTTTCCTCTCCGCTCTAGACGCGAAGTAGTAAGGGTATTTCAGTCACTCGATACGCTCAACGGGTATGCACAGGGCATTGAAATACGAGGGTTCTGGGTCGAAAGCTGACTACTTTGTAATCCTCGGCTCAGTCTACTGAAAGCTTTCCAGCGCTACCTTGTGGTCCGCGGCATGTGCCGCTGTGTTTGCCTGAGGTGCTTCGTCATGAACCTTTCTAAAGCTGTGTTCCTCGCTCTTGCTTTCACCCTTTCCTCGTCTGCTTTTGCTGAAGGGGGCGCCGATCGCGTCTTCACTCGCATGATGGACGCCCAACAAGCAGCGCAAAGCGAAAAAGCCGAGCCGAGGCTAGCCGGGATGTCTGAAGAAAAAAAGGATGAGGGCGGCAAGGTTTGCTGCTAGTGGAGCGGCCACCTAATGCTTACAGAAATGTAATCGCGCCCTACAAAGCGCTATGACATCTTTCCGCCTAATCTTCTAACTCCTGTGCACGGCGCCACTGCCGTCCTCCCTACCAGGGCCTGCTCGTATGGAATCAAGAACCTCTCGACGTACCTTCGTCAAAGGCCTCGCGGCTGCTGGCATGCTGGGGGGACTGGGCTTGTGGCGTTCTCCCAGTTGGGCAGCAGCTGGCTCAACGGCGCTCAGCACTCTGACGGGCACGGAGTTCGACCTGTCGATTGGCGAGATGCCAGTGAACATTACCGGCAAGCGTCGCACAGCGATGGTGATCAACGGCGGATTGCCAGGGCCCCTTTTGCGATGGAAGGAGGGCGACACGGTGACGCTTCGCGTGCGCAACAAGCTTGATGCGGCCACCTCGATTCACTGGCACGGCATCATCCTTCCGCCAAACATGGACGGGGTGCCGGGCCTGAGTTTCGCAGGCATTGAGCCGGGCGGGATGTACGTTTATCAATTCAAGCTCCAACAGAACGGGACCTACTGGTATCACAGCCACTCAGGCTTCCAGGAACAGGTAGGGGTCTACGGCCCCCTTGTCATCGAGGCGAAGGAGCCCGAGCCTTTCAAATACGATCGTGAGCATGTGGTGATGCTGACGGACTGGACGGATGAAGATCCGGCTTCGCTGATGCGCACGCTGAAAAAACAGTCCGACTACTACAACTTCCACAAGCGCACCGTTGGTGATTTCGTCAATGACGTGGCTGACAAGGGCTGGGCCGCGACGCTGGCGGATCGAAAGATGTGGGCTGAGATGAAGATGAACCCCACGGATCTTGCGGACGTGAGCGGTGCAACCTACACCTATCTGCTCAATGGCCAGGCTCCAAACATGAATTGGACTGGCCTGTTCCGTCCTGGCGAGAAGCTACGCCTTCGATTCATCAATGGCTCCGCCATGACGTACTTCGACATCCGTATCCCAGGCCTGAAAATGACCGTAGTAGCGTCTGATGGTCTTTACGTGAACCCGGTTGAGGTCGACGAGCTTCGTATCGCCGTGGCCGAAACCTACGATGTCATCGTCGAGCCCACAGGGGAGGCTTACACGGTGTTCGCCCAGTCAATGGATCGTACCGGCTATGCCCGCGGCACCCTTGCCGTGCGAGATGGCTTGGTGGCTCCAGTCCCTCCGCTTGATCCTCGGCCCTTGGTCACGATGGACGACATGGGTATGGGCGGTATGGACCATGGCGGCATGGACCACGGCAGCATGAAGGGTACGAATTCTGTGGCCGGTGATGATATGCAGACCATGAGCAGCATGGGAGGCAGCCCTATGCCAGCCATGGACCACAGCAAGATGTCCTCTATGCAGGGCATGGATCACAGCGCTATGGCGGGGATGGACCACGGTTCGATGTCTGGGATGAGCGGCATGACGATGCAAAGTCATCCCACGAGTGAGAAGAACAACCCGCTGGTCGACATGCAGGCGATGACGCCTACCGCCAAATTGAATGATCCCGGCCTCGGCCTGCGTAACAACGGACGCAAGGTACTCACCTACGCCGACCTCAAAAGCACTTTCGAAGACCCTGATGGCCGCGAGCCAAGCCGTACCATCGAGCTACATCTGACAGGACACATGGAGAAGTTTGCCTGGTCCTTCGATGGGATCAAGTTCTCCGAAGCTCACCCTCTGGTTCTCAAATACGGGGAGCGTGTGAGGATCGTGCTGGTGAACGACACGATGATGACGCACCCAATTCACCTGCACGGCATGTGGAGCGACCTGGAGGACGAGGAAGGCAACTTCCTGGTTCGCAAGCACACCATCGACATGCCACCCGGATCCAAGCGCAGCTATCGCGTCACCGCCGACGCCCTGGGGCGATGGGCCTACCACTGCCATCTGCTGTACCACATGGAGATGGGTATGTTCCGCGAAGTCCGGGTAGAGGAGTGAAGCCAGTGACCGTGTTGAATCGACTCCACGTTTGTTCGCTGCTTGCAGTTACCAGCTTCACCATCGCACCGGTTTATGCCTTTGCTGCTGAAGCGGGCAGTTCTGACATGGACCACAGCCAAATGCAGGGGATGGATCACTCCAAGATGCAGGGCATGGACCACAGCCANATGCAGGGGATGGATCACTCCAAGATGCAGGGCATGGACCACAGCCAGATGCAGGGGATGGATCACTCCAAGATGCAGGGCATGGACCACAGCCAGATGCAGGGTATGGACTCTGGAATGACCACCATGGCGCCCAGCAAGCCAGCAGCCCCCACGCAAAGCCGCACACCTATTCCGCCCATTACGGATGCCAACCGGGCGGCCGTCTATCAAAGTGGTAAAGGTCATACGGTCCATGACGATGCCCTCAACTACTTCCTGTTGTTCGATCAGCTTGAGTGGCAGAACGCTGATAACGGCAGTGTGCTGAATTGGGACGTCAATGGTTGGGTAGGGGGGGATATTGACCGGCTGTGGATTCGCTCCGAGGGGGAGCGCTCCAACGGCAAAACCGAATCCGCCGAGCTACAAGCGTTGTGGGGCCACTCCATCGGCCCGTGGTGGGACGTGGTTGGTGGCGTACGGCAGGACTTCAAACCAGGACCGTCACAGACGTGGGCCGCGTTTGGCCTCCAAGGCCTGGCCTTATACAACTTCGAGGCCGAAGCGACTGCTTTCCTCGGAGAGGGTGGCCAAACGGCGTTGAGGCTGGAGGGCGACTACGACATCCTGCTGACCAATCGCCTGATCTTGCAGCCCACCGCCGAAGCCAATTTTTACGGGCAGAACGACCCAAAACGCGGAATCGGCTCTGGCTTGTCCGAGACGGAAGTCGGAGTGCGTTTGCGGTACGAAATCTACCGAGAGTTCGCCCCGTACATTGGTGTCAGCTGGAACCGCTCCTATGGCAACACTGCCGATTTTGCCCGGGAGGAAGGGGAAGACCGCAGCGAAGCCCGACTGGTCCTGGGTGTACGTATGTGGTTCTAACCAGACACCAAATCTCATTCCCCACGAACGCCCCTTGGGCTGTAGGAGTTCGCATGTTCAATCGTGCACCTTTCATAACGCTCTTAGCCGCTGGAATGCTGTTTAGCGTCCTGGCTCAAGCCCATCCCAAGCTGGTGTCTTCGACGCCTGCCGAAGGAGCTGAAGGCGCCGCCCCGGCAAAGATCGAGCTGCACTTTTCTGAAAACCTGGTCACTCAGTTTTCCGGCGCGAAACTGGTCATGACGGCGATGCCTGGTATGGAGCATCCGCCGATGGCGGTCAAGGCGGCTGTTTCGGGTGGCAGTGATCCGAAGACCATGGTCATCGCACCTGCCTCGCCGTTGACGGCCGGCACCTACAAGGTCGATTGGCGGGCAGTGTCATCAGATACCCACCCCATCACCGGTAGCGTGACATTCAAGGTCAAGTAAGTATGGAAGATCCGTTCAGCATCGGACTTCGCTTCGCGTTGTATGCCGATTTGATGATGCTGTTCGGGCTGGCGCTCTTCGGCCTTTATAGTTTGCGTGGCCCTGAGCGCCGCTCGGGCATGGTATTGCCGTTCTTGCCTCTGCTGGCTACAAGCGCGGCGACGGGCCTCTTGCTCTCGGTCGTGTCCATGGTGCAAATGGCCAAGGCTATGAGCGGGGTTGAGGAATGGGGCGAGGCCATACCGCATGTTGAGATGATGATCGCCGAGACGGAGCTTGGCACCGCCTGGCTTATCCGTATGGCCGCCCTCGTGGCCGCTGCTGTGGCCATTGCCTTCAATCCTCGTTGGCCATTGGCGAGCCTGCTCGTGGTTTCGCTGCTGGCAGGCGTGGCGCTGGCCACGCTGGCGTGGACTGGGCACGGCGCTATGGACGAAGGCTTGCGCCGCTTCTGGCACTTCAGCGCAGACATTCTCCACCTATGGGCCAGTGGTGGCTGGTTCGGCGCGCTGGTGGCTTTTGCCCTATTGCTGCGGCCCAGCAAATCGGAAACGCAGGCATCAGTCCAGATCCTCTCGCGCACGCTTACCGGCTTTGAGCGAGCCGGTGCGGTGATCGTGGTGCTGATCGTCTTCACGGGTGTGATGAACTATCTGCTCATCGTCGGACCCCAAATCACGGGTCTGGCACAAAGCACCTATGGCCTGCTGCTGCTGGTCAAACTGGGCCTTTTCGTCGTGATGATCGGGCTGGCTTCGGCCAACCGCTTTCTCTTGAGCCCGGCATTGGAGCAAGCAGTCCACCAAGGCGATTACACGCGTGCGGCACGGTCTATCCGTTACAGCATGGCACTGGAGCTAGGCTCCGCCATTTTGGTGCTAGGACTGATTGCTTGGCTTGGTACGCTGTCTCCCGAGATGGAAGCGGGGAAGTAAGTTTGCCTGGCCCCGTCGTGCCGTCTCGCCAAGATCGTGTCCCCGAGGGTGAAGCATGAAACTGCTGGTAGCCGAAGACGAACCCAAGACAGGAATCTATCTGCAGCAGGGCCTGCGAGAGGCTGGCTTCACGGTAGATCGAGTGGTCACTGGAACGGATGCCATCGATCAGATGCAGACTGAAGCCTATGACCTGCTGATTCTCGACGTGATGATGCCCGGCCTCGATGGTTGGGGGGTGGTAACACGCCTGCGTGCTGCAGGTCAGTCGGTACCGGTGCTGTTTCTGACGGCAAGGGATGGCGTGGATGACCGAGTCAAAGGATTAGAGCTGGGCGCCGATGACTACCTGATCAAGCCCTTTGCCTTTTCAGAGCTGCTGGCACGTGTTCGAACTCTATTAAGGCGCGGGAACGCCAGCCCGCCGGTTCAAACGAACCTGCAGATCGGAGATCTACAGGTTGACCTACTCAAGCGCCGCGCCACGCGGGGCGGCAAGCGAATTGACCTTACCGCTAAAGAGTTCGCCTTGCTGGAGTTGTTGATGCGTCGGCGAGGCGAGGTCCTGTCAAAATCTCTTATCGCATCACAAGTATGGGACATGAATTTCGATAGCGATACGAATGTCATCGAGGTGGCGATTCGGCGGTTAAGGGCCAAGATTGACGATGACTTCGAGGCGAAACTTCTCCACACCTGCCGTGGAATGGGCTACAGGCTAGACGTGCAGGACGAAGGATGAAGCCAGGTTCACTTACCTTCCGCCTCAGCCTCATGTTTGTAGCCGCGGTCGTCGCTGTCCTCATCATCGTGGGCATCGCTTTCAACGAGCTGAGCCGCCACCATTTTCGTGCTCTGGATGCCCAGGCTCTGGAAGAAAAGCTGGAAGCGATCACCCAGATCGCTAAAGAGCCCGGCGCAAATTCGGACCAGCTCAAGATTCGCTGGCACACGCTACTGGGAGCACATCCCGATCTCAGCGCGGTATTCCTCCAGGCTGACGGAAGCCTCTTTTTTGCAGAGCCTCCCCAGTCATCGGTGCCGTCCCTGGCTCAGGCGACCGAGCACGATGGCGTGTGGGAGTGGGAAAGTGACGGACACATGTTCAGGGCCTTGAAGGCGCCAGTCTCGTCGTCGGAGGCCACTGCTCCGCTGACCATGTGGTTGGTACTGGACGTCACGACGCATATGCACTTCTTCGCCATGCTGGAGCGCTGGTTCTGGGGCGTTCTGCTAGCCAGCACCGTGCTGAGTGCCGCACTTGGTTGGCTGGTTGCCAAGAATGGGCTGCGGCCGGTGGCCAAGGTGACCCAGACAGCCGCCTCGATGTCCGCAGGCTCCTTGAAGGAGCGTATTCCTCTGGAGCCCGTGCCCGATGAGTTACGCGAGCTCATCACCGCCTTCAATTCCATGCTCGGTCGCCTGGACGACTCGTTCATACGTCTATCGAATTTTTCTGCCGACATCGCACACGAGCTACGAACCCCGATCAGCAACCTGCGGACTCATACCGAGGTGATCCTGGCCCAAAAGCGGGACTCGGACGTGTACGAGGAGAATCTGACCTCCAACCTGGAAGAGCTCAATCGCCTGTCGGGAATCATCGACGGCATGCTGTTCCTGGCCAAGTCCGACAACGGCCTGATCGTACCTGAACCGGTCGAGCTGGATTTGGGTAGGGTCATCGGCAAGCTGTTCGGATACTACGAGCTTCTGGCTGAGGATAAGGGTATCCAGCTCAAGGCATCGGGAAGCGCCTTGATCTTTGCGGATAGCGTGATGATCGACCGTGTCGTGTCGAATCTGCTGTCCAATGCCCTGCGCTATACCCCTTCTGGAGAGACGATTGAGGTCTACATCCAGGACTATGGCAGCCGTGTAGAGCTTCGGATAGAAAACCCCGGCCCCGAAATTCCGCCGGAGCACCTGGCGAAGATCTTCGACCGGTTCTATCGGGTGGATCCTGCACGCCGCGAAGGTGATGGGAACGCAGGGCTTGGGTTAGCGATTGCCCGGTCACTGATGCAAGCGCATGGTGGCACGATTTCATGTACCTCCCAAGGAGGTCGAACGGCATTCATCCTGACCTTCACGCGCCGGACTAGTCTGCGCACATGACACGCTTATCTAACTCTCAGAAAGGCAGAGCTAGGTACCAACTATTGATGTCACTCAGATAAGAGTTAGGCTCGGCCGTAAGGCCATAATGACATTTTTACTTAGCTGTCAGCGCGACATCTCTTCTTAGCCTTGACACGACCGCCTGCACTCAATAGGACTTCGGCGGATTTTCTTCCCGTATCCAGCCCAGCGAATAGGAAGTGATCGGATAACCAGTCTCATCCTTGCCGTTACTGGTGCCCAACATCACCCAGCCTTCGGCCAAGTAGCTATTCGCAGTATTGATTGAAGTCGTCTCGCGCACCTGTTTCACGTCGCTCATTTTGAAGTCTGGCATTTGTGGTTTTCCTTTGTGATGTGGGTGCCCCTTGTTGGCGGCGCCGAGTTGGGTGGGTGGTGAGGAGGGTTCCATTACTCGCGGCGCAGCCGCGGCGGGTGCTGCTGCTCTAAGGCCTGCACCTCGGCGACATGCTCGCGCCCTACGTCGCAACGGATGTCGAGATAGTGACCGCTGTAGGACGTGGAATCGCACTGCAGGCGGACGGCCCGCTGCTGAATCCACCGGTACCGGTCGGCGGCAAGGCGCAGGTCGGCCAGCTCGGCGGCGCTGATGGTCACCGTGTAGTCGCTCATGTTATCGACCGCTGCCTACTGCATCTGATAGTGGTCACAGTGTCAGCAATCGACAGGGCGCGCGCAATAAAAACCCCTCCGAAGAGGGGCTATTGTCAGCCGCTGACCAGTTGCCTGGCCAACGCCATCTCGACCGAATCACCATCCTGGTTCAACGCATCGAGCCCTGATTCTGGAACGTCTCCCGACGTGCTCTGAGCTACCGCGATCTTCTTGGCCATCAGCTGCAGGCAGGTGATCTGCGAGCTGCCGGCGTAGCCGAAGAACAGCACCCGTACCGCCTGCTTCTGACCGATACGCCACGACCGGCGAGCGGCCTGCTGCAGGGTGTAGACGTTGTAGCCCGTCTGCAGGAAGACGATGGTCGGGAAGTCCAGCAGATCCAGACCGGTCTTCACCAGCTCCGGGTTCGTGACCAGCACTTCGACGCCGCGGTCGACCTGGTCGAGGATCCAATCCTCGCGCCGGGCCGTGTCCACCGAAGCACGCAGTACCGCCACCTTCAGGCCGGCTTGTTCGAGCAACCGCTTGAGCCGACTAGTAGTGTCCCGGGTGCCGCTGTAGACGGTGTAGGCCAGCACCTTGCGGCCCAGCGCCTTCTCCTGACGGCACAGCTCGATCAGCGCCTCGTCCTTGGGGCTGGCCTGGTCTTCGTCGAAGATTGCGTCGACCCTGGCCAAGGTGTCCCGGGTCCGAGGGTGTTTCACCACCTCCGGCCGGAAACAGCAGTCCGGCCAGGCTAGTAGCACATTGAGCACCACCCCGAGAAGGGTTGTGTCTCGCCGTGCCAGGGCCTGGCGGAGCTCCGCGGTCAGTTTGCTGGCCAGCTGCCGATAGGCCGCGTCCTGGTGCGCCTCCATCGGGATGTCGACGAACTCCTCTTGGTACGCCGGCAGCACGTTGCCGCCGATGTCCTTGAGCTTGAGGAACACAGTGAAGGGCAGCACGAAGCGGTGGACGCCTTTGGGGCCGAAGCCTGGGGCTTTCACCGTCCGTACCGAGAGCTTCTTGCCCCGGGCCGTCTTGTGCGACTGGCTGTCGCGCTCGGTGTAGATGTCTTTGAGCACGCCGTGGTCGCGCATGAACGACATGGCCGCGGGGGCCATGCTGCCGCGCGCGTTCGGTCGGTAGCCGTCCTCGATCATGCGCCGGGAGAGGATCCGGAACAGGAGGTAGAACAGGTCGTCGGCGTAGCCGCCCATGAGCGTGCCCGTCAGCAGCAGCGTCTTGCGCGCTTTTGCTGCCAGCACCCCCATGGCCTGGCCTTGGGCCGAGCCGCTGTTCTTGTACTCGTGTCCCTCGTCCACCACCAGCAGGTCGAAGTAGCCGTCCGGAAGGTAGCGCTTGATGAACTCGGTCGGCTGGTAGCCGCCCTCGCCGAAGCCGAACTCCAGGTTGGCCATGGCCCGCTCCATCCGCTTGGCCTGGCGGTCGCTGAAGACGAAGTTGCCCTTGGCGTCCATCAGGTTGATGAACTCGTGGACGTTGTCAGCCAGCATCGTGGCGAGAAACTCTTCGCCGAAGTCCGCTACCAACTTCTCCGCCCGGATCGGGCCGATGGTCGGTATGCGGCACATCGACTTGAGGATCACGCCGCGCCTGTCACCGCCGGCGGTCTTACCCGGGCGCATCAGCGTCCAGAGGGGCGCCTTGCACTTAGGGCACTGCCGGCGCCGCTCCTCGCGCTGAAAGTCCTCCAGGGTGAGGTAGTTGCCTTCCTCATCTTCGAGCACGCGACCACAGTCAGTGCAGCAGGCCAATCGTCTTCCGCCGGCGGCGCGGCGCGTACCGCACGCCAGCCGCCAGTGGAAGCCCATCCGCATCCGCACGCGGCCCAGGATGAAGAACTCCTGACGACCATCGTACGACTCGCCCAGGGCCTGGCGAAGCTTGAGCAGCTTCACCAGGGTGTCCGGCCCGTTGAGTACCCAGACGCGCGCGCCCGGAACGGTTTCGAGGATCTCGCGCCGCCACTTGTAGACCAGGTGGGGCGGCGAGACGACCAGGGTGCGGCGATAGCCCTTGGCGTGAAGTACTGCGGCCACGGCGATGGCCATCATGGTCTTTCCAGTCCCCATCTCGGCGTTGATGATGCCAGCCTGTTCGCCGCGGTCGAGCAGCAGGGCGGCGATCGCCTGGACGACATCGGCTTGCGCCGGGAAGGGTGTGCGTTTGAGACCTGCCATCACGGCCTGGCGCCCGGGGTGAGCGGCGCCGGCATAGACCGGTGGGTTGGAACGGTTGAGGGAGTCGAGCAGACCCTCGCCGAACTCGGCGATGAAGTCGGTCAGGCTGACGGTGGTGAGCAGGGCCGGTTGGCCAGCGTTGAGGTCGGTCATGTGGATCTCCTAGGATGAGAAACGGGCACGACCGACCCCGGACGGGTATCGGCGTACCCAAGGGGTTGAGGTGATGGAACGGTTCCGCCTGCGGGCGGTGTCGGTTAGTAATCCGAGGGCAACAGCAGCGTGGTCACGCTGCGGTCAGCTTCGGTGATGATCCAGAGCCGGGGCTCATCGGACATCGGGGTCTCGTAGTTGGAAAACAGGCGATTGCCCAGGCGCAGGGCTTGGTCATTGCTGTGCTTGTCCTCGTGGTCAAGCTCGCCCCAGTCCGCCTGCAGGTGACGCCGCAGGTAGGTCACGGGGTTGAGCTCGCCGCGCTCCACCAGCTCGCTCACCGCTGCCGTCATGACGATCCGACCAGGGTTGAAGCGTCCAGCCGGTAGCCCGAGCGGTTCAGGTGCTGCAGGTTGTGGTGGCTCGGCCGCTGCCGGCGCCGAGGTGATGGTCAGGACCTGTCCCAGCGTCTGAGATCCCGGTGTCATGTCCCAGGCCCGGATCACGGGCACGAAACGGTCAGTCAGGATCCGCGACTCCAGTACGTTGCCATCCTCATCCTCGGTGAACTCAGTGCGGCTGACCTTCTCCTTGTAGGTGTCGCCCTTGAGAACCAGGACGCGCCCATTGGGAGAGGTCACCACGCCCGAGATCGCCCCGGCCGCGAGAGCCAGGGCCAGGTGCCATTGCGACAGCGCCTTGACCGGTGGTCGTGGTGCTTGGCCAGCCTGGCCAAAGTGCAGCGTGAAGTCGCTCCAGAGTCCGCCCAGTCGACCTGTCTCCAGGGCGAGCTGCTCGGGCTCCAGGGTGACGCGGTAGAAGTGCTCCAGCTCCATGACGGCAGCCGGCACCCCATAGGGTTCACTGAGCCATACCTCTGGTAGCGATTCGGCCAAGGCCTCGCCGCTGCCGATCGCTCGGAAGTGCTCTCGGGTTGCCTTGACGTCAGCGGGTCTCGCCAGGTCCTGCCGGCGGATCCGGATGCCGAAGATCACCACCTGCTTGAAGGTCGGATCCGCGGCCGCATGGATCTGCAGGCTGGTGAAGTGGTTGCAGAGCCATCCACACAGTTCATCGTCCAGGACGTAGTGCGGCACGATCAGCACCAGGGTGCCGCCGTACTGCAGCAGCGGTAGCGAGCGCTGATAGAACAGCTTCTCCAGTCGCCGGCGGCCGCTGCCCTGATACTGGGTGGCGCCGCTGTGGTCGGCGACCAGGTCGCCATAGGGTGGATTGAGCCAGAGCAGTCCAAAGGCCTGCCGCGTGACGATGGTGTCCATCAGGTCGCCCTGCAGGACGCGATCGAGCAGGCTACGGGCGTGCTCGGCACGCTCCCGGTCGTACTCCACCGCGCAGGCCTGGACGCGCTCACGCCCGAGGATATGAGCGGCTTCTGCCAGAGCCACACCTTCGCCGGCGCACGGATCGAGGATCCGCATGGTGCCGGTGGAGGCAGGGCTCAGGCCCTGCAGAGTACGTTCGAGGGTGACCTCATCGGTGGGGTAATAGCCGTTCTTGGCGAAGTTGCGCGCCAGGCGCGGAAACATCAGGGCCATGGGTAGAGCTCCTGTTGGGCAAAGTTAAGGAACGTTAAAAACGTTAATGAGTAAGGGCCGCTAGCGGCCCGATCAGGAGGTGGTGAGCTGACCAGCACGGATGCGCCGGGCAAGGTGGTACTGCAGCTCGTCGAGCTTGAGTCGGAGTCGCCAGCCGGCCAGGTCGCCCAGGGCGCCAGGTAGGCGCTCGAGCATCTGCTCCTGCAGGAGCAGCTCCATGACCGTTCCCTGCCAGTGCGGCAGGAGCGGGAGTGGGCAGGTGTCGACCACCAACGGCCAGAGGCTGGCCTGGGGGTCGATGTTGTCGCGTACCAGGGCGTAGGCCAGGTGATTGGCGCGATCCGGTAACGCGCAGCGCCCGTCGAACAGCCAGACGTGAAGCAGGCTGCCAAACAGGGTGCCGCGTAGCTGGCGGGTCGTGCGTTTCTCTAGCCGCTCGGCGTCCGGAAAGACCGGCAGGCTGCGGCCGCTCTGGACCAGGTGGAATTGCTCAAGGCCGCCTTCGCTGCGTCCCAGGGTGAGCCTGGCCAGGAATTCCTGGACGGCGGTGTCACGGCCCCAGGCCGACAGAAAGATCAGCCGCCGTTCTTCATCGCAGACGCAGGCGTCCACCAGCAGATCGGGGCACTCATCAATAGGGTAGAGGGGCATCGTCAGCTCCTGAAGGAGGCAACGCGCCCAGGGGCGGTTGCCCCGAGGTGGGTGAGAGAAGGCGCTCAGCGCGCCGCGTGGTATCGCCGGACGCCTTCGCGCCATTCGGGGTTGATGCCGTGGGTGGCCCTGGGCAAGAAGTGCAGCGGGCAACTCCAGTAGAAGGGGCCCGAGCTTTCATCCAGTGACTTGTGGCCCCAGCGGCCTCCGTGAACATCCAGCAGGTTGCAACCGATCAAGGTGCAGGTTTCGCCGGCAGCCACGCCAGGAAAGACGCCATCGCGCTTGGGTACCAGCTTCACGATCTGCCACAGCACGTTGTCGACCAGGTGATGATCGATGACTGTACGGGTGCAATTGTCGGTTTCGCCGTCGGCGGTGAGTTCGGCGATCAGCGCATCGCGCGTAGGGTGCGAATAAAGCCAGCCCATAGGGAAGGTCCTTGTGGTGATGGCCAGGCCTTCCCGCTGGGAGAGGTCCCAGCCGGGTGTGGTTGTGAGGGGTGAGGTCAGGCCGCGCGATTCCAGGCCTGCGACTTGAAGTCCATGGTGTAGCCCAACTGGCCCAGCCGCTGGCATTGCTGCCGGAGGCGTTGCCGGTCGACCGTGGAGTCGAGCCGCACGGTCTCGCCAAGTGGCCAGACCGTACCGAAGAGCTCCTGGTCAGCTTCATCGACATCGGGCTCAGGTGTCAGCTGAGTAGAGGCAGGTGATGCCGGCATCCCGAAGGGTACGTTGTCGTCTGCAGGCGCTACCGGAGCGCTGGCAGGCCTGGCGGGACGAGAGGGGCGTGGTCGAGCCTGTGGCGGCGGTGCCGCGACAGGTTGCTCTTCATCGAGCGGGTCCGGCGACTGCGCATCGATCTGCGCATTGTCGTAGGCCGTCAGGGTGTCGAGATCCTCGAGCACCATGCTGTCCAGGCGCGCGCGAATCTCGATGACTAGGCGGCCGCCGGTGCTGTAGGACGATGCACGGATCTCGGTGATGACGAATTCGCCGCGGTACTTGCCCTCGACGTGTTGTTCGAGCACAGCGTCCTTGATGACGAATTCGCCGATAGAGGTAGAGAGCCGGCCGACGTTGAAGGCGCCGTTGCGTCCCTGGATGGTGCGGATGGCCAGATGGCCGGGGATCTTGATCATGGCGGTCCTCGTGAGTAGGGGGCACGCCATGCCCGACAGGGGATGGGTACCCTGTGGGAGAAAACGGTGAGAGGTGCATCCATCGGCGGAGCCGACCGCTTGCGCTACCGAATGCTCGGCAAGCTTGGGGTTGGATCAGCGCAGGACGCCGTGGTCTTGAGATCCTGACCACCTGGGCATGGCTGACAACGTCAGCGGCATGTGGGATGAATTCTGAAAGCGACGCCGTACCTGGTCAATAGCTCAGGCAAAAGAAAGGCGCCCGAAGGCGCCTTGTAGGGGGGGTCAGAACTGAGGCAGGCCTTCGAGCAGGCAGCCATTGGGATCAAGGATCAGGATCCTGACGTCGGCCTGGCCTGCCAGACCAAGCACCCGAATGGTCTCCGGCATGAAGCCTTCTTCATGTTGCTTGGCCTGCAGGGCAGACAGTCCGAACCCTTCCAGTTGGTTCAGATGCTCGTCCGTCCAGGGCGTACCGTGCAGCTTAAAGCCGACGGCATCACTGTCCGGCAGGGTGAAGCACTCGAACATCAGCTGTTGGGTATCGGCGTGCTGCACCAGGTCCTGCAGCTCATCCCACTCGTCATCCGGCAAATGCGCCGAAGTGATCTCGAAAGATCGGCTGTAGAAGCCCGTCTTGAACTGGATGCGCTTAAGCAGGCCTTGGGCCCGTTCCAGCGTTTCCGTGTCGCCGAGGTGAAGCTCCTGGCCGTTCTCTATAGCCCGAACCGCGTAGACCACGGCACGTATCTGCCCGTTGGCCGAGTAGAGGGCGTGCTGGTCTTCCGTGACGTCACCAGGCTCTACAGCCACAGCATGGGTCTCGTTGAAAATGCAGTGGTGCCCTACCACCTGGTGGTCGGCTAGATCCTGCTGCTGTGCAGTGATCTGCCGGTAGCAGGGCTCGAAGTGATCATCGTAAGTCACCAGCAGCTCGCGGCGAACGTACAGGTCTTGGTAGCCGCGAATGAAGGGGTTGGCGGTGGTCATGGGGCTCTCCTCAGGACGAGGAGCCGCCCAGAGGGTCGGCCCCTCTGGGTGGTGTGGTGGTTGATGGAGCTCAGCGGAGCTAGGGTTAGGGCTGCTCCAGATCCTTCGCGAAGAACATCGAGAGATCCTGGTGTTGGCAGGTGTTACAGGTCATCTCGCAGGTGTCGTCCCAATCGGATTCAGCATCCTCGGGCGCATCAATGTCTGGTCGAGGTGGTATCACTTCCCCCTCAGCTGAGACGTTAGTAGAACCGCACTGCGGGCAGGTCCAGCACATGGCTATTCCTCCTCCGGGTAGTGCGGCCAAACGCTTCGCTGGGCCAGCTCGACGGCCTCACCGAAGCCGTTGGCTATGGTCATGTCGGCGATCAACTCGATAGGGCTATTGCCCCATACCAGCAGCATCACACCTTCGTGACCGGCAGTGCTTTCCGATAGGAAGCGCAGCTTGGCCAACTCGGTTTCCGCCGCGTGCTTGGCGATCTCGTCAGCGGACCAGATGGCGTGGATAGGCCCCCAGGCCTCGCCATCCCACAGTTCAGAGGCGCGCCACCCTTGGCGTTGTAGATCGGTCAGGACGGCTACCAGGCCGCTGTGTTCGGTTACCGCCTGGGCGGTGGAGGTGGATGAATTGTTCATTGAAGACTCCTCGGACGAGGAGCTGCCCAGAGGGTCAGCCCCTCTGGGTAGGTGGATAACAGTGAAGCTAGATGTGCAGCAGGTCCTGCAGGTCAACGAGCCCTTGGGTGGCCCGCATCAGCAGGGTCTGAACGCGAATCTCGGGCTCCTCAGCGAAACCGGGGTAAAGCAGCTCGGCAATGTGGTAGTCGCGTCCCTCAAGTACTCCCCGGACATCCACGACCCGTAACGGCGGCGCAGCGTGCTCAGGGTCGGTCAGGAGGCGAATCCGCTCGAAGCGGGTCAGGTAGGACTCGAACTCATCCGTGGACATCAGGATGTAGAGGTGCAGCGGGCGACCGTCATCGTCCAGCTCGCTGCCGAACGAATCAAACGACAGGGAGTAGAACAACCGCGGTTTGAGCCCTTGCGCGCGAAGCGTCGAGAGGCCTGTCTGGGCTTCCCGGAGGCTTGCTGCACTGCTGTGAATGGCGTTGCCGATAATCAGATGGTGAGGCATAGCGAGGATCCTGATATTGGCAGACAGCCGCCCCCTGGGGACGGTGTCCCCGGGTGGGAGGGTGAGATCAGGCGCTTAGCAGTGCACGGACGTGCGGCCGCCAGGCTTTGTGGATCAGCCGGCCCTTGAGTAGGTCAGCGTCGATATCTAGCAGTCGTGAGGTACTGAAGTTGTCCCAGCCGTGTTGGAACGCAGAGCGCGAACGCAATAGCTGGATCTGAGCCAGCACCACCTTCTCTTCCTCGGCCGTACGGCAGGGGTCAATCCAGTCGATGCGGCGGCTCTCACGATCCACCTTGCCCGCCATGACCAGGTGGCCGTGGCGATCGGAAACGGAGATCCGTTTCGGGTAGAAGTCGAGCGCTGCTGCAGGTATTGGATAGCGGTCTTGTCGGACTGCCTCCAGGGCGATGGGCAGGATGTCGTCGAGCAGGCCGCACTGGCCGAGCTGGACATGGCCATTGATGTGGAAGGTGCCGCGACCGGAGTCTTCAAGCAGCTCCATCGACCCATGCAGGAGGATGGTGAACTGCCGTTCGAAGAGGTCTTGGCGAAGAGACGTACCAGGTGCGTACGGGTTGCTGACGAAAGCCTGGCCTTCGAAGTGTTGAATAATCAAATCCATGATGCCTCCAACGTCCTTGGATTCATCATGCCCTTAAGGGATGACGAATCCCTTAAGGGTAGACGAAGCGGTTAGAAGCCAAGCAAGGCAGGAACGAGCGACGACAAACCGTGCTGGCTCCAGGTGCCTTCTGCCAGGGCTTGGTCAGCCTCGGCCTGCTTGCGGAAGTACTCCTTCGACTCGCGACTCAGCGGAAAGCCATCCTCATCGACAGTGCCGATGTAGTAGCCCGCGTTGCTGCGCAGTACCTGAAGGGGAAAGTGTTTGCCTTCGGATTCGAAGGCGAGCCGGCCGAAGCCTGCAGGGGTATCGGTAGCCATGGGGCCTCCAAAAGACAAAGGCGCCCGAGGGCGCCTATAGGGTGTGGTCAGTCAGGCCTGGACGCGGTCAGCGCTGGAGGCGTTCATCTCGAACAGAAACCAGGCGTTGTCGCAGAACAGGTCGCTGCTCAGCAGCTCTTCGGCGACGTCGTCATAGGAGACTTCGGCAACGATGGGCAGGGCGGGCAGCTCGGACTTGATGGTGGCGATGACTTGCATGATGGGCTCCAAAATTCAGCTAATGGAGATCACCATGCCCCGGTCCGGGGATGGTGCCCCCGGATGGGTGTGCGAAGAGAAAGGTGGCAAAGCCTAGGTAGAGCAGGGGCGCCCGGTGGGCGCCTGGAAGAACTGGGTGAATCAAGCGGCCGATTGGTCGCTGTCATCCCCTTGATCCGTACCTTGCTGCTCAGCCGGGGCTGCGTCGCGCGGTTTGGCTTCGTACACGGTTTCACCGTCGACCTTGATCCAGCCGATGTACAGGAGTCGACCTTTCAGGCTAGCGCCTGGGGTGCCCTGTTTCGGTCCGGAGGAGTAGGTGAAAGAGTCAGCCCAGCAATCGCCGATGCGGAAGGACACGAGGACCTTCTTGTTCGCCGTTTCGGCTTCAATGCAGCGGCGAACCAGCTTTTCAGCTTCGGCGCCGACGACATTGCAGTCGATGTAGCGATACTCAACATCGGTTTTGCTGCCACAGAGGGCGGCTACAGTGACGGCCAAGAACGGCTGGCCTTTCTTGGGCTTCACTTCACGGATGCGGTTGAGGTAACCGATACCGGTGGTGTGCATGTCGAAGTATTGGCTTTCGTTGGCTTGGTTGCTCATGGTGTATCTCCAGTTTCAATAGGTGAAAACGGAGAACACCTTGCCCGGGAGGGGAAGAGTATTCCCCGCGTGGGTGGGTGTAGCCAGAAAGGGTGGTGCCAGGTCAGTGCATGAATTTCATCGCGGCCAGCAGGATGCCGACAGCAGTAGAAATCATGACGCCCATGCGGATGGTGAGCTTGAGTTCGAGCTGTGCGAGATCAGCCTTGGTAGCAAGGTGAGTTTGCATATCGGACTCCAGAGCATCGACAACAGCAGTTGCTTTGTCATCAGGGACATCGATGGAGCGCAATGCCTGGTACAACGCAAGACCGCTTTTCATGGAAGGTCTCCAGGTTTTGACGGAGACCGGCCCTGACGGGTAGTCCCGTCGAGGGTGGGTGGAAGGTGCATTCATCAACCGGGGGTGCCGGCCAATCGTTCGCGCTACCGAATGCTTAGCGAACTTGGGTTTGGATCAATGCGCTTGGAGCGCATCGCAGTCGTGAGATCCGAAACTGCCTGGGGCATGTTGCTGACAACGTCAGCGGCATACACCCTCAGAATGTTCAGGGCCGTATCGCTTGTCAATACCCCTGAAATGAAAAAGCCCTCCGAGGAGGGCTTTGGTAGAGCGGCGCATCAATCAGTGGTGGCCTAGCAGTTTCTGAGCCTTCTGCTTGAGGTTGGGCCAGTCAGCCCAGACCGTCAAACCAGTACACAGAGTCAGCAGGCTTCCCAGCATGAGTATCCCGAAGGCGGTCTGGCTCATGTCATTCCTCCTTGGTTAGGTAGATGCCATACAGCCAAATTACTGCACCAGTTACCAGTGCGCAAGCCGTCAACGACTTGTGGTCGCTGAGGAAAAGACCTACGACGGCAGCTGCTACAGCGGTTGTACCGATCTTACGAAGATCCTCCGCGAGGGCAGCTTGACGCTTGGGTTTCATAGTCTTCCTTCTTCAGGGGTGAAGTCAGGAAAACCGCCCTGACGGGAGGTTTCCCGACAGGGGTGGGTAAGGTGTGAATCAGCTGGCCAGCGCGACCTCAGGGTCGACCGGGGCGATCAGCTGGTCCAAGGAGCCCGGACGCAGCACGCGGGGCGCTGGCGACTGGACGGGCTCAGTGACAGAGGCGGCAGCCTTGGGTTTGCGCGGCTTGCGCTCACGCTTGGGCTTTTCAGGCTGGGCTTCCTGGGTGTTTTGCTTGAACCAGGTGTTGAGGTCGATCGCGTTGCGGCGAACGAGCGCCGGCACGTGATCCATCTCCTCAAGCACCGCAGCCGATACGATCGGTTGCGAAAACTCGACTACACGACGTTCAGCCGGTGCTATGGACGGACGCGCAGCACGTGCCTGGGCTTGGGCATTACGCACGGAGCGAATGACTTCACGCAGGGCAGTACCGACGGATTCGCCAAAGCGATAGCTCAGGGTAGGGGTAGTCATGGTGTTTCTCCTGCAGGTGAGTAATGCGGAGAAACACTGACCCCGGGCGGGGGAGTGTGTCCCCGCTGGGTAGGTCGAGCAGATGTGTGAGGTGCCTCCATCAACCGGTAGAACCGGTCAACCGTTCGCGCCTCCGGAAGCTTGGCGAACTATGGGTTCGGATCGACGTGGATGGCCACGTTGCAGTCTTGAGATCCAGAGCTGCCTGGGCATGTTGCTGACGACGTCAGCGGAACATGGGGCAATCATCTGAGGAGGCGGATAGGGCTGTCAAGAGCTTTACTGGTCAACGGAATAGTGGATGGATAGCTGAACCTGTTTTGGTTCTACACCATATCGATAAGCAACTGCTGCTGCTGCATCTTTTAGATTTAGAGCTAGGGGGAGAGAGGCAGGTCTTTCAAAGGTTCTATGGTCGTTGATGGCTTTTTCTAAATACCCTAAATAATGATGGCTAGCGAAAGAATTTTCTTCAAAATTTTGAAGATTATGTCTCAATGATTCTGTTTGTTCAGAATATTTCAATATCTTGGCAGTTTGAGGTTTGGCTCCTGAAGGATTTACCGTCCATTCATCGATCAAGGCAATAAGCTTGATATCGAAGCCTTCCCATAAAATTAAGTATTGGATGCTGGTGCTAAACTGACCATTTCCTTTGAATTTGTCAGGAAGCGTTATCGACCATGTCCTTTTCACTTGTTCCAGGTCGAAATCATTTTTTTGAATCATGATCGCGCAATATTTTTGTTCTTGATTCATAAGCTGCTCACGGAGTGGCTGCACGTTTGCATTCATTGCTCCGTGCCTAGCATGAGTAATTAACAGAAAAGAGAAGAGCGCGCCAGGCGCAGCGCTGGGTCTAGCAGCAAGGCGCCTCGGCGAGGGTGAGGCTAGTGGAGCTCAAGAGAAAGATGCCACCTGTGAGCGTGAGCACCGGCACTGGTGGTCCCTGGGCATTGACCTACCGTCCTGATGATCGTCGCATTCACCCGACCCGTTATCGTGGCTAGGGCCAGTAATCGCAAGGCACGCATCCGCGCACAAAGGGATCCCATTTTTGCGCCGGCGGGCACCGGCAGAGAGGAGGGCTACCCGAGGGGTAGCCTCGTCCACCAGGCGATGCCGAGAGGACCAGGCTACCCTTCGAATGCAGCTGAAGGGGAGGAACAGTGTGGGCCAACACACCAGGTCGGCCCGAAGTACAGTATGCACCGAACCTTCTGTGAGCCCTATGTGCCTGTAAACCCGCTTATCACGAAGTTAGACGGCTGCGTGTCAGCTGCGGAGCAGGGAGACACAGGGAGAGCATCACGCAAAGATCTACACGCCCTACCCGATGCTTAGCGTGCTCTTGGGGGTGGAGCTTCAGGACCAGGTCGAGAAACTCCGGGGTTGCCGCTGATGACCGCCAGCGCGCGAGCGGGGTGGAACGCTTGCATTATGGGGCTGTGACCGTGACAAAGGCAAGAAAGCTCCCGCCGGCCCTGGAGCCTACGCCGAAGCGCTGCTGCGCTTGGCTTTTCCTGGGCCACCCTTGCCTTTCCCTTTGGACGTTTCGATGTTCACCAGGCCCTTGCAGTCGGGGTAGCGCAGGCAGGACCAGAAGTCGCCGCTCTTACCCTTTCGCTGCGCCATCTTGCCCTGGCAGAGCGGGCAAGACGGACCTTCCGGGACCTTGATGTTGAGCGTGGTCTGGCGGTACTGGGCGACCAGCTTGCCGATCCAGGCGCCTTGCTTAGCAATGAAGTCATCCAGCTGCATGGTGCCGGCCTCGATCATGTCCAGGGCCTGCTCCCAGATCGCAGTTGTACCGGGGTCGGCCACTGCCGGCGGCACCGCGGCGATCAGCGAGACGCCAGCGTCAGATGCCCGCAGGGACTTGCCCTTCTTGAGCAGGAACTCGCGATCGATCAGGCCCTGGATGATGCTGCCCCGGGTGGCCTCGGTGCCGATGCCGGTGGTTTCCTTGAGCTTGGCGGCCAGCCGCGGGTCAGTCACCAGCTTGGCCACGGTCTTCATTGCCTTGATGAGATCGCCTTCGGTGTAGGGCTTGGGTGGTTGCGTCTGCTGCGCCTTAAGCTGAGCCTGCTGCACCTGGGCGCGGGAGGCGTTCTGCAGCGGCGGCAGAATCTGCGAGCGGTCCTTCTCCTTGCTGTCCTCATCATCATCCGCTGCAGGCGCGGCCTGGAACAACGTCTTCCAGCCAGGCACGACGATGCGCTTGCCCACCGCCCGCAACGCCACCTGGTTGCAGTCGAAATCGGCCACTGTCCGGTCGAACTCGTGGTGGGGCATGAACTGGGCGAGGTAGTGCGCGCGGATCAGGCTATAGACCGCACGTTCCTTGTCGCTCATGGCCGCCAGGTTGGCGGGCTCCAGGGTCGGGATGATGCCGTGGTGCGCGGTGATCTTGGCGTCGTTCCAGGCACGCGAGCGCTGCGCCGGATCGATGCTGGCCAGCACCGGGGCAATGGACGGATCCGTTCGCCGGATCGCCTCGAGCACGGCCGACACCTCCGTCAGCATGCTGGTGGGCAGGTAGCCACAGTCGGTCCTAGGGTAGGTCGTCGCCTTGTGCGTCTCATACAGCGCCTGGGCGACGTTCAGAGTCTCTTGAGCTCCGAGGCCGAGCTTCTTCGAGCAGATCTCCTGCAGCGTGCCCAGGTCGAAGGGCAGGGGTGCCACCTCCTTCACCCGTTCGGTGTCGACCGACACCGCAATGGCGGTAGATCCCGCGGTGAGACGTGCCTGCGCTGCCTGGGCATGGCGCTGGTCCAGGCAGCGCCCGTCGTCATCGGTGATGTCGCGGGCAGGTCGCCACTGGGCGGTGAAGGTCTGGCCTTTTGCCGCCAGCAGCACGTCCAGGCTCCAGAACGGTACCGGGACGAAGTGGGCGATCTCCCGATCGCGATCGACCACCAGGCGCAGCGTAGGCGTCTGCACCCGTCCTACCGACAGCACCCCGCTGTAGCCGGCCTGGCGGCCGAGGAGGGTGAACAGCCGGGTGAAGTTCATGCCGATCAACCAGTCTGCCCGGGAGCGAGCCAGCGCCGAGTGATACATGGAGAAGGTTTCGGCCCCGGGCTTGAGGCTTGCCAGGGCCTGCCGGATCGAGGCGTCGTTGAGCGCCGAGAGCCACAGTCGCTGGATGGGGCCGCGGTAGCCGCAGTGCTCCAGCAGCTCGCGGGCGATCATCTCGCCCTCGCGATCGGCGTCGGTCGCAATGACCAGTTCGGTCGCTTCCTTGAGCACCGCCTTGACCGCCTTGAACTGGCTGCTGGTCTTGGGCTTGACCTCGACCTTCCAGTTCGCCGGCAGAATCGGCAGCGCTTCCAGAGACCAGGCTTTGAGCTGCGGATCGTAGGCCTCGGGCGGCGCCTGTTCTAGGAGGTGGCCGATCCCCCAGGTGACGACCACCCCCTGACCGCGAATGCAGCCCTCACCGCGCCCGGTGGCGCCGAGCACCCGGGCAATATCCTTGCCCTGACTGGGCTTCTCGCACAAAAACACACGCATGGGCTTCCCCTGTTGATGGCCGAGTGGCCTGCAGAGGAACCGTGCCTGCAGCAGCAGGAGGCGTCAGCGCGGAACCGCATCTGGCTCCAGAAAGGTTGTGCCTGGGTCGCTACTGGTAGGCGAGCGCTGAGCCGTTGGGAATGGCTTGGGGAACAACGACACCCATGTTGCCGCTGATGGGACTCTGCAGCGTGCTGGCTACTACCGTGCCGATAGCTTGAGACTGGGTCAGGTCGACCATCTTGCTGACCAGGCCATTGGGCGGCGTGGGGTAGTAAGTGAAGCTTTGACCAGCGTTCACATAGCCAGAGACGTTCGGCAGCTTGCGGTACCAGGTAGGCAGTGGCAGGACAGAATCGGCGGGCGCGCCGGTGACGATCGGATTGGCATGCGCGTACTCGGCCAGGGCATTGCGATAAGTGAGGAGGTTGTAGGCGATCGCCGAGACGTCGGCGCGTGCCTGGGTCTGCTCGGCGTTGTCCTGCAGGTAGAAGAGCGAGGCGGAGCCGGTGAGTGCTAGGAAGGCCAGCAGCCAGGTGAAGTTCATGCGAGCTCCAGAAGCGGGCCATGCTGGGCATGGCCCGTCGTCGCAGCCTAGGCGTAGGCCATAGCGTGGTCAGCGGTGACGCCGGTCAGGGTGATCGTGTCGATCTCGGCGGCCTTAGGCATGGCTGCCTGCAGGGCTTCGATCTTGGTGAGCGCGTTGCTGGCATTGGTGACGCCGCTCAAGACGCCCGACAGATCGACGCTGCCGCCATCCCGGTTGAGCTGGGCGGCGTACTTGGCCACCGAGATCCGGGCCTGGACATAGGTGGCATCGCTCTGATGCTCCAGCGCCGCCTGCAGGTAGGTGGCCAGGAAGTTGTCCCGGGGCGAGCCGTTGTTCAGATCGTTCACCCACCACGACTGCCCGGCAGCGTCGGGCCCACGGCCCAGGACGTTGTTGTATAGGTAGTCGACATAGGCGCTGTTGCTCATGCTGCTGCCTTTCTCGCCGTTCTGCGAGCCAGCGGTATACATGGTGGCAGTGATCTCTTGGATCGCAGCGGTATTGCTCAGTCCTTTGGAGGACAGCACTGCCAGGTCATGCGCCCAATAGTTCAGGCCAGCGAAGTCCGGGGCGCGGCTGAACGAGGCGACATAAACGCCCACCAGGAAGTCGGCTTGATCACTGGTAATGCCCGAGAAACTCAGGCTGGCCGAGGGCAGGCCAGAGCCATCGAAATGGGGGATGTTCTGTTTGATCTGATCGATTGTTGGGGCTGGAGTCGTCTGCTCTGTAGCAACTAGCCCAGTGGTGAAGTCGGTGCGGCTAAGCGACCCAGAATTGATCTGGTTGACCAAGTCTGTTTTCGTTTGCGCCGTTGCCGAAGGATACAAGGCATCGACAATCAAATTAGCGGGTATTGAATTAACGAAATTCGTAGGGTCTGCAACGTCTGCCATGGAAGGGAAATAGCCAGGGAAGATTTTGGCATAAGCAGCAAGGTCATAAATTACTGCCTGCATGCAAAGGGCATAAGCCTTCTCAAATCCTTGAAGGGGCAGTATTTCGTCAAAGCTCTCCAAAATCGACGATTTGAGCTGCGGATAGGATGAGAGATATCGATCGTACGCATATCCTATATTCGAGCGTGCTTCTACTGAGTTCATGACTGCTTCCTATTAACTCATTGAACTTGGCAATACTTACCGGAGCCCACAACGTAGATGGCCCTAACTCCGGAGCCGTAGCGGCCGTTAGCAGCATTCTGGCATTCCGTGTTTGCGCGGTCTATACCACCTTGGCCGCCTTCATCGTTTTGTTGCGCAGCTTGAGCAATGACGGGTTGCATTGACCGCCAGGCATAGGCATAGCCTACAGAAGCAGAGTTCCTTTGTAACTCGCCTAGCCAGTAGTTATATCCGCCAACGTCAGGACATCGACGCGCACGCCCGAAGTTCGTGTATGTGCCAATTAATTGGCCTCTATAAGTATCAGGTACTTGTGAGACGTTGTTATAACCAGGATCACCGGCCCCGCAAATCATTGCTGTCAAAGGGAATTGATCGCCAGGCGATGGACCAGGTGGAGGAGGCGGCGGCGGTGGCGTTGGCGGGATCCGGCAGGGCTGCCAGCCCGTGCCCTCATCGCAGGTGACCTTCTGCCAGGTCAGGCCACCGCCGGAGCTGGGCGCACTCGGCACCTCGGTCCAGACTTCTGCTGTAGCCAGACCGGCCCACAGCAGAAGCGTTAGCCCAGCAGCCCAGGCTTTCGCGATTCGCCTACTTGCAGACATAGAGCACCCGCTGGGCATCGAAGGCGAGGGAGCCGCCCCCTGTGCTCGTACAGGTCCCGCCGGCGGACACGGCCTGGTTGTACCAGCGCACCGGGCGTACCCACACGCCGTTCTGGCAGGCCAGACTGAAGCCGGCAGCGTCGCGGGCGAGCAGGCCCGAGGTCTGGCAGCTCGCGCCTTCCGTTGCCGCCTGTCCCAGCAGCAAGTACTCACCCACCTGGGTCCGCCCGTCAGAGGCTAGGGTGCCACCCCGGATCTGCCCGGCGGTGTAGACGCTCTTGTCGCCATAGGCCCGAACGAAGTTCGAGTCGCTCATGTACCAGCCACCACCCCATTTCTCGCTGTACCAGCCACCGTTTTCCTTTGTCCTGATCCAGCCGCCGATCCGCGCGTCGTTGGTGATCTCGGCGTTGTCAGCCGTGAGCTTGGCCGAGGCCGTGATGTTCTTGCCGTAGATGTCGCCGGTGGTCTTGATGTCCTTCGATGCCGTGATGGCGCCGGCATTGACGATGTCCTGGGTACCCATGTCCAGGGCGGTGTTCATCCGGTTGAGCTCGGGATGGTTGGGCATGGCGTTGCGGTAGAGATAGTCGTTGGCCAGAGTGCCGTCCTGCAGGAACAGCGCGCTGGCCACGTGCCCGGCCCCGGGGCTGGTGCCGTAGTTGGACAGGGCCACCTGCCAGCCGCCCCGAATGCCCTGGACCACGCCAGTCGCGTCATTGGCAATGAAGCCGCCTGGGGCGCCGAGGTTCTCGGCGAGCTCGCGGGCGCCGATCTCGTCCAGCGTGTGGCCGCCCTGGGTCAGCACCAGGGATTCGAGCTGGTTCGCTGCTGGCTTGCGCGCCAGGACGACAAAGGTCTGGCCGAAGACATTGGTGTCGGCGAACCCCGTAGGGAGGTAATTGGTGTTGCGCAGCATGGCCACGGTGATCTGCGCCGGTGTGGTTGCGCCGGCCGAGGCCGACACGGCCGTGAAGTTGTCCTTGAGATACTTCGCCGCGGCGTCGGCCACCTGCTGTTGCTGCTGGGCGGCGATCTGGTAGTTCTGCGAGTCCATCCGCTTGGCCATGAGCTCGATGCCCATGGTGGTCATCAGGGCCAACGCGACCAGCCCGAACAGCATTTCCACGGCGATGAAGCCACGCGAGCGGATCATCATGTCCAGTAACTCCTCTGAGATTGCTGCTCGGCTTCCTGGTCGAGCTGCTGGATGCGGTTGGTGCGGATCTTTTCGCGGATGGCGGGGCCTTCATCGGCGGTCAGCAGCAGGCTGCGAACCTTGAGCGTCGAGATGCCGCCCTGGGTCCCCAACGCCTGCACCATGACGGCCACCAGGCCCTGGGCGAGGATCGCGCGGGCATTGGGGATCTCAGGCTCTGCCAGTTCCGCGATGCGCTCCACCGCCTGGGCGATGGAGCCGGCGTGCAGGGTGGCGATGATGAAGTGGCCGTTGATGCTCGCGCGTACCGCCTGGGCAGCCGTGGGGGTGTCGCGGATCTCGCCGATCAGCAGGAGGTCGGCCCCGGTACGCAGAGCGCGTATCAGTGCCTCCTCGTAGCCCTGCTGGCGGGTCACTGGAATCTGGATGCAACGCCCGGCGCCGTGCGTGCCGTGAAGCGCCGTTTCCGGCGGATCCTCGACGGCCAGCGCGAAGCCGCCGTGCCGCGCAAGTCTTGCAGCCAGCAGCGACGCTGCGCTGCTGGTCTTGCCGGTACTCATCTCGCCGCAGAACAGCACCAGGCCCCGGGTGGTCGGGGCCAGGAGCGCCTCGACCACCTCGTTGGCATAGCCGAGCATGGGGAAGGCGCGGAGGCAGGCATTGGACTTGCGCAGCACGAAGACGCTGTCGCCGTAGGCATCGGGGATCTGCGTCACCCGCAGGACCACGTTGTCCTCGAGCACTGAAAACTCCGGCTGGAGGTCCTGGGCGAAGCGCTGCAGGCAGCGCTCGCGCAGCGCCTGCAGCTCCTCGGCCCAGCTGGCAGGCGCCTCGACGCGCAGGGCTGCCGCGCCGGCCAGGCCCTTCACGTCACTGAAGGACTTGCCCAGGTAGAGATCCACGAACTGCGCCTCGCTGATCAGACTCATGGACCACTCAGTACACGGTCCAGGCGAGGGTGTTGCCCGTGTCCTTGCTGCAGCCCGAGGTGGCCGCGGCGGAGTCGACCTCGCCGGTGATGGCGGTGCCGCTGTTGATCGCGGTGGTGGCCTTGGAGCCCCGGCTCATCTTGCTGGCCAGGCTGATGCAGGCGTCCTGCGGCAGACCGTTCTCGGTGACGGTGAAGGTCATGCCGTTGCTGACGACCGTGACCGACCCGCCCCAGGCGTTGTACAGCGCGCCACTGGAGATCGACATATTGGGTACGCCTTTGACGGCGATCAGCTGCGGAACCAAGTTAGTACTGGAGGCGCCGTAGCCGGACATTCCTTTGAGCTTGCGAGTGTTGGCGATCAGCTGACCGATGTTGCCCTGTTCGTTGCCCACGTCGGAGGTGCCCATCAGGGCGCTGCCGTTGAACAAGGCGTAGCCCACGCCGATCAGCGCCACCAGGAGGACGAACATCATCTCGATGGACATGTAGCCGGCCTGCCGGCGGCGCGTGGATGGGGAGCGGATGGTGCAGACAGCGGAGGGTTCGGGGTACTGCATGGCGATAACCTCGGGGTGGATGAAAGGGTTCAACGTGCGGCTGTGGCGGTACCGGTCAGGCTGTAGGTCCCGATCATCACGAGGATCATCAGGCAGCCAATCAGGATGGTGGAGACGGTGCTGAGCGACTTGGTCATGCCGGCGACCTGCTTGAGCGAGGTCTCCAGCCAGCGCAGGCTGTAGCGGTGGATCGCGGTGGCGAAGCTGCCGGTGGTCGAGAGCGCGACCAGGAACTGGATGGCCATCGGGTCAGGAAAACCATGCCCGGCCAGCTGCAGGGCGACGCCGAAGTTCTTGCCTTGACGGACGCCGTAATGCGCCGCCACCAGGCGCTCGCGCAGCCAGGGGTTGGCGCCTTTCATCAGGATCTCCAGCGCCTCGAGCTGGTTGATGTTCGAGCGCAGCATGACGGCCATGTTGAGCAGGAAGGTCGAGCCGTGCAGGGACTTGTAGATTGACCAGGGCGGCAAGACTTCCAGCGGCCGGCGCAGCGGGCCGGTCAGGTAGGGCAAGCTCACCAGGCTGAGCACGATGACGACCACCGCGACGATCAGCGTCAGCAGGCCCCAGTCGTTGACGTAGGTGGCCAGGTGATAGAGCAACGCGGAGGCGCCGGACCAGCTTTCAGGGTCGGATGCCCGCTTCATAGCCGGGATGACCCGCGCAGCGATTACGTGCAGCAGGTAGGCCATCAGCGCCCAGGTGATGACGGGGTAGAAGGCCGCGCCCAGGATCAGCGAGCGCATGCGCTGGCTGGCCTCGATCATCCGCACGGCGTCGTGGAAAGCCTGGATCAGGTTGCCCGATCGCTCGCCGGCGCCGACCACGGCGCGCTCCTGATAGGGCATCCATCCCTCGCAGGCTTCGGCCAGCGACTGGCCATTGCGCACGCCCTTGCCGATCCCTTGGCAGGCGAGGGCGATCGGATGACGCGCCTTGCGCGACTTCTCCTGGTAGATGGCGCCCACGCGCTCCAGCGCCTGGTCCAGATTGATGCCGTTCTCCAGCAGCGCTACCAGGCTTTCGTAGCACTGGATCCGCTCCTTGGCGCCAAATTGCTTGGCGTGCCAGGTATCGCTGAAGGTACTGAAGGCGTCCAGGATCTTAGCCAGCATGAGTAGCGTCCTCGCCGGCGGCGTGCTCGAGCACGTAGCGGTCATTGTCCAGGGGGCCCACGACCTTCTCCGCCATGACCGGATCGACCAGGCCCTCGGCGATCTTCATCAGGGTATGGCGCAGCTTGGTGACGCCCCCCAGCTCCTTGACCCAGTAGTTGCGTGCCTCGGAGGCACCCTCGTCGCGGAAGACCTGCATGAAGCGGTGGGTCGGCAGCAGGATCTCGGCGACCACCGTACGGGTGACGATGCCCAGGCCGCGGCAGTGGTCGCAGCCATCGCCCAGCAGGTGGACGTTCTTGAGCGGAATCAGGCTGGCCAGACGCTCGAACAAGGCGCTGTCGATCCGGCGGCGCGAGGCCGGCGAGCTCAGGGGGATCCGGCAGTGCGGGCAGAGAACGGGCACCAGGGACTGGTTGATGATGCCGGTGGTCAGCGCGGGGTCGGTCGCGAGGCTCTGATCCACACCAAGGTCGACCAGGCGCTGCAGGCTGGCGATGGCATTGTTGGTGTGCAGGGTCGACAGCACCAGGTGACCGGTCATGGCGCCGCGATAGGCAGCCTTGGCCGACTCCAGGTCACGCATTTCCCCGTACATGAGGATGTCCGGGTCCAGACGCATGCTGTTGGTGATGGCATCGGCCCAGGTTTCGTCGGCGCCAAGCGCGGTCTGGTTTGCGTTGATTGGATACTCAGGCGGATCCTCGACGGTGAGGATGTGCTTGGTCTCCTGGCACTCCTCGGCCATGAGGTTGATCATGACCTGCATCGACTTGGACTTGCCCGATCCGGTGGGACCGGTGAAGAGGTTGATCCCATAGGGCAGGGTGCGAACACGCTGCAGCAGTTCACAGTGCTCGGGCAGAAAGCCAAGGTCCTCCACGCTGCGTTTGGTCTGGTCGTCGTACAGCAGGCGCAGCACCATCATCGGGCCGTCTGCTTTGGGACGGGTGGCGACACGGGCCCCAAAGAGGCCTAGCTGGTCGACGAAGCGGCGGCTGACGCGGGCATCCTGCTTGGTCTCGGGCTGGTAATGCTCCTCGGAGACGTCGCACATGGAGTTGTACAGCGCCGAACACAGCTCCAAGCCGATCGAGGTCGGGATCTCGCTGAAGTTGGTCATCCGGCCGTGTTCGCGGAAGCGGATCTTGGTGATCTCGTGGCCCAGCAGGAAATGGATGTCAGACGCCCCGCGCTGGTGGGCGATGCCCATGATGCGGATCACCTCCAGCTGACGCTGAGTGCTGTTGGCGCCGGCGGCTGCCAGACCAGTTCCTGCACGCTGCTCGGCGTCATACAGGCCCTTGATCACGCTCATCGTCACCAGCTTCACGGTGAAGTCGACGCCCGCGCGCTCCAGGCGATCCATGAACGCCAGGACATAGGCGTCAGTCTGGTGAGCCTGAGACAGGTACAGGTCACCTCCTGCAGTCAGTGCGCAGAGCTGCCGTAGCTCAGCCGTAAGCGCCCAGCGGCCCCCGTCGATAGTCAGCAGCTCACGATCGGCGCCGGTGGCGGCCGCATGCAGCTGCCTGGCGGTTTCCTCTGGCGCAACCAGCGTAGGCCGGGGCTTGGGCTCCTGGTCTTCTAGCGAATGGATGGCGCTGCTCATATCAGGGCTCCTGCAGGGCGGTGGGCTGGCCAGCCGGAACCCCCGGCAGGGCAGATTCAGCGCCGGGCAGCGGCTGGCTGGCCATCGGCATCGACCCCGGTGCCTGGTCGGCGAAACCCAGCGGGAAACGGCGACCGCCGCGGCTGAGCTCGACGCCCTGCAGGGAGATCCCGGACAGGCTGTACCCGCCTGGCAGCAGGTCGCCGCCCATGCGGGCCTCAGCGGTCTGGCCGTTCGGATAGAGAAGGGTGGCGCGCAGATCCCGGGGCGATCCATACAGCGTCTTCACCACCGGCAGGTACTCGGGCGCTGCACTCGGCGCGTGCTGCGCCTGGTCGCTATGAGCGGGGGCAACCGGTGCGATAGCAGGGGCCGGTGCGTAGACCGGCAGGCTGGCGGTGCTGCCTTGTCCGGCGCTGGCCTTGGCCTGGTTCAGCTCGGCCTGCGCTTTGAAGAACAGCGTCTGGCTCTGCACGGCTGAGAGCTCGCCGACGTTGATGCCACCTGTTTCAGCGGCGTGGGCGCCCTGGGCGGCCACCGTGATCGTGGCGATGAGCAGCAGACGAGAGAGGTCATTGGACATAGAGGTCTCCTGTGACCGACCACAGCAGTCGCTCACCTTGCAGTTGGGTCTTGATCTCGCGCAGCCGCAGGCCTGGCTGAGCCAGGTCCTGGAGCATCACGGCGGGAGGTAGCAGGCTCTGGTACTGGAATTCGTAGTGCTTCCAGTCCGGTGGCGGCGGTGCGGGCGGAACGGGTTGGCCCGGCAGAGCAGGTGGCGCCGGCGGCGTCACCGGCAGCTCGCGCACGGTCAGCTCGGTCTGCTGCCGATTGAAGTGCGACGTCAGGACGGCCAGCGCGCTGCTGGCGGGTGCCAACGACTCATCGCCAGCCACGGCCAGCTGCAGGTCGCGCTTGAGCGCGGCGCTGTTGCCGGCGTCGAAGAAGCCCGGGTCGTCCGCGAAGTGGCCGGCAGTCACAGCGAGTAGGTCCAGCGCTGAGCTCGTGCCCGTGCGCTTGTACACGCTTGAGACTAGGGCGCCGTCGCACTGCGCCGAGTCGAACCGCCAGCCGGCCATGGCCAGCGGCAGGCTGTCGATCACCCCATTGCAGCCAGCGATGAAGATGTCCGGGGCGATCTGCTTCGCCCAGGGATGCTCCAGGGCCTGCAGCGGCTGCGCCTTGCCGGTCTCCTTGCTCATGGCGGCCAGCTGGGCTTGCTGTTGGGCCGCGATCAGGGCCTGAGTCTCGCGCGCCTCGCCCTGCTTGTGGGACTGCCATACCTTCCAGCCCGCAAAGCCACCCACGACCAGGACAGCCATAAGGCCTATCCGGGTGGCCTCGCCGGTCGAAAGGCCTAAGGTGAGCTGACGCAGGCGGTAGTCGCGCTTGAGGTTGGCCGGTGCCAGCAGCGCCTCGATGTCCAGGACCTGGCCACCGCGGCCGAACTCCGCCGGCAGATACAGCTCGTCAAAGACCAGGCTGCGGGCCAGCAGCTGGTTCAGCTTGCGCTCGATCTCTTCACGCGAGCCGACCCGATCGCTGCCGGGCACCACGGCGCCGTCGTGGACGGCCACCAGGGCATAGCGCTTGGCTTCCGGATCCACGGCCCAGGCCGCAAGCCACGAATTGCCCAACTGGCCAGCCAGCGCGGCGGCGAGTGAGTACATGCCCTTCATGGCGCCGGCGCTGCGCGCGACGAAGCCGGCCTGGATCACCGAGCCTGAGTGGCGAATGGCGACGATGTCCATCTGGTGCTCGCGACCATAGTCGCGGGCTTCCTTCATGTATTTGGTCAGGCTGCCCAGGGGGTGCCAGATCAGGCCGGTCACGAAGTCGCGGCCGTGGTAGTGCAGCACCTGGACGGTGCCGTCTGCCGCCGGTGCGACAGCTGCTGCACGCTTGCGTGAGCCAAACAGTGACTTGGCCATGGTCAGCCCATCAGGATCGGCGTGATCAGCACCACCAGGACGCTGTGCGTCGAGGTGCGGGTGCGACCGCCGCCCAGGCCGAAGAAGCCGGGCTCACCGACGCCAACCTTGTTGGTGTCTTCGCTCAGCTCATCGAAGCCGGACAGGATCAGCGTCTGGCCGCTCTTGAGCTTGACCTTGGGCGATAGCGACTTGGCGTCGTAGTCCGGGACCTGGATGCTCGAGCTGTTCGAGGTGAAGGTCTGGAAGGTGGGCTTGGAGCTCATGTTGATGGAGATCATCAGCATCAGCTCGTCGCGATCCATGACGCGCGGCAGCAGGGTCATGTTGAAGCCGCTGGTGATGGTGCCGGGTGTGAGCGCCGTGCTGGAGCCCACCGAGGCGGTGTTGGTCGTGGAGCTTGCGGCCACGTAGCCCTTCACGTTGCCGATCTGCAGCGGCGCCGGTTGCAGGTTCAGGGTGGTGACAGAGGGCGAGCGCACGTTGGACACGCGGCCTTGCTCGGCCAGGGCCTGGATGATGACGTTGGACCCGGCCAGGGCCGAGCTCGACGTGTTGACGATGCCTACAGAGCCACTGATGGCACTGGTGCTGATGCCCGGCACCACGTTGGCCAGCGACAGGTTCCACTTGTTGGAGAGCGACTTGTAGACGGCGGCCCAATTGACGCCCAGCTGGTCGGTGTCGTTGAGCGTGACCTCGAAGACTTTGACGTTGAAGAGCACCTGCTGACTGATGCTGCGGTTGGTGCTGTCCAGGTAGGCCTGGATCCGGTCCAGGACCTCGGGGCGATCCGTCACGGTCAGGGTGCCGGTCGAGGTGCTCAAGAACGAGCGACCTGCCGGCGCGGTGCTGAGCATCGCCTTCACGTTGTTCTGGATGTCGGCCAGGATCGAAGACTTCAGGCGAACCGTGGTGCTCTGGCTGCTGCCGGATTCACCGGAGACGCCGCTGTTGTTGGAGCCGCTACCACCGCTGGTGCCCGAGCCGACGCCGGCGCTGGTGTTCATGCCCGAGCGCACAGTGCTCTCGATGACCTGGTCGTCGCCGAAGGCATAGACGTCGAATACGCGGGTGTCGTAGTAGCTGATCCGTACGGCGCGCTCGGCCGGCGAGTACCGCCAGGCCAGGCCCAGGCGAGCGGTGACTTCATCCAGCAGGCCGGAGAGCCGGCCGCTGTAGGCCAGGCCGCTGACCTTGCCGATGCTGGCGAGGGTCGTCGCGTCCAGCGGGCGAGATGCGGCCGGGGGCGTGGTGGTTGCCCCTGCCGTGGCACCGGCGCCGGTGATGACGCCGACCGGCAGCAGGCCGGCCAAGCTATCAGGGCTACCGCCTGCCATGGCGGCCATGCCCGCGCCGCCGCTGTAGACGCTGGGTGCCAGGGCATCCGGCGAGATGAGCACCGGCACGCCACACTGGCTGGTGATGTAGCCTGCGATCTCGGTGAGGCCAACGCTACCCGAGGGTCGGTAGACCAACTCGCAATCGGTGGCAGTGGGCAGGCCGCGACGGGCAACCAGAGGTTGGGTAGAGACCCACGGCTTGTCACTGAACACGACCGTGTCGCGCTTGGGTTCGGCCTGCTGGTTGCGCAGCACTGCGGCGTAACTGGAGGCCTCCTGCCCCTGCAGGGTGGCGCGCCCGGCGGCTTCGTCGATACGCTGCACGGAGCTGCAGCTGGCGAGCAGCACCGCTGTTGCCAGCAGGCTGGGGCGGAAAAAACGACTCATGACTTCTTCCTCTCGGAAACATGGACGATGCGCTGGCTGGAGCTGCCGTCGACGATGAAAGAGCGCGGGGCGCCGTCGTAAAGCGGGAAGACCTGGGCGATGGCCTCGGCGAAGGTGCCTTTGAAGTGCAGGGCGGCCTCAATGGGGTAGTCCAGATCGTCAGCCGTCCACACCACCTGCCAGCCGGCGCGCTTGGCCCAGGCCTCGACGCTGCGGCGCAAGGTGCTGCCGACCGGTGCGTCCCAGGTCTGGGCGATGACGCTGGCCGGCTCGGTCAGCCGCACGGAGGGCAGGGGGTAGGCGGACGGTGCGGACGCGACGGTTTTCGCTGGTGCCGGTGCGGCAACGGAGGGGATGTGGTCGACTTTCGTGGTCCGGGCCGCGACAACCACGGCGGGCTTCGGCACCGGGTGACTGGGTGCTACCGTCGGTGCAGGAGAGGGCGTGGCTACAGGCGCTGCAGCGGCCAGAGAGGTGCCCTGCGTCTGGGGGACGGTTGGAGATTGCCGGACAGGCAGCGTCACCCCAGGCGTTTGGACCGGCGCGGATGTCAGCGCCGCGCCGGCGGGCATGGGTTTGACTGCGGCAGGGGTGGAGGTGTTCGGTACGGAAGCGCTTGGCACCACGACCTTCGCAGGTGTCGGGTGGGTCTCCAGCGCCTTGGTTGCCGGGACGGTGGCCACGGTCACCGCGGCAGTGCTGGCGGGCGCTGTGATCGGTTTGCTGACCTGGGCTGGCGAGAGCGCTGCGGGCGCCGCTGCATAGCGCTGGCCCTCGGGCAGCTGATAGCCCGGGCGCAGCACGAAGCACACCGACCGCATGACCTCATCGACCTTCACCTGCCAGGCCGGCCCGGCCAGCACCTGCAGGGTGTTGCGCAGACTCATGGGCCCGAGCTTGTACTGGGCCGCCGGCAGCGGCCGGGTGAAGAGGATGTTGACGTGACCCTGATCCGGGCCACACAGGCTGTAGCCGGAGCGGTTGACCACGTACTGCATGGCGTCGCGAACAGTCGGCTTCATGTTCGCCGGGATGTTCACGTCGATGATCTGGGCCATCAGGTCCCGCTGTTCGGTCTCGGGCGCGGTATTGACCAAGGTGTAGCGGCCGTAGCGGACCTGGGGCTCTGACACAGCACCCTTCGGATAGAGGTCGGGCTGTAGCAGCTCCGGATTGCGTGAACTGTCGGGGCCAGGTGCGCTGGGCGCAGGCTCCTGCTGGGCACAGCCTGCCAGTGCGACGGCAAGGGCGAGCGGCGAGAGGGTGTTGAGCTTCCAGATCATGTGCGGTGAGGCCCCATTTCGTAGTGGGGCTCACGGTGCCAGTCACCTACCTGGAAAGCAGGAGATAACCGTATCTGGAGCGAAAGAGGTTAGCCGCAGGCAAAAAAAATCCCCCGCTCCAAGCGAGGGATAACTCAGTTCGAAGCCACCAGAAATGCAAATCTGGAGGGGGTGGTCTGGCGCACCCGCAACGAATGACCTACCGATGTGAGGGTAGTTCAGCTACGAAGCAGCTGTTCACGGACCAACTGCAGCAGCATCCCAATATACCTGGCATCACGCAGCCGTCGAGCATCAATCTGCAAGGTGACGGTCACAACCGAGTGCTTCTGCATGACGCTCAACGCAGCGCCTCCATCGAGGCAGATTGCGCTCATCAGGCAATTACACTCAGGAAATTCATGCTGTAGTCGCGAAAGAAACCATTCGACGTTGCGCGCGTCATTCAAGGGCATAGCTCTCTGCCGAGTCGTTCTTGGGCCTTATTGATCGCCTCCGGCTCGATCAGATCCTGGGCGATCCGCCGTTTATCTTGCAGCATCTGCCACAGCTGCAAGTCGATGCTGTTCTCAACTAGCGGGATTTTCACGACCACCAGACGCCGCTGCCCGTTGCGATAGGCCCGATCCTCAGCCTGGTCCTGCAGCCCCGGCGTCCAGGGCAGCCCCAAGAAAAACACGTAGTTGGCTGCGGTCAGGTTGTTGCCGGTGCCCGCGGCCGAGGTCGTGCCGATGAAGACGCGGCAATCGGCGTCCTGCTGGAAGCGATCGATCGCTCTCTGCCGCTTCGTGAGGCTGTCGGTGCCTACCAGGGTGACGCATCCCAGGCCCGCGGCCTCGCACATCTCTTGCAGCGTGGTGACGGTCTCCTTGTACTCGCAGAAAAGGATCACCTTGTCCTCGGGATCCAGCTCGCCGAGCAGCTCCATCACCACCGGCACCTTCACTCTCTCCAGGAGCTGACGAAGCCGGCCCAGGCGCGCGAACACCGGCTGATCGGCATTGCGGATGGCGTTGTACTCGACCTGCTGCGCCTCATCGAGCACGACCGGCACGGTTTGCCGTTGCTTGCCCTTGAGGTCGGGCAGCACGTCCTTGCGCCGGCGTAGCATCCAGTCGCCGATCTCGGCGCGCAGTCCCTGGCGGAATTCGGAGCTGCCAGCGAAGCGCTCGCAGAAGTCCTTAAGCGGTAGCTGACCGATAGGGTGACCTGACAGGCGCAGCAAGGTGTGCAGCTCCGACTCCCGGTTGAGTACCGGTGTCCCGGTCAGCAGGTAGCGATTGGGCACCTTGGCGGCAATGTCGAAGCCGTTGCGCGTCCAGGCGGCCGTGGGCTCCTTCAACCGGTGCGCCTCATCGATGATCATGACCGCGAACTGATCGGCGAGCGCGACGAAGTCCCACAGGCGCTCATAATTGACGATCACCCACTGGGCATCCGCCTGATACCGCTGCCGGGCGATCCGCGCGTCTGGATAGACCGCCTGGATCTCCCGCTCCCAGTTGATGACGAGGCTGGCCAGCACCACCACCAGGATCTGGTGGCCAGCGGACTGAATACCAGCGGCGATCACCGCCTGGCGACTCTTGCCGAGCCCCATGTCATCGGCCAGCAGTGCGCTGGTGCGCTGCAGTAGGTGGCGGATCCCCGCAGGCTGGTGAGACATCAGCGAATACGGCTTGAGCTCGGCCTCGATGGCCTGCAGGGTCCAACTGGTCTTGGCGATGTCCGGCACCGCGGCCAGGTATACGTCTGCAGCACTATCCTCGTCGGCTGAGGACGCGCTTCGCTCTTGGGGCGGTCCTCCTATCGACATCGCTGTGACGTCGCGGGCGGCGCTGACCGAGCCATCCGACAGCAACTCCTGGAGCACGTCGAGCATCTCGAACTGCTCCTCGAGCAGCCCCAGCTCTAGGATGAGGTTACTGCGTAGTAGCTCGGCCGAAGCTGGCACCCGCCAGGCGCGACTGGTGGAGAGGAAAAGGCCTTGCATGCGCTTGGCCACGGCCACGCACCCCGGGTGATAATCCCCGGACAGCACCACGCCGCCACCAGACAGCGGCGCGATCCGCAGACGCATCCCCCAGATGAAGAGGTCCCGCCGAGCATCGGCCTGGGCGTCGGCGATCTTACGGCTGAAACCAGACCAGTCCAGCACGAATCGACTATCTGCCAGCTCGCCCAACTGGTGAAAGAGCACGTCCAGGTCCTCCAGCAGCCGCCGTTGGGGCAGCCGCCAATACCCGGACAATGGATGTTCGCCACGGCGAATGAAGGAGCCACCCCTGGTCATCAGCAGGCGGTTGGCCCCTTCGAGATAGGGCATCTTGAGGCCAAAATCATAGCCGTCGAACACGGCGCGCTGCAGTAGCTGGGATGTGCCTGAGGTATTGCGAAGGGAGGGCCGCTTCATGCCGTGTGAGCCAGGCCGGCGACAGCGTCAGCAAGGCCCAAACGGTGCGTCAGCCACTCCCACAGGAATCGATGATAGTGCATACGCCAGGCATCCTTGGCGAATCGACTCATGGTGTGCGAGACATCTGGCCATTCCAGGGTGACCGACAGTCGGCCACGCCGTAGGGTGGTCATGAACCAGTCGAACGCAACCCCTGCAGGCTCGTCACCTGCGATGGCCCGATTGCGGCGTCCGCGCAGCTGTACCACCTGTAGCTCGCTGGGCGAGCGAGTCAGCCGCTGCGTCTGGGCGCTCTTGGTGAGCCGTTCGAGGGGCATGACCAGCTCCGCCGAGGCCAGGGCGCGGCCTGACTCCCTGACGGAGAACAGCCGGCAGGCTCCGGAATAGGCGCGATAGTCGTAGTTATCGATGCAGTGACCCAGGGCGAGGTGCTCACTCATCAGATCAGCAGGACACACCAGCTCCAAGATTTGCAGGCCATTCGGGCAATCGACGGTGCGCGACTTGCTCAGCAGAGGCGACCAGGCGGTGTGCGCATCCGTTTCCCGTAGCGGACCCTGGCTGTCGGCAAACTCTCGGGCCCTGGTCATGGCCTCGTGGAAGTCACCCACCAGGCGGGCGATCTGGGCGTAGGAGCTACGTCCAAGAAAGTCCTCAAGCCCCCTGGCGGCGCGCTGGGCACTCGGTGACTCATCACACACAGCGCTGAGCAGCTCCCTGACGTCCGTCAGCGTCGCGCGGATGCCTGGCCATCGGGGGTCATCCCATGCCGTCGGAGTACCGGCGAGTAGACGCGACCAGTCGATGACACCAGCGGCGCTGTGGGGCACGCAGCGGTGCAGCTCATGGACGGCCCACCAATCACGGCGGTTTTGAGGCCTGCGATTGCCTAGTTGGGCGCCCACCAGCAGCCCCAGCCATCCTAAGCCACGCCCCTCCCGCTTGATGAGGCTGAGGGCCGTGCCGGCGCAGTTGGGGCGGACGCTTCCTAGAAAACGGATCGAGGCGGCTGGTGCCCCAAACACCCAGGCGAGCAACGGCACCAGAGGTAGCCCTGCATCCACCGCCGTTCCAAGAAGTGCCTCCGCAAGGGTCGTGTCGTTGGGTTGATAACACCGAAGCGATGCCTGCAGCTGGGCGGGGCATTGGTCGAAGTTTCGCCTCCCAATAGGCCAGTCGTCGTCCTCACATAGCACAAGAAGCGGCACCAGGATGGGCTGTGACCGCAACGCCTGATGTCGTCGTTCAGAGTTACCCCGCGACAGCCAATTGTAGAGTTCAGCCGAAGGGCAGTTCGCGGAGCGAATAGCGAACAGCCGCGGTTGATCGACCGCCGCGAGAAAGGCTTTGAGCGCCGCGCCGATCTGCGTGAGGTAGTAGGCCGTCCGGGGACTGAAATAGCGATTGTGCCTATGGCCATCAATGTCCCATGCCTTCCCGAAGGCCCCCAGATCGTCGCAGGCCAACTGCCTGGCAACCGATCGGGCTGAGTCGCAGAACGACGTCATCAGCGGCTGGAGCGGCCAGCTGATGTGAGGCAGTAACAGATACCTGGCCAAGCGCAGGGCCGATTGCGCCGCCGGTTTGCGCTTGGGCATGCGGTCGATTGCCTTGACCTTCTTCGTCCGGATGCACACGCCATCGTAGAGCTGCACCAGGTGCCCCAGGCGAAGGATGGTGACAGGACTTTCTCGGCCGGGTACCTGAACGCTGACACTCCAGCAGCGGGTGAACCGCGTAGAGCTAAGGTAATGTTCGATGAACGTGTCGCGCTTAGGGCCGTTGATCTGGAAGTGCGAGGCCCAGGTATGAGCAACGGCAAGCTGCCGCTCGCTGTACCTGGAGGCCTTGCAGGCACTAGAAAGCTCACTCATCGGCAGGCCCGGAATACAGCCGGTGGCAGTACTCATCCGCCCGGCGCTCGTCCTTGTCGCGCTCCCGATTGTCGTCCCTGGTCGCTTCCCACATGACGCTGTGACAGTGCCGATGCTGCTCACGGGCGAGAGAATCGGTGACATGAGCAATATCGTGTCGCACGTACTCAAGGTCGGTGCCTAAGGCCGCCGCTTCAGCCTCGGACGTCTTTCGCCTGGTCCAGGCTTGCATGGCCTTGAGCATGGCCACGCAGTCTTCGCGCGAGATAGGGTCCGTGCGCTGGCCATCGTTGCGCGTCCAGTCGAGATCGATGCCGCCATGGCGCTGGAACAAGGTGAAGGTGTTACGCGCAGCGAAGAACTTCAGCACGTCGGGCGAGTACCAGGGATCGTCCTCACGAAAGGGCTTCAGCGGCGACGGGGAGGGAGGCGAGGCCGGTAAAGGGGCTTTCGAGTACTGAGGCAGTAGGCGTAGCGGGGTGTATATCTGATGCCGGCCCGCAAGGCTCAGGCAGAGGGCGTCGACCTTGAGCTTGCCGGTCACTCGCCAGCCGCGATCCGCGAGGTCATCCAGGCGCTTGATGTCGCTGGTTTCAATGCCCGGGCCGTAGTAGGCCCTGAGCAATCCTTCCGCCGCTTCCCAGCGATCGCCATAGGTCAGCCGCTCGTTGATGAAATCGGCCTGGGACTGGGTGATTTCCCCTCCAAGCGCCTCGACGTACCACTCGACGGCTTTCTTTTGGCGGCAATCATCTTGATGCTCCTTCCGGGCGAGAACCAGCAATTCCAGTGCGAACTTGGCCGCCCAGAAGGTCAGCAGCCAGCCCCAGCCCAATGCGAGTGCACGGAACCCGAAAGAGACGAAGGATTGAGCCTCACGCAGGGCGCAGTAGCCGTACAACCAGTAAACGGCTGCGCCCGCAACAGCCAAGACAGTGATGACGGACAACCAGAAGAGGGTCCGAATAAACATGGTGAAGACCTTCAATAGTGGGTAGGAAGGTCTAGGGTCGCGGTGAGCCGGTCAGCGGCGGAAGGGAAAACCCTAACTGGAAGGGAATAGGTTGGCCTAGAAGTCGAAGCTCTGCTGCTGGGCCTGGGCATACCCTTTGAGCCAGGACGATCGAAAGGCGGGGTGCTGGTAGGGACAGGTATGAACACCGGCTCTGGCTAGGCCTGCGGCTTCACCTGCACGCATGGCGGATCGGTGAGCGTTCGCTCCAGATCGACCATCCATGGAAGTCACTCTAGATTGGGCTTCGTTCACCATGGCAGTGTCCCGATTGATAAGGCTGAATCCACCAGCAGAGTCACGTTGAGCCGCGATCTACGAAGGAAACCCCATTCGTTCGCACTCCTGCTTCAGGTGGCCCATATAGGCCCGGCGCGCATGCCGTGGACATGTGGATTCGGCCTGACTCAGCCAGTGCTCTTGCTCGGCCTGATCCATACCATTCCACCAGTCGATGGCGACTTCCACCTCGTGGGTGACGTCTGGAGCTTCACCACGGAAATAGGCCCCAACCAACTGCTCGCGTCGAGTCATTCGATTCTCGTTCAGGCTCCAGACCAGGCGCCGTACATCGTCTTCGTGCAGGCCCAGAAAATCGTGGCAGGCGTCGATGTAGCCTTGGGCGCGCATCGATACATCCCCGATGGCACGGAGCCTACGAACCTTTGCTACCTCGTTGACCTTCGCCTGGCACAGGCCCCGTATAGCATCCATATCGCAGCTGGCAATCTGGACGGCGCGTTTGAAACGGTAGGAGTTGTCCATGTGCAGTTCCACGCTATTCGAGTGAGTGATACCTGCGGCTTCACGTGGGGCCGCGGCTCCTGACAACCCTGAGGTTGAGTGGGTGGCGGGGGAGACACGAGGTGCGAGGTAGATCTCCCTGCAGCTTCACGCAGTGGCGCGACTTTTCTGCCACTGCTCGGCCCGGGGCGACAGGCCCACGCTCAGTGAGTCCTGTCTTCCGGCAGCTTCACGCTGGGGCGGCAAATTTTTCGGGGGGCAGCTAGTAGGGGATCTGGTCGTCGAAATCCTCGGACATCGGTGCCGGCGTGGGGGCAGGTGTCCGCGACTGGCCGTTCGCTACCGGCCGCGCCTGCGCCTGACCCGTACCCTGGCCCATGGTGATGGACTCGATGCGTTGGGGCAGGAACGCAATCCGGTTGGCCTGGACTTTCATCGCGGCTTGTTCGATGCCGTTGCCATCCTTCCAGTTGTCGAGGACCGCACGGCCTTCGACCAGCACCCGCATACCTTTCTGGTACAGCCGGCTATAGCTTTCCGCGTCGCGGTGCCAGAGCTCGACGTTGGCCCAGAAACCGCCGCGATCCTCGTAGGAGCCATCCTGCAGGCGAATGCTGTTATCGAAATAGACGTTCAGCCGGAGCAGGTGCCGCGGATCCTGATTGTCCTTCTGGAACCGCTTGTACTCGGGGGCGGAACCGATGTTGCCTTCCCATACTACTGCTGTGCCCATGTCAGGCCTCCTGTTGGGATGCGGCGTCTTCGCCGCGGGATTGGATGATCTGTTGCAGCTGTTCGGTGTAAACGGCATCGGCCTGGGCCATCTTCTCGGCGCACTCGGCGGCCTGCCGGCCAATGGCATGGACCAGGCTGATCTGCATATTCAAAGCAATGCGCTGCAGCTCCATGGCGTGCAGATCCTGGAGCAGTGTTTCGGTGACCAGGTCGTGGCGGCACAGGTCCGCCCAAAGCCCCACGCCCATCTTTCGTGTCCCACTCTGCTGCCAGCGCAGAAAGACTGGGCCAGCGGAGGTGTGCTGGTGGGTCATCCGGATCGGCAAGAGCGTGAAGGGGAAGCGCTGGGCCTGCGCGAGAATCCGCTCCTGGGCAAGGGTGTTCAGTTCGGCTTCAAGGGAACGGCACTGCTCGGCTAATTGGTCCAGTGCTCCCTTACCTTTAAAGGGTTTTAAAAGCCCTTTGTAGAAGGGTGCGTGTTGCAGGTTCGCGAAGACATCCTGTTGCAGGGGCTGGAAGGCGGCCTGTTGCAGGTCTGCGGTTTTCGAACCTTGAGTGGACTGTTGCAGTGCCATGGCGATCAGGCCTCACTCATCTCGGTGATGTTCTGGGAGCTGGTCATAGCGCCCAAATGCTCATCCTCGTCGGCAGAGTCGCCATCGAAACCGTCATCGCCACCACTGGAGCTAGCGGGGACATCGCCGGGACGTTGGATCGCCGGGGCGAACTTGCTACGGCGGGTCCCTTCCAGGACGTCCTTGGGCATTTCCAGGAAGCTGTACATCTGCTGGGCGTTGGTGGCGCGGGCATTGTTGGCGGCGATGTCGTCGCGCGATGCACCGCTGTAGCCCTTGTAGCGCTGGCCGACGCCGTACAGGCGACGAAGCACGGCGGCGCCCTCATCCAGCCAGGCCTCCTTGGAGCCGTTGTCGATCAGGCCGATGTGAGCGGCCAGGAGGATCCGGCGTACCAGCTCGTCATAGCGGGTGAGCAGGTACACGCCCTTGAAGGCCAGCGGCGAGTTCAGGTAGAGCGGGAACTTGAGCGGCTGGATCGACAGGTTGACACCCACGTCGAGCTGCTTGGGCAGCATGGCCATGACCTGGTTCAGTCGTTCATCTATAGCGGTCAGCTGCTGCTCCGACTCCTCGATTTTGTCCTCGATGATGATGAGGAAAAGATCGGAATAGGGATCGTCCTTGGCGGCGCCGGCGGAGATGCGGTTGATGATGTTGGAGAAGCCGGACAAGCCGATCATGCCGGGCTTGTTATCGGAGCGCTGCCGACCGAACCAGAGGCGGGAAGCGTGATGGGTATGCAGGGTGAGATCGACTTTCGATCTGAGCGAGCCCAGGTTGAGCTGGAAGGTATCAGCCATGAGAAGGATTCCTTGGGTTGTGAGATGACGCTCGGGCAGGGTGCCGAGACTGGCGCTGGAGGGCAGCGGAAAACCGTATTTGGGTGCGAGGAGGTTGTGATCGACGTCTTCGATCAGCCTGTTTTCTGTTAATCACTCGCTGACAACTGCGGGGTGTTTCTCCGGGAACCAGAGCTTCGGGTTCGTAAGGTGTTTCCCCGGGAACCAGAGCTTTGGACCCGTAAGGTGTTTCCCCGGGAACCAGAGCTTTGGACCCGTAAGGTGTTTCCCCGGGAACCAGAGCTTCGAACCGGTAAGGTGTTTCCCCGGGAACCAGAACTTTGGACCCGTAAGGTGTTTCCCCGGGAACCAGGGCTTCGAACCCGCATGGTGTTTCCCCGGGAACCACTGGTTTGAATTCGGAGAGTGTTTCCCTGGGAACCGCTACTGGGGGCGGTCGGGTGATCGATTCCCAACTGTCATCGCTAGCCTCAATGGCTGAGATTGAGAAGATGCGGATGGAGTGAGCGGAGATCATTCGCTACCTCCACGGCCCATCATCTTCCGAAGGCTCTTGAGTACGTCATTTCCGGTTTGAGCATCACTGACTGCCTTTGGCTGGACAGTGGCCGGCTCAAATCGCGGAATTGCCGGCAATGAAGGCGCTTGTATGGGCATGGCTGGAGTGGCGGTTTGAACTGCGGATGGCTGCCAATCGGCGTTGAAGTCACCGGTCTGGGCCTTCTGGATGAGTTTCATCAGGTAGCCAAAGGGCTTTGCTACCTTGCCCGAAGCGCAGCGAACGCCCCATTGCTTCACAAGGGGCATTCGAATGTCTGCGGGAACAGCCAGGATCACGAGCTGGGCCCGCTGCTGCTGCTCCGACGTCATCCGTTGATAGGCGCTCGGCCACACAAGGTCCACGTCCGCCTGCTCGCGCAGTACAGAGCTTTTAGATACATCAGTATTTGTATTCGTATACGTACTAGATGAGTTCGGATTCCGAACTAAGGGTGAAGCCCCCTGATTTTCACTGAGTTCGGAATCCGAACTGAGGCTCAAGACCTGATCAACAAGGCTTTTTTGACTGAGTTCGGAATCCGAACTCAGGTGATTCATAGCTGCCAACACCGGCGTTCGGAATCCGAACTCAGCGGGAGGTCTCGCTGCACGTGCTGGATCTTCGAGCCCCTGGGCGCGAAAGCGCTCTCTGAACACTTCCACGCGGGTGGGCAGGTCCTGGGTCTCGCTGACCAGCATCTCGTCAAAGGTCAGGCCGGCGATCTCGCGGACTGAGGTGTTGGTGTGTTCGAGGCCATTAGCCACAAGTGGCAGAAAGTCGTGATCGAGTTGGATGGCCTCGGAGTAGGCCACGGGCTCGTCGTGCAGGATGTAGATGTTGCCTTGGACCTGGCCGGTAATCGCGTCGCGGACACGGCGGCCGAGGCTCAGCCAGCGAGTCAGGCGCAGTACGGTCAAGGCCTTGGCCACGGTCTCACGCGAAGCAGGACGTCCTGGGTTATTGCCCAGGTAGGGGCGCAGCTGATCGTAGGTCGGGAACGCCGTGACCCCATCACCATTCATGAGCAGGCGAAACACCTGCCAGGCGTTGCGCTCAAGGGGCGAGAGACGTTCATCGAGCAGCAGTCGGCGAGGAACGGTCTCGTGAGGGTTACCGCTGAAAACGATGCCGGCGAATTCCTTGGGTAGGTTTTCGCCGGTTTTTTGCTTGTAGTCGCGCTGGGCTTGGACATGGACGTTCAGGTGTGACGCTGCAACGTCCAGGGCGCGACCGAGTAGATGGGAGCCGCGTGGAGCAGTGGTTTTCACCTATTGTCGCCTTCTGCCGAATCCAGCTCGATCAAGCTCATTTGCCCGAGGGCAGCGGACGGATCCTGTTCTTGCGCCTCTGGCAGGGCATCGTCGACGGCTTGCTCCTCACCGAGTTGCCGATCTCGCCGCTTCCTTGCATCGGAAATCAGCAAGAGCGGTGCCCGGGCGATCTTGGGTGGGTAGAGACCTTCATTGAGCCAGGTCTGTACGAGATTCCAGATGAGGCCGAGGGTGATCTGATCGTGCTTGTCCTTGATGGACTCGAACGGGCCGTTGAGCTCCTCGGTGATCATCATGCAGATGTCGAGCAGGGCGATGGCGTCCTTGTGGTCCACCTCGTGAGCGTTCATCAGGTCGAGAAAGCGATACCAGACCTGATCGGTATCGTTGAGCCCTGCAACCCGCCCGGAGCGACCGGGGACGTTCAGAAGCTGGCGCACCACGCTGATCTCGCTGGGGGCCATGCCGAAGAACTCGCGGATCATCCCGTTGGTAGCGCCTAACTGGATGGCGCGATGCACGAGGCGGGTCTCGCGCTCATCGCGCTCGCAGTTCTCCAGGAGCTTTTTGACCATATCGAGATCGATCTGGACCTTGCACCATCGCGCTGGGGCATTTTTCAGGATGCTGTGAGCCTGGGGCTGACGCAGCAGGTTCAAGACTTCGACGTCCAGGCCAATGTCCAGGCAGCGCTGGACCTGGCCGTTGCGCAGGTGATGGAGGATCTGATCCATCAGCGCCTGGTTCATGGGGTTGTACTTCGTGGACATATGCGACTTCCTAATGCAGGTCCAGAAGGTGACCGGGCTACTGCCCGGCCTCGAGTTCGATCAGCCGGCGGGCGAGACGGATCACCCTGAACAGCTTCACGACGGCGGCATCGGTCATGCGGCCTTCGGTGCTGGCTGACTTGCTATCGAAAAGGGGATCGCCAAGGAGCAACTGGCCCAGGTTCAGGGCAAAGGTCGCGTTCTCTTCCGCGATGCTTGCCTTGAGCTCCTCGGCAGTCTCTGGATCACGCGACACCACGTAGCTGTACATGCCCGTCAACGACTGCAGGAATTGCCAAGACGTTGTTCCGCGTGCGGTCAGCTCTGAATGAGGGGTAGAAAGCGTGAAGCCGAGTGCGAAATCGGTGGGCTTGAGGAGCTCTCCAGAAACGTCGCACAGCTGGGCAATTTCGAAGACCAGCGTTCGCAGGACCTTACGCAACTCTTCAGGGGTATCGGTGTTGCGCTCGATGTACCAGACATCCGAGATGGCATGCAGGCCGCCGGCCTGGACAGGGATCGCACGTAGGGCATCACTGTTGAAGTCAGGCAGTGTCTCGCCGTGCTCGGCCGCGATGCGACGCTGAACGTCCCTTACCTTCTGACCGATGCCATCGGGCGTGACGATGTGGCCGTTCAGGCGAGCGGCACGTTCCTCCTCGGAGAGCTGCTCGGGATCCGGCGGAGTGTGCTGAAGGGGAGTGGTGTCGATTGCGCCTGAACCACCCGTACGCTCAGGTAGTGGCGGTGGTGTGGAAGGGGAGGCAGCTCCCTGCTTCTGCTTGCTGGGCGCTCCTGATGGTTGTTCCTGCCTAGTACTGTTGCCAGGCGCGTGCGCGATAGCACCGGTAGTAGGAACCTGAGGAGCCTGGCCATCGGGCACTTGCACCCCCACAAGTTGCGAGCGTCGGCTACTGTCTTGGTGATCAAGGATCGCCTTGAGTACTTCTTCGTAGCTGACATTCAGCGCTCTGCGGATCTGGCCGATCAGCTCGTCCTGGATGGTCTCGAATACGAAGTTGTCGGTCGAGCCATCGAAGCCATTGAGCACATCTTGGTACAGCAGCTCAAAATCGCTTTCCTGACCATTGAAGCTCACCCATGCTTTCAAGCTAGAGCTGCGCAATGTCAGTAGCTTTTCGACCTGATGTTTGCCCAGTCCAGAGTAGAGCAGGCTGGGAATAGCCGGTAACAGCAGTCGCACTGCATCTTGCATCTTCGATAGATGCGAGTGGGAGATTGAATAGCCATCTTCTTTGAGCTTCCTTGAGAATTCTCTCAGTGATAGCGATTCGGGGGATTCGTCTAGGTAGCGCTGCTTAATGGCATCAAGATGTACCGCTCGCTCGATGAACATAAGGTTGCCGCGTAGATCATTCTCAGCCAGGTGGCCTGTCATCGAGATGATCTCGCCGCGGTCACCCCAGGGCCGGAACAGGCAGCTGATACGGAAGAATCTCTCGTCTTTGGTCTCTTGCCACAGTTCATTCAAAGCCGCCAAACGGGTATTACCGCCGCTTCGAATTATGAATTTCTCCTCTCCTGGTCGGCGAGTAACTGGGGGCGGCTGGTCGAGACCTCTCGCAGAGATGGAGGCCTTGATGTCATCGAACATCGGGTTGCGCGTTCTGCGAGGGTTATGGTCGTAGGGCGCTAGTTGGTCCAGTGTCAGGACCATAGGCGTTTCCTTGATCGGATCCGCCAGGCGTGCGACAGGAACGCTCGATCCGGCAAAGCCGCCGGCCAACAGACGCTGAGTGACGGCTTCGTTGCTGGGCTTGCTCATGCGTGGATCTCCTGAGCAACACGACTTACGGGCCGGCTGGGCTCATCATTGGCGGCCAGCAGCTGGTCGATAACGCGCTGCAGACGGAAGACCTCATCCTCGAGCTCGAGCGTGCGGCCCATGCGGCTGATGATCTCTGCGTTCATCGACCGATGGGCCTGCTTGGCGGCCTCGGCGATTTGAGGACGAAGCCCCTTGGGAAAGCGGACGACGAACTTCTCATCCTCTGTTGCAGATTTCCGTACGGATGGCTTGCGCTTGGTTGCGGTAGTCATAGGGTCTGATCCAATTCGTTCATAGGCTGGGCACGGCGCAGTTGGGCGCGGGCATTGAGGCCGGCGCGGCGATCACTGGGCGTGAAAGACGTGAAAATGGGGCAGTAGCCGACTTTCAAGAACTTGACGTGGCCGCCCTTGGTACGGGCAACGATCCAGCCCTCGTCCAGGGCGAACGCCACCAGGTCTTGCAGGTTCTTGTTGGCACCACGTAGCGCATGGGCGGGCGTCGTCATGAGCGGCTACCCCCTTTCACGTACCCGACTTTGAAAGGCAGCCGATGCGCCCTGGCAAGGGCATGGCAACGCTCCAGGGGCTGCTGTAGGCGCTTGGACGCGGTACGCAGGGTATCCCCGAGCAAAGCGCGGGCTCGAAGGAGCCGCACCAGATCCTCATCGGAAACTTCGGTTGCCGGCTTCGCTTCGGCGATCTGACGCAGCTCCTCGCGCTGCGCGCTGATGACGAAGCTCGGGCCGCCGGCGGCGCGCTCGGTGGGCTTCTCTTCAACGACCTGGCCACCATTGGCCAGGAAGTCGTTCAGCGCTGCATCCAGCCTCTGCCGGTCACGTTCGCGATTGGTATGAGAAGGGAGATCCTGTTCCGGGGTGTGATGGGAGAGCATGTCATTGGCCTCCCGCCCGGTGCTGGAGCTGGTTGCCCGATTCGATGGCCACGATCTCGGCCAGACCATCGTCCTTGAACAGCAGGTCCAGGGTCTTGATCAGCCCTGCCGCGTCATTGCGGGAGCCGGCGACGCGGAAGACGACGGTGGTGTCGTGGAAGGGACCAGGTGCTGGCTGATCGACGACCTGCAGGGGCTCCACGTCGAGCGAATGGCAGACGCTGCAGACCAGATTTTCATCAGCGGTAAGGGGGCGGCGGCAGAGGTGATGGCCGCAGTTGCGGCACTGGTGAGTAACCCCAGATAACATAGCTTGCGGGCTCATCGGGCAGCTCCTTGCCGGCTCCCGCCGGCGAACGATCGAGGGAAAGGGCAGGGAAGAGGGTTGCGACTCATCGGTAGCGGGCACGAGGGCATCGGTCAGCAGGTTCATGCGTTCATCTCCTGCCAGGCCTGCGCGCTCAGGTTCTCGAAGCGCGTCTGCTTCGCGATAAAGGCGGCGCGGACCGTGCCGACTTCGCCGTTGCGGTGTTTGCCAACGATCAGCTCAGCAATGCCCTTGAACTCGGTTTCCGGGTGGTAGTACTCGTCGCGGTACAGGAACATGATCACGTCGGCGTCCTGCTCGATGGCGCCGGACTCCCGGAGATCGGCAAGGCCAGGCCGCTTGTTCGGCCGGGACTCCAGTCCCCGGTTGAGCTGGGAGAGCGCGATGACAGGGCACTTCATCTCTTTGGCGAGCGCCTTGAGCGAGCGAGAGATCTCGGCGATCTCGTTGGCGCGGTTCTCCTGACCAACGCAGCGCATCATCTGCAGGTAGTCGATCAAGATCAGGGCGGGCGGGCCGAAACGGCGCGCGGCGCGACGGGCTCTGGCACGTAGCATCGTGGGGGATAGGCCCGCCTCATCGTCGATGACCAGGCGATCGCCAAAGCTGTTGATGGTGTTGACGGCCATGGTCAGCTTCGGCCAGTCCTCATCCGCCAACTGTCCGCTCTTGAGCTTCGTGGCATCGATACGGCCTATGATCGCCACTAGCCTGAGCATCAACTGCTCCGCCGGCATCTCCAGGCTGTAGACCTGCACCGATTTGTTCTGCGCATGCTGGAGTGCCCTGGTAATGCAGTTGAGCAAGAAGGCGGTCTTGCCCATGGCCGGGCGGGCACCGACGATGATCAGGTCGGTGTCCTGCCATCCCGAGGTGAGGGTATCGAGGTCGGTAAGACCTGAAGGAACGCCCGTCACCGGCATAGGGTTGTTGAAGCGCTCGTCGATGGTGTCGATCAGCTTGCTCAACGTTGCAGTGACGTTGCAGAACTCAGCGCCCTTGCGATCTTGGCCGAGTGCGAACAGCCGCTGCTCGGTCTGCTCCTGCACTTCGGCGGCATTGGCACCTGGTGCTGAGGCCTCGCGGCTGCTGGCAAAGCCCAGCAGGATCAGGCGGCGTAGGTGCGCGCGCTGGGCGACGATCTCTGCGTACGCGACGATGTTGGCCACCGAGGGGGTGTCTTTGGCCAAGGTACCCAGATAGGCAAGGCCGCCGACCTCGTCGACGTCGGGCATCACCTCGGCGAGGGTCACGACATCGAAGGGCCGCGACTGCGAGGCGAGCAGGGCGATTCGCCGGAATATGAGCTGGTGGTGCCGGAAGAAGAAGTCCTCCTCCAGCAACACGTCAGCGATCAGGTCCCAGGTGCTGTTGTCGAGCATCAGTCCGCCCAAGACGGACTGCTCGGCTTCTTGGGAGTGAGGCGGGACCAAGCCGGCTGCAACGCGCTCAGCGTCTGAGACATGGACTGTGTGATCGTGGGCGGGGGCTTCCAAGAGCTGAGCGACGCTCATGACCGACCTCCCAGCGCTACCTGGTCGCGGCGCTGGCCAACGCCGCGGTGGAGCTGCGCTTGAGTACCCAGCTCGTAGCCCTGATAGCGAGCTCGCACGTCGTGGCCTTTGGCCTCCAGGTGCTCAAGCTCCAAGGTGGTGAGGTCAGGATGGTGCACGGCCAGGTAGGCATCGATGACGCGCTGGGTCTCATCTGGCTTGCCCTTGGCAAACTGGTGAACCTTGACGCTTACCGCTTCGATCCAGCCTTCGGCGAAGACCTGGCCACGACGGCGTTTGGTGGCCAGCTTGCAGCGAGTTTGGCTGCGGACGAAGACCTTGCGCGCGGCCAGGAGCTGCTGGTGGAGCGCGGAATAGGCGTAGCTGGCCATCTCAGGCCCGACACCGATACCGACGAACTTGAAGGCCCACCCCAGGCGCTGATCACGAAAGGCCAGGGGATCGCAATCGAATGCCTGGGCACACACCAGTGCGAGCTGGTGAAGCCAATGGGCGGGTGCTTTGCGGGTGCCGGTGGCAACAACTGCTTCGCTGGCCAGCACTGCCTGGACATCAACGTCCATGAGGTTGTGCTGCTGCATGAGCTTGCGCGCTTGACGCAGCGCGATCTCGGCTTCGTTCGGCGCGGCGCCGGCGTCCTTGGCCAGAGCGAAGCACTTGGCGACGCGTTCCAGGATCTTCTGCTTGTTAGTGTCCATCAGGCAGCCCCTCCTTGCGAAGGGGCCGCTGCCGGTGCCGGGTTTGACACCAGTACGACTTCTTGAAGCGCCTCTGTCCAGACCTTGAGGGTCTCCTGAGCGCTTGGCTTGGAGAGCTGAGCCTCCCGGACTTCTGCGATACGCTCTTGGAGGGCCTTCAGCCGTTCGGCGGGTGTGTGGCCAGGATGAACCAGGTGGCGTTCGACGGAATATTTCAGGTCGGCGATGAGACTGGATACTTGGTCCAGACGCCAGCTGCGCTCACTGGACCACTTGGGAGCGTGGCTTTGCATCATGTCGCGAAGGTGATGATCCTCCTTCAGCATCCAGCCGTCGGTAACAGGCCTAGTGGCGATGTACAGCTTCAGCACGTCGATCTGCTGCTCGACCGTCGTGGTCGGCAGCTGGAAGTGCTTAGCTACCAGCTGCTGGGCTTGTCGCTCGCGTTGCTCACGAAGCTTGGCGGCAGCCTTCTCTTCTCGTGCCTTCCGTTCCTTGGCGTGCTCGACGTTGTACTTCACTGAGTCCAGTAGGGCAGCAGCGTTGCTAAGCAGCTCGCGCTGCTCGCGAGAGAGCTGCTCGCCGAGGCGACCTAGGAGATTGCCGTACTGGGTCAGCGCACGGAGCTCGCGGGCTGCGCTGGAGAGCCCGGTCTGCACCTTGCGGAAATCCTTCGCGTCGTAGAATTTTCCCTGTTCCAGCACCACTTCTGCAGTGATGCCCGTGGCCTGGGTCAGATCATGCTTTTGGGGCGTGGCCATCTCACTTGCCCTCTCTCACCAGGGCATGCACAACCGACTCATTCATGGCCGTGAAGCGATCAGCCCACTCGGGGAAGAGTTCGATGGCGAGCTCACGTATGACCTGCAAGGCCGCTGGGGCTTTGCGATCAGAAGGCTGGCGGTATTCAAGGCGATGAGCTGGGATGCCACGAGTCGCGGACTCTCGGTAGACGACCGCCTTAGGAATGATGGTGCTCGTGACCTGAATGTCGGGATGATCCCTGAAGGTCTGGCGGATCGTCGCATCCAGCTGGCGAGCGTCTGAGGTGAGATCAAGGCCGTTCACGACGGCTTTGATGGGCGGTATCGGCAGTCCAAGGCGAGCGTAGGGCCGAAGCCCCTCCAACATCTGGAGAGTGCCGCGGTTGAATTCACGGGCGGACAGCATTTCAGGGGGGAGGGGAGAGACGGCGAGATCCGAAGCGAGCATCACCATCTCGAGGAGCACGGTACGGGCGCCCTGCGTATCGATCAGCACCAGGTCGAAGTCATCCTGGAAGATGTCCTTGAGATGAGCCAGGCGAAGCCGGCCATCAGGCGCCTGCAGGAGGAGGTTGATCAGGTGGTTATGCGGATCGTTGGAATAGATCAGCGACAGGTTCTGGATATTCGTCTTGGAGACGATGCGATCGAGGCGGGTCTCGTTGCTGGCGATCAGCTCGAAGACGCCGCAGGGGGCGGGCTCGACGAGGTCGTAGTACGAGGAAAGGGAAGGCTGGACGGGGTCCAGATCGATCAGTAGGGTACGGAGCCCGGCATCGGCGCAGAATGCGCCTAGGTTGGCTACCGACGTGGTTTTTCCGGTACCGCCCTTGCCAGAAATCTTGGATGTAGTTTTCAAATTTGCAGCCTCTAATGGGTTCATTAGAGGCCGCTTGTTTTCACTGAGAGGCGCGTCGCGCCTGGGTGCAGTGATGGGTCAAAAGCAATTGGCTTTTAACCAATTGGTCGTAGGTTCGAATCCCACACGACCCACCATCTTCACCAGAAACCCTCCGCAAGGAGGGTTTCTGCGTTTCAGGCCCAAACAGCGGCGATCCACGTAAGGTCCAGCGCGGTCCTCTGATGTTGTCGGAGGGCGTCGATATCGGCTTGAAAAACGCTGCGTCCCTGGCTGCACGGTTTGGCGTTGCGCGGTGGATGCACCTGATTCCAAATAGGCCGGGTCTAGCCACCTCTGAAACGCCTATGCAGGTCCATGCACAGGTGCGTCTGGATAGGACCTTAGCCTTTACCTACCTGAAAATCGGCAGGTGCCTTTGCATGTCGACAGGGTAGGTCATCCTCCCAATGGCATCGTCGAATCCACAGCCAGCTGCCGCCAGGATAAGGCTCGCTCGGGCTGCGAGGAGCTGTTGCCCTGGGGTTTAACCACTAAGTCGGACATGGGACCAGCCTGAGCTATATGCTGGAAAGCCCCGTCTACTTCCAGCGCCGAGGCGTATTCCGCGCCCCTAACCTGCAGATGTGGCCGCTCTCGCCTGGGGCAGAACGGCTACCGGCACAATAGCTGACGAAAAGGGGCCCGGCGCCTGAGGGACGGTTGGGAGATTGCCGGACAGGCAGCGTCACCCCGGGCGACTGGACCGGCGTGGATGTCAGCGCCACGCCGGTGGGCACGGATTCGACTGCGACAAGGGGGAGGTGTTCGGTTTGAGCGTCTTGCGTCCTGGCGTCGCGAGCGGTTGACTTAATCGTGGCCCAAAAAAGCCCCCGCACAGGGCGGAGGCAGATTCAGTTCGAAGCCTTCAGATATGCCAACCTGAAAGAAGAGCTGGAGCACTCTCTCAAGCTGACTGCACCGCCAATTGGCGGTTCAGGCCAGGCCGCCAGGACGTGCGCAACGTCACTGTTGAATCATGTTGGCCGCTCGCTGCGTCGCTTCGGACGTGCGCGTAGCTAGCTTTCGAACCTCGTCGGCTACCACCGCAAAGCCTCGACCGGCCTCTCCGGCTCGTGCCGCTTCGATCGCGGCATTGAGCGCCAGCAGGTTGGTCTGGGCGGCGATGCCCTGGATCGAGCTGACGATGTCGGTGACGTTCTTCAGGCTCTCTTCCATCTCGCGATGCTGGGCTTGCTGCGCGTCCCGAAGCGCATTCTGCTCATGGGTGGCATGGATATCGGTCAGGGCGCCCACTACCCGCAGCGGCGTTCCGTCGTTGGCGCGCCTGGTCTGACCCCGTGCCCTGAACCAACGGTAGCTTCCATCCTTCAGTTTCAGACGGTAGGTGATATCGAAGCCGGTCTTGCCGCTACGGTCATTGAGGTGGGCGCCAAAGGCCTCGATGCTGCGTTGCTTGTCCTCGGGATGCAAACGGGACGCCCAGCTGTCGAGAACATCGGGAAATTCTTCGACTGTCTCGAATCCCAGCAGGCGGCGGAACTGCGGCGACCACCAGAAAGGATTCTGCGCATTGACCGGATCGCCCGCTATCACCTCCATGTCCCACAGGCCATCGTTGAGCATTTCACGCGCAAGCTCGAAACGTGTCAGGGTCACCTCGAGTTCAGCATCGCGCTGGCGCTGATCATGGATGTCTCTGAGAGAGCCAGCCACCCGCAGCGGCGTACCCCGGGCGTCGCGGAGAGTCTCGCCGCTCGCGCGAAACCAGCGATATTCGCCGCTTTTGGTCGCCACCCGGTATTCGATGTCATAGGGGGTGTTACCGCTGCGATCATTCAGGTGCCGGGCGAATGCGTCCAGGGTAGGTTTGCTGTCCTCAGGGTGTAGCCGATTGGCCCAGCTTCCGAGTTCGTTCGGAAAGTCCTGTTCGCTGCGAAAGCCTAGGAGGGCACGAAACTGATCCGACCACCAGAACGCATTACGCGGGTTCACCGGATCTCCGGCGACCACTTCCATATCCCACAGGCCTTCACTGGTAGCACGATTGACCAGGTTGAAGCGGGTAGCCAAACGGTCAACCGCGGCCTCGCGCTCGGCGAGGCGAGCAGTCAGCTGTTCGATCTCACTCTGCATCTCGTGCAACTGAGCGTCGAGAGTCCCTTGGCGAGCCAGCAGTCCCTTCAAGCCTTCAGCTACCTTTCGCACCGGCGCTGGGCCGGTCAGCGAGTCGAGCCTGGCTGCGGCCTCGGGTTGTTCCACAGCGGCAGCGATTACGTCGAGACCACGCATGATGGACAGGTACCGAAGGATGGACATAAGGCGATTCCGAGAAGGTGATATGGCCAGACATGTGATGTCTGTTTGATATCATCTGTCGGCACAGGCGCGATTATCTTTAACGCGATATTCGAGCTGCGTTTGCCTAGCGGACGTGCGGTCACCCTATAGCACGGGCGTAAAGGCTCGCTGAGGCCAATGGCTGAGAGGCATACGACTGGACGGTTTCAAACGGCTCTAGCACGCTCACTGTGTGATCGGCCGATTGAATCTGCGCCTATCTGCCCCGAGCACTTCACCGCATCTCCTGCAGCACCTGTTACAGCTGCAAGTCGAGGCTGTTCTCCACCAGCGGGATCTTGCCTCTCACCAAGCGACGCTTCCGTCTTGGTAGGCCCGGTCTTCCGCTTGGTCCTGCGATCCAGGCGTCCAGGGCAGCCCCAGCAAGAACAGCTAGTTAGCAACAGTCAGGTTATTGCCGGTTCCGGCCGCTGACGTCGGGCCGATAAAGATCCGACAATCGGCGTCCTGCTGGAAACGATCGACTGCCTGCTGACGCGTCGCGAGGCTGTCTGTGGGCACCAGGGAGACACATCGTCCTCGAGGTCGAGCTACCCCAGCACCTATCAAGGAAAAGCACTCGGGAAATTCTTGCTCTAGACGGGACAAGACATCCAAGTATCCCTGTTCAGCATGGTGGGGGCTGAAATGGAGTATGCCCCCATTCCAGGCGTTCGGCCTTGTGTTCAACTGTGCGTCGCGGCGGATCTTGTTCATCTCGACGGGTCGCACCGCAACCAGCGGGTACCGCTGGAGTTCGTGCGTGAGTAGCCGTCAGTGCGGCGATATGAAGGCGCGGACTGAGGTGTGGGCAGCGCGCAACTTCCAGCTGCCTTCCGCGGGCCAGCGGTTAAACGTGGAGGAGGGCGAACGCTGCTCAAGATCCCCTCGACCTACTGGTTCGGCGGCATCGCTTAGATAGCCCCTGAGATGTGGTTGGACAGAGGAACGCTGACCCAAGAACCAATCAGCTCACAGCGTACGGATGATCGCTCTGCGGAAGTCATCGATGTGATGATGGATGGCATGGATAGCCGCCTCGCTGTCACGGTTCTCCATGGCATTGAGGATCTGCAGATGCTCTTCGTAGATGCGCTCGCTATGGTGCATCTCCGACATGGTCAGGAACCAGAAGCGGGCCTGCTTTTCATGCAGGTTGCGCAGTAGGTCGGCGAGTACCCGGTTACGCGCAGCCGCTGAAATGGCCAGGTGGAATTGCAGGTCCACGTCCATCAGCCCGGGTACATCCCGTTGTTTGAGCAGTGCTGGCGACCGCTCGAGGATAGTGCGCATGGCGATGAAATCGCTCTCCTGCGCCCGTTCAAGTGCCAGCTTCACGCACAGCTGTTCGTTGCAGACCCGCACATCGATCATGTCGAGAACGTCGTTGAGCGAGATCGCGGTGACTATCACCCCCTTGCGCGGCAGGATGGTCACCATTCCCTCCATTTCCAGCCGGTGCAAGGCCTGATGCACTGGTGTGCGGCCCAAACCGAGCAGCTGCGTGAGCTGAGCTTCATTAATCGCGTCGCCCGGACGTAGCTGACAGGTAATGATGCGCTGCTTGATCTGCGCATAAGCGAGCTCTCGCAGGCTGGCACTGCCTTTGACGGAGTTGGAGGTGTCGGTGGTATCGAGCAAGAAACTGTCCTCGAGGCACTACTGATATATCACTGTATGGAAAAAGGCTGCCTCTGTCGCCTCTTGCCGGGTCAATCAATAAGCCGCTCTGAACCGGAGTTGCACAGGAATGCGCTGAAACGGTGCAGATAGGTAACAGCTGGCCTCCTTTCCGCTCCTCCGTGCGTATCCATCAGCTACGCAATCCACTGATTTGATGGGACTTTCCTTGGCGTAGGCCGAGCTGGCACAGGCGTTGCTCTGTGAAAATACTGTGATATATCAGTCGATCATCAGTAACAGACCTGGTGCCGTTATTCCCTGTCCAAGGAGCGAAAGATGACGCAACTCAACCTCAACGTGATCGGCCATGGTGAAGTCAGTGTCGATATCGACCATCTGATCATTGCCGGCTGGGCTGGGCGCGACAGCGCTGCGGTCGAGCATCACATTGCCGAACTGGAAGCCCTGGGCGTACGCCGTCCCACTCAGATTCCCTGTTTCTACCGCGTCGCGGCAAGCCTGCTTAACCCTGCGCCCAGCATCCAGGTGCCCGGCAAACACTCGTCCGGCGAGACTGAGATCGTGCTGATACCGAGTCCTGAAGGATTACTGGTGGGCCTCGGTTCTGACCATACCGACCGCAAGGTTGAAGCCTTCGACGTTACGGTTTCCAAGCAAATGTGTGACAAGCCCATTGCCTCCATGGCCTGGCGCTTCGCCGAGGTGGAAGGGCACTGGGATCAACTGGTGATGCGCACCTGGCGAGATCGCGACGGCGTCCGCGCCCTTTATCAGGACGGCCCTGTGACCTCGCTGCTGGCGCCCGCGACCTTGTTGGCCAAGCTCCATGACAGCGCTGCGCTACCCGCGGGTACCGCGATGTTCTGTGGCACCCAGCCGGTGATCGGCGAGTTGGGGTATGGCGAATCCTTCGAAATGGAGCTGTTCGACCCGGTGCTTGGCCGCAGCTTGAGCCACACCTACCGCGTCGAGCCACTGCCGGTAGCGGAGTGACCCTGATGAAAGCGATCAGTGAGTTGGCGCTTGAGCTTGCCCAGGGCACGACCACCAGCGAGGCGCTGGTAACGCAAGCGCTGGAGCGCATCGAAGTCCATCGCGCTGCGGGTGGCCACGCCTACATCAGCGTCGATACCCAGGCTGCGCTATTGGCGGCACGAGCCAGCGACCAGGCTCGCGCTGCTGGCTACGCCCCGTCGCCCCTGGCGGGCCTGCCGGTATCGATCAAAGACCTTTTCGACGTGCGCGGGCAAGTCACCGCCGCCGGGTCCAAGGTATTGGCCCGGGCAGCGCCCGCCGGCTGCGATGCCGCCATCGTGGCTCGCCTGCGCGCCGCTGGCGCCGTTCTGCTCGGGCGGACCAACATGAGCGAATTCGCCTTTTCCGGCCTGGGCCTGAATCCCCACTACGGTTCGCCGACCAGCCCAGTGGCTGCTGGGCGCATCGCAGGCGGTTCCAGCTCCGGTGCAGCGGTGAGCGTAGCCGGCGGCATGGCCGTGGCTGGCCTGGGAACAGATACCGGTGGATCGCTGCGTATCCCGGCCGCCTTTTGTGGTCTGGTGGGCTTCAAGCCCAGCGCACAACGGGTGTCGACTCAAGGCACCATGCCCCTGGCCAGCAGCCTGGACTCGGTTGGTGCCCTCACCAGAACGGTGGCCGATAGCATCCTGCTTGACGAAATTCTTTCAGGCGAAACATTCGACTCTCGCCCTGCCTCCCTTGCCGGCTTACGCCTCGCAGTGACCCGTGATTTCGTTCTGGATGGCCTGGATGACACCGTGGCTCGCGCCTTCGAGCGCAGCCTGGAGCGTCTGCGGGAAGCCGGTGCTGTGATCAGCTGGTTCGACTTCCCTGAGTTGCATCAGCTGCCGACGATCAATGCCGCAGGCGGCCTCACCGCTGCCGAGGCGTGGTATCTACATCATCCCTGGTTGAGCGGTAGCCAGGCCGGCGACTACGACCCGCGCGTGGCCCAACGAATTCGCCGTGGCCAGTCCCTGAGCGCGGCCGACTACCTGCACCTGCAAGCCCAGCGCAAGGTCATGATCGCCGCTGCAAAGGCACGTCTGGGTGACGCCGATGCCTGGTTGCTGCCCAGCGTAGCTGTCGTTCCGCCGCTGTTATCCGCCCTGGAGCAGGACGATGAGCAGTTCTTTGCCACCAACGGCCTGGTACTGCGCAACACCAGCGTCATCAACTTCCTGGACGGCTGCGCGCTGAGTCTGCCCTGTCACTGCGGCGACGAATTGCCTGTGGGCCTGTCGATCGCCGGGCTGAACGGCCAGGACGCGCGCGTGCTGCAAGTGGCCCGCAGCGTTGAGTCGCTGTTGCGCAACAGTTGAAGCAGTGCCGTTCTCGCAGGGCAACGCCAGCGGTACCCCCTTGAACCCTTGATGCTCCGACGTCCCCTCAGGGTCTTCCTCGGCGCTGAATCGATGGAGATGCAGTATGAACCAGAACCCCGTCCTGATCGCCGATTCCCAAGGCGCGAACCCGGACAATACCGCTACCGCCGCGACCTATCGCAAGATCGCCTGGCGTCTGCTGCCATTCCTGGTGTTCCTCTTCGTTCTGGCATGGATTGATCGAGTAAACGTCGGCTTCGCCAAGCTGGCGATGCTTGATGACCTGGGTTTCAGTGAAGCGGTCTACGGTCTCGGCGCAGGCATATTCTTCATCGGCTACTTCCTCTTCGAAGTGCCGAGCAACCTGCTCCTGGAAAAGATTGGCGCACGGCGCACGTTGGCGCGTATCACGATCCTTTGGGGACTGACCTCGGTGGCAATGGCCTATGTGGAAAGTCCAATGTCGTTCTACGTCCTGCGCTTTCTGCTCGGTGCATTCGAAGCCGGCTTCTTCCCTGGCGTGGTGTTGTACCTCACCTACTGGTTTCCCGCGGCGCAGCGCGCACGCATCAACGGGATGTTCATGACTTCGTTCGCCATCGCCGGAGTGGTAGGCGGTCCTATCGCAGGCTTCATCATGAGCCGCATGGTCGGGGTTGGCAGTCTGGCCAACTGGCAATGGCTGTTCATCATCGAGGGCATTCCCTCGGTACTGGCCGGTATCGCGGTGCTGCGCTACCTGCCTGAAAAACCGGCCCAGGCCAAGTGGCTGACGCAGGCAGAGCGCGATCACGTCAGCCAGGTCATTGCTCGAGAAGATGCCGCCCCCGAAAAACACAGCGATCTGAGAAGCCTGGTTCGCAATCCCAAGGTATGGCTATGCGCACTGGTGTACTTCTGCATCGTCTCGGGCAACGCCACCATCGCGTTCTGGACCCCGTCGGTGATCAAGTCGTTGGGCATCGATAACAACATGACCATCGGCTTGCTGGCCGCCATTCCGTTCATCATTGGAACGCTGGCAATGGTGTGGAACGGCCACCATTCCGACCAGACCGGCGAGCGACGCGCCCATTGCGCCATCGCTGCACTCCTGGCGGGTCTGGGCTTGATAGCGACTGGCCTGTGCCTGGGCAGCGCCACCCTGGCGCTGATCGCCCTGACCGTGGCGGCGGCCGGCATCCTGGCCGCCTTCCCGGTGTTCTGGTCGATCCCCGGCGCATTCCTGGCGGGTACCGCCGCCGCAGGTGGAATCGCTCTGATCAACTGCATCGGCAATCTGGCGGGCTTCGTCGCGCCCTACATGATCGGTTTCCTGCGCACCCTGACCGGCAGTCTCTCCGCGGGCCTGTACTTTGTTGCGGCGCTGGAGATTCTGGCGGCCGTAATGGTGTTCCTGCTGTTCAAGGACGTCAGGGTCAGCGAAAGCGCCTAGTCTGTGAAAACCATAGGCAAGCCCTGGGGCTTGGGTGTCAGGTGGCTCTGACGGATGCAACTTGTGAACATCCCCGCCGCCTGCTTCCAGCTCTTGAGGCCGCTCGCTGACGTCCTCCAGCCGACCCGCCATCACCTGTAGTAGCCCGTCTCGCATTTCGGTGGTGCCATCCACGCGCAGCTGTGACGCCGACCGTTCACGTTGTTGGCGGTCCGCCAGGATTCGCCATACCCCCCCATTGACGATTTCGTACCGCAGCAGGGTAAGCAGGTACGTGCCGGGAGGGTCCGTAAAAAGGCATAGTCCGATCAGAGGTCTTAAGCAACGGTCGGTACGACGAGCTTCTGGATATCCTCCTCGATCACGGCCTCCTGGAGCCCCTCTCTCTCTGAAAACTGGCCTGGACAGAGCGATGAGTGGTCGTCTGCCAGATTGTTTTTACCACCAGAGCGAGAGGGGATATCGGCTTATCTCAATGCGCAGCTGATGTCACTGAAACAAGGGTGATCATGGATTCATAGCCGTTAGCCAAGCGCTCGCGTCGATTCTTCAGGGTTTCTGAACAGCCAGGGCTGACGTGCCCGGTGCTTGATTTCGAACGCCGTGATCGCATCGGCTTCCAACAAGGTCAGGCCAATATCGTCCAGCCCCTGGAGCAGGCAGTGTCTGCGGAAGGCGTCAATCTCGAAGTCCAGGATTTTGCCATCCGGACGGGTCACGGTCTGGGCCTCCAGGTCGATGTGCAGCTGGTAGCCCGGCTCGGCTTCGACCTGCCGGAACAGCTCGTCCACCTCACTATCGCTCAAGACGATCGGTAGCAGGCCGTTCTTGAAACTGTTGTTGAAGAAGATATCGGCGAAGCTCGGTGCGATGATGCTGCGGAAACCGTACTCCTCCAAGGCCCAGGGCGCATGCTCGCGACTGGAACCACAACCGAAGTTCTCCCGGGCCAGCAAGACGCTGCTGCCCTGATAGCGCGTGGCGTTGAGGACGAAATTCTGGTTCAGCGGCCGCTTGGAATTGTCCTGGTACGGCTGTCCCTCATCCAGGTAGCGCCATTCATCAAACAGATTGGGGCCGAAACCCGTTCGGTAGATCGACTTCAGGAATTGCTTGGGAATGATCTGGTCGGTGTCGACGTTGGCGCGATCCAGAGGGGCGACAAGTCCTGTGTGCTGGGTAAAGGCTTTCATGCTTGGCTCCTTCAGATCAGATCAGGTCACGGACGTCGACGAAGCGACCGTTCACCGCCGCAGCGGCGGCCATGGCCGGGCTGACCAGGTGGGTACGACCACCGGCTCCCTGGCGCCCGGCGAAATTGCGGTTGGACGTAGAGGCGCAGTGCTCGCCGGACTCCAGGCGGTCCGGATTCATTGCCAGGCACATCGAGCAGCCTGGCTCGCGCCATTCGAAACCGGCGTCGAGGAAAATCTTGTCCAGGCCTTCCGCTTCGGCCTGGGCCTTCACCAGACCTGATCCCGGCACGACGAGGGCCTGCTTGATGGTCGAAGCCACCTTGCGGCCCTTGGCGATCACGGCCGCAGCCCGCAGGTCTTCGATCCGCGAATTGGTGCATGAGCCGATGAACACGCGGTCGAGCGGGATGTTGGTGATCGCCTGATTGGCGGTCAGACCCATGTATTTCAGGGCACGGACGATGGAGTCGCGCTTGATCGGGTCCGCCTCCTGGGCCGGATCGGGAACGTTCTGGTCTACGGCCAGGACCATTTCCGGCGAAGTGCCCCAGCTGACTTGCGGCTTGATCTGCGCGGCGTCGAGTTCGACCACCTTGTCGAAGCGGGCGCCGGCATCAGATACCAGGTCTTTCCAGGCTTCGACGGCCATATCCCACTCCGCGCCTTTCGGGGCGAACGGGCGGCCCCTGATATAGGCGATGGTTTTTTCGTCCGTCGCTACCAGACCTACGCGGGCGCCGGCCTCGATCGCCATGTTGCAGATGGTCATGCGGCCTTCGATGGACAAGGCCCGAATGGCGCTGCCCGCGAACTCGATGGCGTGGCCATTACCCCCGGCGGTACCGATCTTGCCGATTATTGCGAGGATGATGTCCTTGGCGGTCACCCCGAATGGCAATTGGCCATCGACGGAAACCAGCATGTTTTTCATCTTCTTGGCGATCAGGCACTGGGTCGCCAGCACATGCTCGACTTCGGAGGTGCCGATACCGTGTGCCAGCGCCCCGAAGGCGCCGTGGGTAGCGGTGTGGGAATCGCCGCAGACCACGGTCATGCCCGGCAGGGTGGCGCCCTGTTCCGGAGCGATGACATGAACGATACCGTGGCGAACGTCGTTCATCTTGAATTCGGTGATGCCGTACTGGTCGCAGTTGTCATCGAGGGTCTGCACTTGCAGACGCGAAACCGGATCGGCAATGGCGGCGATGCCACCCTTGCGCTCAGCTGTCGTTGGCACGTTGTGGTCCGGGGTCGCGATGTTGGCATCGACACGCCAGGGCGCGCGGCCGCTCAGCCGCAAGCCTTCGAAGGCTTGGGGCGAGGTCACTTCGTGAATGATGTGACGGTCGATGTAGAGCAGCGCCGAGCCGTCGTCGCGCTGTTTCACCAGATGCGAATCCCAAAGTTTGTCGTAAAGCGTTCGGCTAACCATCGCATTATCCTGCCTTGAGTTTTTTGTATGCCAGAAAACTGGCTCTTAGATCGAATCGAACAACAAGAACGTGTTTTTCATCGACAAGTAATGAACACAATCTTTGTGCGGAGCAGACGCCGACGTGAGGCTGCTTAATAAAGGGCAGTCAGATCTTTATTAATGTTTGAGCGCCCGACTTGTAACATCGGGTAGTTGCACAAGCGTCTCGCTCGATGACGTCGCCGATCTGGCGGTCTCGGAGCGCGCAGCATCACGAGTTTCTTCCAGGTCTTCGCCATCAAGCGCTCTATTCATTTTGGCCGTGTCCAAAGCGCCCACCCATTTGGCGATGGCCATCGTTCCGACCCCATTGCCGATCGTATTGGTAATGCCCCGCGCCTCGGACATGAAGCGATCCACACCCAACAGCAGCACCATGCCGGCCACCGGGATGGTGTCGAGCGAAGCCAGGGTCGCCGTGAGGATGATGAAGCCTGCCCCGGCCACGCCCGCGGACCCCTTGGAGGTAAACATCAGAACGGTCAGCACGATCAGCTGATCGGTCAAGGTCAGCGGGGTATTGGTCGCCTGGGCGATGAAGATGGCGGCAATTGTGTAGTAAATGGCTTGCCCATCAGGATTGAAGGTCAGGCCTGAGGGAATGACGAGTCCTGCCACCGGCTTGGATACACCGGCCTTCTCCATTTTCGAGATCATCTGCGGCAACACCGATTCGGATGAGCAGGTCCCCAGCACAGTGAACAGTTCTTCCTTGATGTACTTCAGGAACTTCCAGAGGCTGAAGCCACTGTATCGGCAGATCGGACCCAGTACGAAAATCACGAACACCGCGCAGGTCAGATAGACGCAAGCCACCAGCTTGCCCAACGAAAACAGCGAGCCGAAGCCGTATTTGCCGATGGTGAAGGCGATCGCGCCGAAGGCTCCGATAGGCGCCAGGCGCATTATCATGCTGACGATCCGAAACATGCCTTGCGTCAGGCTGTCGAGCGTGTCAACGAAGAGTTTCGCCCGCGGCCCGGCATTGGCCAGGGCCACCCCTAGCAAGACTGAAAACAGGAGTATCTGCAGCACGTTGCCCTTCGCGAAGGCATCGACGATGGTGTTGGGAATGATGCCCATCAGGAAGTCCATGGCCGACGTATGCTTGGCGGCCGTGGCGTAGCTGCTGAGACTTGCAGTATCCAGGGTCGTGACGTCGACATTCATTCCACTGCCGGGCCTCAATACATTGGCGACCACCAGGCCGACGACAAGCGCCAGGGTGGAAACCACTTCGAAATAGATCAGGGCGCGGAAGCCGACCCGTCCCAGTTCCTTCATGTTTTCCATGCCGGCGATGCCGGTCACTACCGTCAGGAAGATGACCGGCGCCAACAGCATCTTGATGAGCTTGATGAAGGCATCGCCCAGGGGTTTCAGTGCCGCCCCTGTTTCAGGAAACAGCACGCCGACAAGAGCACCGGCTATTACTGCGATCAACACCTGTACGTAGAGTTTTCCGAGCGCTTTTTTCATTGTTAACTCCTGAATTTTTATTTTTGTCAGGAGACATCGGGTAACCGGCTTTCGACCGGTCGCGAGATGTCTGAAGTATTGCCTCGCACGATTGAAGACGGTCAGTGATCAATCAGTACCAGCACGCACATCTCCTCTATCGAAGTTAAAGGCCTCGGTGCGAGCCGCTTTCAATAGGGTGAGGTTCAACGTCGAACGTCTTCGGCAGTCGTTACTGGTCTTGGATCCCATTATCTGGCTCAGTCCAATACACTCCGCTGGAATTGCGGGAGTTTTGATGGCGCTTTTAACTGGCTCAACTAAGCCGACTGGTGCGGGATGGTTGATCGCAGGCTGTTCAGCAGAGTGTGGGAGGAGTATATGTAGTGATCGCGACCCTGTGAGTGCCTCAAAATCACTACTTAATTAACTTTGAGTTACTAATGAGCCAGACCCTTGATCTCGCTTTTTTCCATCTGCTTGCCGAGAAAGGCAGCCTGGCAGCGACCGCTCGGGAACTGGGGGTGACCCCGCCAGCGGTGAGCAAGCGTCTGAGTGCGCTCGAAGCCCGCCTGGGCATTCGCTTGGTCACCCGGACAACCCGGTCCATGAGCCTGACGGCCGAGGGGGAGATGTACTTCAACCATGCCGAGCGCATCCTCACGCAGATCAATGAGGTGGAGCAGCTGGTCAGCAGCTGTCGCGCGACCCCCAAGGGCCTGATACGAGTCAATGCGACCCTGGGTTTTGGCCGCCGCTATATCGGCCCGGCCCTCGCTGCCTTTCATACGCGCTATCCCGAGGTCAAGGTGCAGCTGGAGATCAGCGATCATCCGCTGGATCTTGCCGCCCATGGTTTCGATCTGGCCATTCGGATCGGCAACCTCCCCGACGCGGCGTTCCATGCCCGCAAGATCGCCTCCAATCGCCGACTGCTATGCGCCTCCCCCCTCTATCTGGAAAAGCATGGCAGCCCCTCCCGGCTCACGGACCTGCAAGACCACAGCTGCATTTTCCTGCGGCAGAACGAAGCGACCTACGGCGTCTGGAATTTCAACAACGGCGGGCGCACGCAAAATATCAAGATCCACGGTGCCCTGAGCTGCAACGATGGGGAGGTGGCCTTGAACTGGGCCCTGGAAGGCTACGGGATTCTGCAGCGCTCCGAATGGGATATCGCCCGCTATGTACGCAGCGGGCGCCTGAGGGTGGTGTTGGAAGACCAGACCGAGCAGGCGGATATCTACGCGGTTTACCCGCAACAGCTGCACCTCTCGGCCAGGGTGCGCAGCCTGATCGACTTTCTGGTCGAGCGTTTCTCCAATATCAACGCCATGGGAGAGGACACCGGCGAGTCCGACGCCTGAGCGCTGGGCGATCGCTGCCCACGGGCGGGGAGGTTGACGCGTTTTGCCTGATCCTGCTGACCGTGCCTGATCACTTCCAGCGGGCAGGGTGTTGCCATGAACGTCCAGGGCACGTAGGGGCGCATCACAGCATTCGGCTCGATCAGGGACCAGGACGGCTGGTCGAAGCTTTCCTGCTCAAGCCCTGAAACCATGACCTTTCGCTACTCGACAAAACGACCGCGACAGCTGGGGTTCTGAAGAGGGCGCGCGCGGTATGTCCAGGGCATGGTGAGCAGCGGTCATGTCCCATCTTGGATGCCTTGACTGCAGGCACGGCCGGGCAATCCTGCTCGGGGTATGGAGCCGTCAAGTACGAGGTCGGGGCATGGGGCGACGCCTGATCGGTTGGGGCCACGCTGGCGGGCCATAGCAGGTGTGGCAACCGAAGAAGATCGCCAGTATTAACGGCGTTCAGGGCCACCCTGGGCATCGTGGCTGGTCAGGGGCGTAACTGGCGAAGGAAATGTCAGCGTGAAACTCGTACTTCCCGCGTGACATTCGGCCTGCACCCACCCCTGGTGGGACGTCATGATCGCTCGGACGATTGCCAATCCCAGGCCGCTGCCACCTGTTTGACGGTCGCCAGCCCGGTAGAAGCGCTCGAAGACCTTCGACAACTCGTCCGGATCTAAGGGCGATCCTTGGTTCATCACAGTGACCTGCCCCCCGCCATCCTCTTGCTGGAGCAGTTGCACGGTCACTGGCGTTCCCGGATCAGCGTGTCGGATAGCGTTCGAGAGCACATTCGACAATGCCCGCTGGATCATCAATCGGTCGCTTTTGACGCGCAGCTGCCCCGTAACTGCGAGGTCTATATCGCGCGCCTCGGCATAGGCTTCGAACAGGCTGCAAACCCTGAGCGCCTCTTGCTCGACAGCCACCTTGCTCAACGAATTCAGCGGTTCGTGACTGTCCAGGCGGGCGAGCAGCAGCATGTCGGTGACGATTCGGCTCAAGCGATCCAACTCGTCCAGGGACTCTTCCAGCGCCTGTTGATAAGCGGTCTCGTCACGCTTCCGGCTGAGTATCATCTGCGTACGCCCAATGAGGATCCCGAGCGGCGTACGCAACTCGTGGGCAACGTCGTCGGCAAAGCGGTCGAGCAACTGCACCCCGGCGTTGAGGCGCTCCAGCATGGTATTCAGCGCAGTGGCCAGCTCAGCCACTTCTGCAGGCAGGTTGGTGTCGTCGACCCGCAAGGTGAGCTGTCGGGTAGTGATCGACCGGGCGGTACGGCGGAAGCGCCGCAAGGGTGCAAGGCCCTGATAGCCCGTCCACCACGCTGCGGCGCCGATCAGCAGCAGCAGAATCGGCAGGCTTATCAGAGCCGCGCGGAGGAAGGCATCCAGCAGAAATCTGTCGCTGCTGCGATCCTGGCTCAGCAGCAGCTGGAGTGGCGGTAGCCCCGGAATGGCCAGGCTGGTTCGGACAGTCAACAGGTCGTGGCCGTCATCTGAGTGCCAGGCCAGGGTCTGGGCATCCGGCCAGCGGCCTGGTCGTAACTCATCGGCGTAGGCGTGGGAGCCCAGTCCATACAGGGGGGTGTCTTCCGCAGCCGACAGCACGGTGACCGATAGCTCCTCGTGGCCCAGCAGCGCGTCGGCAAGCGCATGCTGCCAGGGTGCACTGGAATCGGCGGGCCGCTCTTCGAGGCTGTGCAGGATCTGCCCTGCTTTGGCCTGTAATTGATCGGCAGCGCGCTTATCCAGCTCACGGTCCAGGACGCCGTACACCAGGACGACCAGAACGACGGCCAGCAGCAAGCCCACGCCGGTGACGATGAGCCCCAGGCGCAGGGCGAGGCTCATGGGTCTCATGAGCGACGCTCCATCACATAGCCGACGCCGCGTACGGTATGGATAAGGGCTTCTTCGAAGGGCTCATCGACCTTCATCCGCAAGCGTCGAACGGCGACCTCCACCACATTGGTGTCGCAATCGAAATTCATGTCCCAGACGCGTGAGATGATTTCGGTGCGCGAGAGCACTTCGCCCTGGCGTTGCATGAGCAGGTGAAGCAGCGCGAATTCCTTGCTGGTCAGGTCGATGCGCTGGTCACCGCGAAAGGCGCGATGGCGAAAGGGGTGCAGCTCGAGATCAGCCAGTTGCAGGGTATCGCTGACCACCCGCGTTTCGCCTCGCCTCAGCAGGGCGCGGATGCGGGCGAGCAATTCCGGAAACTCGAACGGCTTGGTCAGATAGTCGTCAGCGCCAGCGTCCAGTCCGCGCACGCGTTCGCTGGTGCGGCTCTGGCCGGTGAGCAGCAGCACCCGGGTCTGCTTGCGTCGGCGCAGCAATTCCAGGACCTCCAGGCCATCCATCGTCGGCAGATTGATGTCCAGCAGGATCAGGTCGTAGTCCTGCTGCAGGGCCAGATGCAAGCCATCGATCCCGGTCGCGGCGCGATCGACCACATAGCCATTCTCCCTGAGGCCCTGCTGCAGGTAATCCGCAGCGCGGGCTTCGTCTTCCACTATCAGTAGGCGCATCGTCGGTATCGGTCGTGTCGAGGAAGCGGCGCAGGCTGAAGCCTGAAGTCGCTAGAGGGTCAAGCGGCCAAGCCTGCCGGTATACCTGTATCGCGGCAACTTCCTTGCAGCTTTGTAATGTTGGCGTCACCGGCGCGATAGGTGGCGCTCCCTAGAGTCGGCTCCGCTATCGAGCGACGTTCCCTTCAGGCGTCGCGCCTTCTGCACAGGAGCCGCTGTCGTGCCGTTACTTCCTCTCTGTCGACATCCCACGCCATCGCGCCTGCCGGGGCTGGTCCTGGGGCTGGGTCTGCTGCTCGCCGGCGGTCCGGTCCAGGCCTCATCGCTCACTCTGGAGCAGGCGCTGTTCCAGGCCCTCCGCGACAATCCCGACTATCTGGCGGCCCGCCAGGAGACCGCCGCAGCCGCAGGTGCCCGTCAACAGGCAGGCCTCCTGCCCAACCCCGAGCTCGCCTTCGAGGTAGAGGACACGCGCTCTGCCAGCCAGACCCGCAGCCTCACGCTCACCCAGCCCTTTGAACTGGGCGGCAAGCGCTCCGCGCGGGTGGCGGTGGCCGAGGCCAACGCTGGCGTGGTCGATGCGGACCTCGAGGCGCGGCGCTATGCCCTGCGGGCGGACATCATCCAGGGTTTTTACGAGTTGCTACTGGCCGAAGAAGGGGTACGGCTCGCCGAGCAATCGCAGGCGCTGGCCCAGCGCAGCCTGGACAGCTCAGGGGCACAGATTCGAGCGGGCAAGCTTTCGCCGGTATCGGGTATCCGCGCGGAGGTGGAGCAAGTCACCCAGCGGCTGGAGCTAAGGCATGCCCTGCAGCAACGCGACAACGCACGTGAGGTTCTCGCCCGCTACCTGGGTCTCTCCGTCACCCAGCTCGGTGAGCCGGTCGGTGACCTGGATCGTCTGCCCGCACCTCCCGGCGAAGCCCGGCTGCTGCAGGCCATCCGCCAGACGCCGGCGATGCTCAAGGCCCGGCGGCAGGTCGCCGCCGGGGATGCCGACGTCGATCTGCAGCGCAGCCAGCGCTATCCGGACGTGCGGGTGAGCCTTGGCAGTCAGTACGACGAGCTTGAGGGGGAGCGGGTCAATCTGGTGGGCTTCTCGCTTCCGCTGCCGCTGTTCGATCGCAACCAGGGCAACCTGCTCGCGGCCTCCAGTCGTGCCGATCAGGCCCGCGATCTCCAGCGAGCGACCGAGCTGCAGGTTCAGGCCGAAACCCTTCAGGCACTGCGCGACTGGCGTAGCGCATCGGCTGACGTCGACGACCTGCGCAACCGCGTTCTGCCAGCGGGCCAGCGCACGGTCGATGACCTCACGCGCGGCTTCTCGCTGGGTCGTTTTGCCCAGCTGGATGTGCTCGAAGCCCAGCGCGTCCTCATTGCGGCGCGGGGGCAGTACCTGCTCGCCCAGCGGGCGCAGATCGCCGCCTGGGCTCGCCTCGAACGCCTCCATGGCCCGCTCTTCACTTCCCCATGACGCTACAGATCCCGGGATCAGACCGGGTGCGGAGTTCTTGCATGACCATGACTTCATTCAGGCCGAGACTGCTGCGGCCGCTGCTGAT
>NZ_JAQYZY010000022.1:0-6967 GCF_028640825.1 Pseudomonas sp. LA5
GGGACTATGCCCCCTGAGGAGGCTGTCGTCGAGATACAAGGGTGGAAAACCGCGCAGCGTTTTCCACCGGGCCTAGGTGCCTGACGGTGGACAAGGCTGTGCCGTTGTCCACCCTACAAACCTAATCGTAGGTTGGGCTGAGACGGCTCTATCGTCGAAGCCCAACAGGGACTCAGGTCCTGAGCTTGCGCAACCACTCCAACCCCGCCGAGGTATCGCCCCGCGGACGGTATTCGCAGCCGATCCAGCCGTCGTAGCCGAGGGCGTCGAAGCGCTCGAACAGATAGGGATAGTGCAGCTCGCCCAGATCCGGTTCGTGGCGATCGGGTACCCCGGCGATCTGCACGTGGCCGATGCCGGCGAAGTCGCGCTCGAAGGTCTTGCTGACGTCGCCCTCGACGATCTGGCAGTGGTAGCAGTCGAACTGCACCTTCAGATTGTCAGCGCCTATGGCCTGGCGGATGGCCTGGGCGTCATCCTGGCGATTGAGGAAATAGCCGGGCATGTCGCGCGGGTTGATCGGCTCGATGAGAATCGTCACCCCGGCTTTGGCCGCCTGTTCGGCAGCATGGGCCAGGTTGCCCAGGTAGGTGTCGCGGGCGCGGGCCCGGTCGACTCCGGCGGGCAGCAGGCCGGCCATCACATGCACCAGGCGATTGCCCAGCACGGCGGCGTAGTCCAGGGCGCGGTCGATGCCGGCGCGGCATTCGGCTTCGCGACCGGGCAGGGCGGCCAGGCCACGTTCGCCCGCGGCCCAGTCACCGGGCGGGGCGTTGAACAGCACCTGGGTCAGGCCCGCGGCGTCGAGGCGTGTCTTGATCTCGGCGGCACTGTGCTCATAGGGAAAGAGGTATTCCACGGCCTGGAAGCCATCCGCCGCGGCGGCGGCGAAGCGATCGAGGAAGGCATGCTCGGGGTAGAGCATGCTGAGGTTGGCGGCGAAACGGGGCATGGCTTGTCTCCCAGATCAGACGAAGGGCCAGAGCAGCAGGGTGATGGCGAAGCCCAGGCACCCCAGCAGGGTGGTCAGGACGGTCCAGGTACGCAAGCCGTCGGCGACGCTCAGGCCGACCAGCTTGGTGAAGATCCAGTAGCCGGCGTCGTTGATGTGCGACACGGCCAGACCACCGGCGCCCATGGCCAGGCAGAGCAGGGCCATGTGGTTGGCCGAGAGGTCCAGGGTGGCGATCAGCGGGCCGAGGATGCCGGCGGTGGTGACCAGGGCCACGGTGGTGGAACCCTGGACCGCGCGCAGCAGCAGGGTCAGCACGAAGCCCAGCGCCAGCACCGGCAGGCCGGTGGCGCGCAGCAGCTCCGAGACCACCGCGCCGATGCCGGTGTCCACCAGCACCTTGCCGAAGACGCCGCCGGCCCCGGCGATGAGGATGACCATGGCCACGCCGGGCAGCGCCGAGCCGATGACGTCCGAGACCTGCTCGCGCGACCAGCCGCGGCGGAAGCCCAGCACATAGGCGCACAGCAGGGTGTCGATCAGCAGCGCCACCAGGGGCGCGCCAATCACGGTGAAGATGTCGCGCAGCAGGTTGCCGGCCGGAAGCCAGCTGGTGGCCAGGGTGCCCAGCAGGATCAGCACGATGGGCAGCAGGATCAGGGTCACCACCAGGCCGAAGCCGGGGGCCGGGGCGGGCGGAAGGCCGGCGGCGAGGCCGGCCGGGGTCTCGTCGACCTTGACCGCGGCGGCGCCGAGGCTGGGCAGGCCGGGGGCCATGTCCTGGCCGCGGCCCCACTGCTGCAGGTGGGTGTCGGTGATCTGCGGACCATAGACGTCGCTACGGATGTCGTCGGTCATGGGGTAGTGACGACGGGTCATGCGCCCGGCCACCCACCAGCCGATCAGGGCCAGTACGGCGGTGATCGGCAGGCCGAACAGCAGCACCCGACCCAGGTCGGCGCCCAGCTGGCCGGCGGCGGCCACGGCGCCCGGGTGGGGCGGCAGCATGGCGTGCACCGTGAGCATGGTGGCGCACATCGGCAGGGCGAAGACGATCAGCGGCTTGCGCGCGGTGCGGGCGATGCCATAGGCCAGCGGCATCAGCACGATCACGCCGACTTCGAAGAACACCGGGATGCCGACCAGGAAGCCGGCCAGGGTCAGGGCCAGCGGCGTGCGTCTGTTGCCGAAGCGCTCGATCAGCGTCTTGGCCAGGGCCTCGGCACCGCCGGAGAGTTCGATGATGCGGCCGATCATGGCGCCCAGGGCGATGATGATGGCGATGTGGCCGAGGATCTTGCCCATACCGCCTTCGATGGTGGCGACCAGCTTGGACGGTTCCACGCCAGCGGCCAGGGCCACCAGGATGCTCACCAGCATCAGCGCCACGAAGGGCTGGAATTTGTACTTGAGAACCAGGAACAGCAGCAGGGCGATGCCCGCCGCGGCGATGAGGACCAGCAGCAACGGACTCATGAGCGGAACTCCGGGCGGGTAGGGCTGACGACGTGGGACATGGCACTTTCCTCGCTATTGTTGTTTTTCCAGGGCAAGCCGATCCCGCGACGGCCGGCGAGGGCCATCGTGGGGGTGTTGCGGTAGCGCGGGCTTCAGGTCACCAGACGGCGCCGAAGGTCTCCGCCAGTTCGGCCAGGGCGGCGGCATCGAGCGGCGCCGGGCGCGGTTCGCTGAGCAGCCACAGCCGCGCGGTTTCTTCCAGCTCCTCCAGGGCGAAGCTGGCCTTGCTCACGCTGCTTTCCCAGACCACCGGACCGAGGCGTTCGAGCATCACGCCCCTTACCCGGTTGGCCAGTTGCGCCACCTGCTCGGCGACGCTGGCGGCGCCGGGGCGGGCATAGGGAATCAGCGGGATATGGCCGACCTTCATCACCTGGTAGGGGGTGATGGGTGGCAGGATGTCGTCCGGGCGCCAGACGCCGGCCAGGGTCAGGGCCACCAGGTGAGTGGAGTGGGTGTGCACCACGCCGCCCACGCCGGGATTGCGGTCGTAGACCTGGCGATGCAGGGCCAGGGTCTTGGATGGCTTGTCCCCGGAGACCCAGTCGCCTTCCAGGCCGACCTTGGCGATGGCCGCCGGATCCAGGCGACCCAGGCAGGCGTCGGTGGGGGTGATCAGCCAGCCGTCTTCCAGGCGGGCGCTGATGTTGCCGGCGCTGCCCACGGTGTAGCCGCGGGCATAGAGGCTGGCGCCGACGGTGCAGATCTCTTCGCGCAGACGGGCTTCGACGCTCATGCCTGCTCTCCTGCCAGCTGGCGCAACGCCTTGGCGAAGAAGTCGCGGCTGCCGAAGTTGCCGGACTTGAGCGCCAGGGCCAGGGGGTCGCCCTGCACCTGGCCGAGGGTGGCCGGCACGCCCGGATCGATCTGGGCGCCGATACGCAGGGCCTGTACGCCCAGGGCCTGGACCACGGCGCCGGAGGTTTCGCCGCCGGCCACCACCAGACGGCGTACGCCTTGGTCGAACAGGCCGCGGGCGATCAGGCCGAGGGCGCGTTCCACCAGTTCACCGGCGCGCGCCACGCCCAGCTCGCGCTGGATGGCCTTGACCTCGTCGGCGGGACTGGTGGCATAGATGAGCACGGCCTGGCCCTGCTCACGCGCCCAGGCGAGGGCGGCGTCGATACTGTCGTCACCCCGGGCCAGGGCCAGCGGGTCCAGGCGCAGGGCCGGGCGACCGGCTTCCAGCCAGGCGGCGACCTGGCCATTGGTGGCCTGGGAAGCGCTGCCGGCCAGCACGGCTGCGCCACCGGCGGGCAGCGCCAGGGCGGCGGCGTCATGGGCCTGGAGCAGGCCGGCGCGGCGGAAATTCTCCGGCAGGCCCTGGGCGATGCCCGAACCACCGGTGACCAGGGGCAGCTCGGCACAGGCCGCGCCCAGGGTGTGCAGATCGGCGTCGGACAGGGCATCGGCGATGGCCAGGCGATGACCCGAAGTACGCAGTTCGGCGATGGCCGCGCGCACGGCCTCGGGGCCCTTGGCGACCTGATCGTAGCGCAGCAGCCCTACCTTGCCACGGCTCTGCGCCTGCAGCACCCGCACCAGATTGGCGTCGCCCATGGGCGTCAGCGGGTGGTGCTGCATGCCGGACTCGCTGAGCAACTGGTCCTGCACGAACAGGTGGCCGCGGAACAGGGTGCGCCCGGTTTCCGGGAAGGCCGGGCAGGCCAGGGTGAAATCGCAGTCCAGTGCCTCCTGCAGGGCCTCGGCTACCGGGCCGATGTTGCCTGCGGCGGTGGAATCGAAGGTCGAGCAGTACTTGAAGAAGAATTGCCGGCAGCCGCGCTGGCGCAGCCAGGCGAGGGCGGCCAGGGATTCGCTCACCGCCTCGGCGGCCGGCGTGGTGCGGGATTTCAACGCCACTACCACGGCGTCGGCCGCTTCGAGTTCGGCGTCGGCCGCGGGCACGCCGATCACCTGCACGGTGCGCATGCCGCCACGCACCAGCATGTTGGCGAGATCGGTGGCGCCGGTGAAGTCGTCGGCGATGCAGCCCAGCAGCGGGCGGGTCTCGGTCTGGCTCATGGGTTTCACTCCGCGGCCTTGGGCAACTCGATGCCCGGGAAGATCTTGATCACCGCCGAGTCGTCTTCACGACCGAAGCCTGCGGTGGAGGCCTGCATGAACATCTGGTGGGCGGTGGCCGACAGCGGCAGCGGGAATTTCGAGGTGCGCGCGGTATCCAGCACCAGGCCCAGGTCCTTGACGAAGATGTCCACGGCGGACAGCGGGGTGTAGTCGGCCTTGAGGATGTGCGGCACGCGATTCTCGAACATCCAGGAATTGCCGGCGCTGTGGGTGATGACCTCGTAGAGGGCGTCCGGATCGACGCCTTCGCGCAGGCCGAGGGCCATGGCCTCGGCGGAGGCGGCGATATGTACCCCGGCCAGCAGCTGGTTGATGATCTTGACCTTGGAACCCTGGCCGGGTGCATCGCCCAGGCGATAGACCTTGCCGGCCATGGCGGCCAGTACCGCCTCGCCCTTGGCATAGGCTTCCGCGGTGCCGGAGGTCATCATGGTCATCTCGCCACTGGCGGCCTTGGCGGCGCCCCCGGAGAGCGGGGCGTCCAGCAGCAGGATGCCGCGCTCGGCCAGGCGCTCGCCCAGCTCGACGGCGTAGGCCGGGGCCACGGTGGCGCAGGCGATCACCAGGCTGCCCGGACGCAGGGCAGAGGCGGCGCCGCCTTCACCGAACAGCACGGCTTCGGTCTGCTCGGCATTGACCACCACGGTGATGAGGATGTCGCAGCTGTCGGCCAGGGCGGCAGGCGAGGTGCAGGCTACGCCGCCTTCGCTGGCGAAGCTTTCCAGCACGCTGGCGCGCACGTCACAGGCATGCACGGCGAAACCCGCACGCAGCAGCGAGCGGGCGACGCCCAGACCCATGGCCCCGAGGCCGATGACACCGACGTTGTCTTGCATCTTGTTGTTCTCCGTAAAAAGGTCAGGCGAAGCCGGCCTGCCGCAGGCGGCGGGCGGCGTTGTAGATGTGCTGGCGGGCGGCGTTGGCGGCGGCCAGGGGGTCGCCGAGGCGGATGGCGGCGACGATGGCCTGGTGTTCTTCGTGCACCTGGCGGGAGAAGTCCTCGCGCCGCGCCTCGTTGGTGCGGGTGATGCGCGTGGCCGTCTCCAGGTACTGGCTGACGAATTCCAGGGTCCTGATGAAGTAGGGATTGCCGGTGGCCTGGGCGATGGTGCGATGGAAGGCCACGTCGGCCCGTACCCCGTCATGGCCGTCGGCGACCTCTTCGTCGATGGCGGCCAGGGCCTCGTCGATGGCCACCAGATCGGTCTCGCTGCGGTTGATGGCGGCTTCGGAGGCGATCTCGGCCTCGATGGCGCGGCGCAGGTCCAGCAGGTGGAAGACGCTGCCGGGCAGGCTGGCCTCGTCGGCGTCGATGCGCAGCGGGCGGATGCTGGCGTGGGTCGTGACGAAGATGCCGCGACCCTGCTGGGGCTGCAGCACGCCTTCGTTCTTCAGCCGCGAGATGGCCTCGCGCACCACGGTGCGGCTGACGCCGAAGGCTTCGGACAGCAGGGCTTCGCTGGGAATCTTGCTGCCGGGGGCGAAGACGCCGGCTTCGATCTTGTCCAGCAGCTGCTGGGCGACGCTGTCGCTCAGCACATTGGCGGGAACCTTGGCGAACATGGAGACCTGCTTATGTGGTTGTAAGGTTGTCATACAGGTTGTGACGCTACTTTCGCACAGGCTTTTGCCGTTGTGTAGTGGTTTTGGCGGAGGCACTACGGAATTTTTGTGATGGGTTCTACGGCTGGCAGATGCAGGCTAGAGCCACTGATAAGTGTTATAATATAACATTTACGGATGGAGGGCTGCCTCATGACCCCTGAAGAACTCCTGGCACAACCTGCCGCGGACTACATGAACGAGGTCCAGCGGGAATTCTTTCGTCGACTGCTGCTGACCCAGCGTGGCGACCTGCAACGCCTGATCGACGAGCAGGTGGAGGACCTGCGCGGCCTGGACACCCACGGCGATCCGGCCGATGTCGGCAATGCCGAGCGGGAACGCCAGTGGCAACTGCGCCAGCTGGAACGGGAAAAGAAGCTGCTGGACAAGATCGACGAAGCCCTGGAGCGCCTGGCCCGCGACGACTACGGCTGGTGCGAGGAGAGCGACGAACCCATAGGCCTTGCCCGCCTGCTGCTGAGACCCACCGCGACCCTCAGCGTGGAAGCCAAGGAGCGCCAGGAGCAGCGCGAGCGGCATCTGCAGTCGTCGTGAGGGGGCGGTAGCCGGGCTTTCCCTCACCCCAACCCTCTCCCAGGGGGAGAGGGGGTAAAGCGGACCCGCAGGTTGGGTTGAGACAGCTTCATCGTCGAAGCCCAACAGGCGGGTAGGGTGGAAAACCGCGCAGCGTTTGCCACGCGTTCAGGGGTTACCCTCACCCCAGCCCTCTCCCAGGGGGAGAGGGGGCAAAGCGCACCCGTAGGTTGGGTTGAGACAGCTCCACCGTCGAAGCCCAACAGGCGG
>NZ_JAQYZY010000023.1:0-39051 GCF_028640825.1 Pseudomonas sp. LA5
AGGGACAGGCCCTGGGCGTGGTTGCCGGCGCTGGCGGTGATCACCCCGCGGGCCTTCTCGCTGGCCGAGAGGCTGGCCAGCTTGGTGTAGGCGCCGCGGATCTTGAAGGAAAACACCGGCTGCAGGTCTTCGCGCTTGAGCAGCACCTGGCAGCCCAGCCGCTCGGACAGCGCCCGCGCCGGCTGCAGGGGCGTTTCGATCGCCACGTCGTAGACGGGGGCGAGCAGGGTCTTGCGGGCATAGCGCTGCAAGAGATCGGTGGCGGGTTCCTGGACGGTCATGGCGGGCTCCTGGGGTGTTCGTCGGGGCCCAGGAGTCAGAAAGTACAAACCCGCCTCTTGGGCGGGTCTGGTTGCGCAGCTAACGCTGTCCCGCCATCAGGTAATGGCGGTAATAATGCTGGGGCGTTGGCGGCTGCGCGTGTTCATGAGCGCTACCCTAGGGCCTGGCCGGGCACGGCGTCAAGCGGCGCCGGTGGCTGTGGCACAATGGTCAACCTGTTGCCCACTTCCCGCGACCCGATCGCCTCTGCCGAGAATCCCGATGGCCCGCAAGAAAGCTCCCGACTTCGAACAATCCCTGGCCGAACTGCAGACCCTGGTGGAACGCCTGGAGAGCGGCGAGCTGTCCCTGGAGGACTCCCTCGGCGCCTTCGAACAGGGCATCCGCCTGACCCGCGAATGCCAGGGCGCCCTGGCCCAGGCCGAGCAGAAGGTGCAGATCCTGCTGGAAAAGGACGGCGAACTCACCGCCGCCCCCTTCGCCCCGGTCGGGGACGACGCATGATCGAGGCCTACCAGCAACGCTGCCAGACCCGCGTCGATACCGCCCTCGCCCCGCTGTTCACCGCCCCCCGCGCCGAACTCGCCCGGCTCTATGCCGCCATGGCCTACAGCGTCATGGGTGGCGGCAAGCGGGTACGGCCGTTGCTGGTCTATGCCGCCTGCGAAGCCCTGGGCGGCGATCCGGCGCGCGCCGACCAGGCCGCCTGCGCGGTGGAGCTGATCCACGCCTATTCCCTGGTCCACGACGACCTGCCGGCCATGGACGATGACGACCTGCGCCGCGGCCGGCCCACCACCCACAAGGCCTATGACGAGGCCTGCGCCATCCTTGCCGGCGACGGCCTGCAGACCCTGGCCTTCGAGACCCTGCTGGCGGCGCCCCAGGCTGCCGCGGTGCGACTGGAGATGATCGCGGTACTGGCGCGCGCCAGCGGTCCGGCGGGCATGGTCGGCGGCCAGGCCATCGACCTGGAGTCGGTCGGCCGGCGCATCGACCAGCCGGCGCTGGAGACCATGCACCTGCACAAGACCGGCGCCCTGATCGCCGCCAGCGTGCAACTCGGCGCCCTGGCCAGCGAAGCCGCCGGTGCCGCCGAGCGCGACGCCCTGGCCCGTTATGCCGAGGCCATCGGCCTGGCCTTCCAGGTCTGGGACGACGTGCTCGACATCGAAAGCGATACCCAGACCCTGGGCAAACGCCAGGGCGCCGATCTCGCCCGCGACAAACCGACCTACCCGGCGCTGCTCGGCCTGGACGCCGCCAAGGCTTATGCCCTGGAGCTGCGCGACACCGCCCTGGCCGCCATCGAGCCGCTTGGCACTCCGGCCGAACCCCTGCGCGCCCTGGCCCGCTACATCGTGGAACGACGTAGCTAGACGCGCCTATGGCGGAAAAACTCGTGACCCGGGCCGCATTTGCCCCCGGGTCCGTTGTCACAGGGGCATAACAAGACGCCCTGCCCGCTGTTGGGATGCCACGCGGGCATCGGGTAAACTGCCTAATTCTCTGCGCAAAGTGATCAGCCAGATGCCCAAGACGTTTCACGAGATTCCCCGCCAGCGTCCCGCGACGCCCCTGCTCGACCGCATCGACTCGCCGGTCCAGCTGCGCCAGCTCGGTGACGCCGAGCTGGAAGCCGTCGCCGACGAACTGCGCGCCTTTCTCCTGTGGACCGTGGGCCAGACCGGCGGTCACTTCGGCGCCGGCCTGGGTGTCATCGAACTGACCGTGGCCCTGCACTACGTCTTCAACACCCCGGAAGACCGGCTGGTGTGGGATGTCGGTCACCAGGCCTATCCGCACAAGATCCTCACCGGCCGTCGCGAAGGCATGGCCAGCCTGCGCCAGAAGGACGGCCTGGCCGCCTTCCCGCGCCGCAGCGAGAGCGAGTACGACACCTTTGGCGTCGGTCACTCCAGCACCTCCATCGGCGCCGCCCTGGGCATGGCCATCGCCGCCCAGCTGCAGGGGCTCGAGCGCAAGTCGGTCGCGGTGATCGGCGACGGCGCCCTGACCGCGGGCATGGCCTTCGAGGCGCTCAACCACGCCTCGGACACCGGCGCCAACATGCTGGTGGTGCTCAACGACAACGACATGTCCATCTCGCGCAACGTCGGTGGTCTGTCCAACTACCTGGCGCGGCTGCTTTCCAGCCGTACCTACCAGCACCTGCGCGAGAACGGCAAGAAGGCCCTCTCCAAGCTGCCCGGCGCCTGGGAAATCGCCCGCCGCACCGAAGAGGCCGCCAAGGGTATGCTGGTACCCGGCACCCTGTTCGAGGAGCTGGGCTGGAACTACATCGGCCCCATCGACGGCCACGACCTGCCGACCCTGGTCACCACCCTGCGCAACCTGCGCGATGCCAAGGGTCCGCAGTTCCTCCACGTCATCACCCGCAAGGGCAAGGGCCTGTCCATCGCCGAGGCCGATCCCATCAGCTACCACGCCATCACCAAGCTGGAGCCGCTGGACGCCAAGCCCAAGCGCCCGGGCGCGCCCAAGTACTCCAACATCTTTGGCGACTGGCTGTGCGACATGGCCGCCGCCGATACCAAGCTGGTGGGCATCACCCCGGCGATGAAGGAAGGCTCCGACCTGATCCGCTTCGCCGAACGCTATCCCGAGCGCTACTTCGACGTGGCCATCGCCGAGCAGCACGCGGTGACCCTGGCCGCGGGCCTGGCCTGCGATGGCATGAAGCCGGTGGTGGCCATCTATTCCACCTTCCTGCAGCGTGGCTACGACCAGCTGATCCACGACGTGGCGGTGCAGAACCTGGACGTGCTCTTCGCCATCGACCGCGCCGGCCTGGTCGGCGAAGACGGCCCGACCCACGCCGGCAGCTTCGACCTGTCCTACCTGCGCTGCATCCCCGGCATGGTGATCATGGCGCCCAGCGACGAAAACGAGCTGCGCCGCCTGCTCACCACCGGCTATCGCCACCAGGGCCCCGCCGCGGTGCGCTACCCGCGCGGCAGCGGTCCCAACGCCGCCCTCGATCCGGGCCTGGAACCCCTGCCCATCGGCAAGGGCGTGGTGCGTCGCCAGAGCGGCCTGAAGAGCGGCCCCAAGGTCGGCTTCCTAGTGTTTGGCGTGCAACTGGCCGAGGCCCTGCAGGTCGCCGAGCGCCTGGACGCCAGCGTGGCCGACATGAGATTCGTCAAGCCGCTGGACGAGGCCCTGATCCGCCAGTTCGCCGCGGACCACGATCTGCTGGTCACCGTTGAGGAAAACAGCGTCATGGGCGGCGCCGGCAGTGCGGTCAGCGAATTCCTGCAGGCCAATGCCCTGGTCCAGCCCGTGCTCAACCTGGGCCTGCCGGACAGCTACATCGAACACGCCAAGCCGGCCGACATGCTGGCCGAGTGCGGCCTTGATGAAGCCGGCATCGAGCGCGCGGTCCGCGAGCGCCTGGCCCTACCGGACCTTGCGGCAGCGCCGACCGGTCTGCGCAAGGAAGCCTGAGCGGCAGCCAGGCTGAGATAAAAAAAGGCGCCCTAGGGCGCCTTTTCCACGTCTTCGTTCTGATGCAGATTGCCGAGCATATGGCCGAGCTTGCCGGCCTTGGTCAGCAGATAGCGGCGATTGTGCGGATTGAGGCCTTCCTGCAGCGGCACCCGCTCGGCGACCGGGATACCCAGGACCTCGAGCGCCTTCACCTTGCGCGGATTGTTGGTCATCAGGCGCAGCGAAGTGACCCCCAGGTGGTCGAGCATCGGCTTGCACAGGGCGTAGGTGCGCTGATCGGCACCGAAGCCCAGGCGCTCGTTGGCTTCCACGGTATCGGCCCCGGCATCCTGCAGCTCATAGGCGCGGATCTTGTTGAGCAGGCCGATGCCACGCCCTTCCTGACGCAGATAGAGCAGCACGCCACGACCGGCTTCGGCGATGGCGCGCAGCGCCGCCTCCAGCTGGAAACCGCAGTCGCATCTCAGGCTGAACAGCGCGTCGCCGGTCAGGCACTCGGAATGCAGGCGGCCCAGCACCGGCTCGCCATCGGCCACGTCACCGAAGGTCAGGGCGACATGCTCCTTGCCATCGGTCTCGTCGAGGAAACCGTGCATGGTGAACAGGCCGAAGGGGGTGGGCAATTGGGAGGCGGCGACAAAGACGACGGACACCTGCGGGCTCCTGGAGGGGAAAGACGTACATTGTAACCTTTTCCCCAGGCCCGGCGTCATCGCCAGGGGTTATGACGTCGATACCCGCTGATCTATCAGCGTGCCTGCACGTAGAAGATGCCCTGGGCCTCGCGCCAGCCCACGCGATTGAGGAAACTCATGCCCAGCAGGCCCTGGCTGGGATAGTTGCCCTCCAGGACCATGGCGTCCACCCCGACCACCTCGATATCACCCAGGCGCACCTGCTTGAGCGTGGTGCGCCAGGCGCGGGCATGGCCGCTGGCGGTTTCCACCCAGCCCGGGGTGCCGTCGCGATAGCTGATGCCCAGCTGATCGGCCTGGGCGCCACTCAGGGCGACACTGGTGGCGCCGGTGTCCACCAGCAGCGACACCGGACGGCCATTGACGTTGGCGGTGACCTGGTAATGACCGTTGTTGCTGCGCGGCACGCTGAATTCTCGGCGCTGCGGAGCGCTGTAGCCGTCGCTGTATTCGCGGTCGAGGGCAAAGGTCTGGGTCCGGCCGTCGATGCGCAGCACCGCCTGCTGGGAATCCGCGCTGACCACCTCGACGTCGTCCAGGCGCTGGCCGACTCGCAGCAATTTACGCTGGCCATTGACGTTGACCACCGCGGCGCCATTGAACAACCCCACGACCCTGACCTGGGGTTGCGCCCAGGCGAGCGTACCGACGGCCCAGATGAGGCCGCACGCGCCCAGTCTCTTCACTGCCCTGCTCCTTGGGCCTGCGTCTCGTCAGCCGACGAGATGACCCCAACCGATGTGTAATCCCTGAACCACCAGCCAGGCGAGGATGCCGGCCAGTACATCGTCGACCATGATGCCGACGCCGCCGCGGACATTGACATCCAGCCAGCGGATTGGCCAGGGCTTGCAGATGTCCAGCACGCGGAAGGCGACGAAACCCACCAGCAGCCAGATCAAGCCCGGAGGCGCCAGCCAGAAGGTGATCCAGATGCCGACCATCTCGTCCCAGACGATGCCCTCGTGGTCGTGCACGCCCAGCTCCCGGGCGACCTTGCCGCACAGCCAGCAGCCGAACACAGAGAGCAGCACCAGCAGCAGCGGATAGCTCCAGCCGCCGAGCAGCTGCCAGAGCGGCACGAAGGGCAAGGCGATCAGTGATCCCCAGGTGCCGGGCGCCTTGGGCAGGGTGCCGGAGCCCAGGCCAAAGGCCAGGAAGTGCCAGGGATCGCGCCAGACCGACAGGGGGACCGGCTGGGCGGGGGCTTGCTGTTCGCTCAAGGATGGACTCCGCGCCAGGGCGCTAGAAATGTTGGAAACCGGTGTGTATCGGCGTCAGCGGCTGACCGTCGGCGGCGAGCACCTGGACGCCACTGCCCGTCTCGACCCGCCCGATCACCTGTGCCTGGGGCCAGGCGGCGGCCAGGGCCGGCGCCTGCTCGGGCGGCAGGGTGAAGACCAGCAGGTAGTCGTCGCCGGCGCCCAGGGCCAGGCGCAGCACCTCATCGGCGGGGAAGAGTTCGGCCAGGGCCGGACTCACCGTCAGCCGCGCCGTCTCCACGACCAGGCGGACGCCGGAGGCGGCGGCGATGTGGCCGCAATCGGCGACCAGGCCGTCGGAAACGTCCTGGGCCGCCGTCGCCCGCCCGCGCAGCCAGAGGCCAAGCTCGAATTGCGGCTGGGGTGCCCAGTAGCGCGCCAGCAGGTGCCCACTGGCGGCGCCCTCCGCTGCACGCTGACCGAGGACGAAGGGCAAGGCCCCGCCCGCCTCACCCGGCGCACCGCCCAGGCACAGCAGATCGCCCGGGCGGGCACCGCTGCGCAGCAGCGCCTGGCCGGCCGGCACCTGGCCGAAGACCGTGAGGGTGAGGGACAGCGGACCGCGAGTGGTGTCACCACCGACCAGGCGCAGCTCGCACTGTTCGGCCATCTGCGCGAGGCCTGCCGCCAGGCCTTCCAGCCAGGCGGGCTCGACGGACGGCAGGGTCAACGCCAGGGTGAAGCCCAGGGGCGCGGCGCCCATGGCGGCCAGGTCGCTGGCGCTCACTGCCAGGGCACGCTGGCCGAGGCCATGGGCATCCGGGCAGGGATCGGGGAAATGCACCCCGGCGGTCAGGGTGTCGGTGGAGACCGCCAGTTGCTCACCGGGAGCGGGTGCCAGCAGCGCGCAGTCATCGCCGATGCCCAGCGCCACGCCGGGACCGCCGCGAGCGCAGGGCGCCGCGGCGAAATAGCGACGGATGAGTTCGAATTCACCCATGCCGACGTGGGCGATCAGCGCTTGCCGCGCAACTCGGCGCTGCGCAGCTTGGGCGCCAGCTTGTCCAGCACGCCGTTGACGAACTTGTGGCCATCGGTGGCGCCGAAGATCTTGGCCATCTCGATGCCTTCGTTGATCACCACCCGGTAAGGCACGTCGATGCGCTTGAGCAGCTCGTAGCAGGACAGCCGCAGCACGGCCAGCTCGACCGGATCCACCTCGTTCATGGCGCGGTCCAGGCAGGGCAGGATCAGCCCGTCGATCTCGCTCTTGTTGGCCGGGACGCCATGCAGGACTTCATGGAAATAGGCGCCGTCGACCTTGGCGAAATCGTTGTCGACGCGAAACTGCGCCTCGATCTCGTTGATCGCCTGGCCCGCCATGTGCCACTGGTACAGGGCCTGGACCGACAGGCTGCGCGCTTCGCGGCGAGCAGCCAGTTTGCCGGTGGGGGCCTTCTTGCCCGCGGGCTTGCCGGCCGCGGGCGGAGTCAGATCGCCGCTCACTTGGCCTCCAGCTGCGCCAGCAGGCTGACCATTTCCAGAGCGGACAGGGCCGCTTCGGCGCCCTTGTTGCCGGCCTTGGTGCCGGAGCGCTCGATGGCCTGCTCGATGGAGTCGACGGTGAGGACGCCAAAGGACACCGGTACGCCGAATTCCATGGAGACCTGGGCCAGGCCTTTGGTGCACTCGCCGGCCACGTATTCGAAGTGGGGGGTGCCGCCACGGATCACCGCGCCGAGGGCGATGATGGCGTCGAATTCGTCGCGCTGGGCGATCTTCTGCACCGCCAGCGGGATCTCGAAGGCGCCAGGGACGCGGATGATGGTCAGGTCGTCCGGCTTGATGCCGTGACGCACCAGGGCGTCGATGGCGCCCTGCAGCAGGCTTTCGACGACGAAGCTGTTGAAACGACCGACCACCAGGGCGAAGCGGCCCTGGGGAGCGATGAATGTGCCTTCAAAGGTCTTGATGTTCATGTGCGGGTCCAGTTGTCAAAGAGCCGAACGGCCGGCAGTGCCAGGCCGTCCGTGGAAATCCAGGTGAAGCGCGCCGCACCACCCGGGCGGGGCGCGCCAGGCGGAAGGGTCATTCTTCAGGAGGCAGATAGTCTACTACTTCCAGGTCGAAGCCGGATATGGCGTTGAACTTCATCGGCGAGCTGAGCAGGCGCATCTGACGAATGCCCAGGTCGCGGAGGATCTGCGAACCGGCACCGACGGTGCTGTAGGTGGACAGCGCCTTGGGCACCGGCAGCGGCTCGCGCAGGTGCGCCAGCAGGTCGTCGCCCTCGATCGAGTGACCGAGCAGTAGCACCACACCGGTGCCCTCGCGGGCCACGCGCTCCATGGCGCCACGCAGACTCCAGCGACCCGGTTGCTGCACCTGCAGCAGGTCGCGCAGCGGGTCCATGTTGTGCACCCGCACCAGCGGCAGCTCCTGGCCGGCCAGGTCGCCACGGATCAGCGCCAGGTGGACGTCGCCCTCCACCTCGTCGCGGTAGGTCACCAGCTTGAACGGACCGAGCTCGGTCTCCAGCTGCTGCTCGTCGATGCGCTTGACGGTGTGCTCGTGGAGCAGGCGGTAGTGGATCAGATCGGCGATGGTGCCGACCTTGAGGCCATGCTGCTCGGCGAAGGCTTCGAGTTCGTCGCGACGGGCCATGGTGCCGTCGTCGTTCATCACCTCGCAGATCACCCCGCTCTCGGCGAAACCGGCCATGCGCGCCAGGTCGCAGGCGGCTTCGGTATGGCCGGCACGGGCCAGCACGCCGCCGGGCTGGGCCATCAGCGGGAACATGTGGCCGGGGCTGACCACGTCGCCGGCCTTGGCGTCCTTGGCGATGGCGGCCTGCACGGTACGGGCGCGGTCGGCGGCGGAGATGCCGGTGCTGATGCCCTCGGCGGCCTCGATGGAGACGGTGAACTTGGTGCCGAAGCCGGAGGCGTTGCGGCTGGCCATCATCGGCAGGTTGAGACGCTCGCAGAGGCCCTTGCTCATGGGCATGCAGATCAGGCCCCGCGCGTGGCGGGCCATGAAGTTGATGTGTTCGGCGGTGACGCATTCGGAGGCGATGATGATGTCGCCTTCGTTCTCGCGGTCCTCGTCGTCCATGAGGATGACCATCTTGCCCGCGCGGATGTCCTGGATGATGTCTTCGATGCTGGAAAGTGCCACGGTGTCGTCCTTAGCGCTGCAGATAGCCGTGTTCGGCGAGAAAGGTTTCGGTGACGCCGCCCTTGCTGGACTCGGCGGCCTTGTCGCCCAGTAGCAGGCGCTCCAGGTAGCGGGCCAGCAGGTCCACCTCCAGGTTCACCCACCGACCGGGGCGGTAGTCGGCCATGATGGTCTCGCCGAGGGTGTGGGGGACGATGGTCAGCTCGAATTCGGCGCCGTCCACCGCGTTCACCGTGAGGCTGACGCCGTCCACGGTGATCGAGCCCTTGAGGGCGATGTAGCGGGCCAGCTCGGCCGGGGCACGCAGGCGAAACTGCACGGCGCGGGCATTATCGGTGCGGGAGACCACTTCGCCGAGGCCGTCCACGTGGCCGCTGACCAGGTGGCCGCCGAGGCGACTGGTGGGCATCAGCGCCTTTTCCAGGTTGACCTTGCTGCCGGGCTTGAGGCCGCCCAGGCTGGTGAGGCTCAGGGTCTCGCGACTGACGTCGGCCCAGAAGCCGTCGCCAGGCAAGTCCACGGCGGTAAGGCAGACTCCGTTGACGGCGATGCTGTCGCCGAGCTTGACGTCGGCAAGGTTGAGCTTGCCGGTGGCGACATAAAGGCGCACGTCTCCGCCCTTGGGCGTGAGCGCGCGGATCTCGCCGAGGGCTTCGATGATTCCGGTAAACATCAGCTCAGGCCTCCGCGAGGTAGAGCCAGAAAGGCGGTGCAGCTAGACATCGACGAACTCCTGTTTCGGTGAAAAAACAGGGCGTACGGACAGAAGGGAAATCAGACGGACGAGGGGCTCGCACCCCTGCCAGGCGAGGCTATCCCGTTCTCTCTCATCCGGACTATGACCGTCGGCCCCGGAATCCAACCGGGTCTGCTGACCTCTCCCGCCGCAGAGGACGAGAGAGCGCTCGCGGGCTCGTCCCGACTTATCGGGCGTTACCGCCGGTGGGGAATTGCACCCCGCCCTGAGAACTCGCCACCCGAGGGCAGCGCAGGTTTTGTAACACAGTTCGCCGCCGCGGGGCCAGGGGCGTCAGGTGTCCCTGGCCGGTCGGGCGATCAGGTGCAGGTCGGCGCCTACCGGGGTGACGCTGAGGATCTCCAGCTGCGGGGCCTCGGCCAGGTGCACCAGCGGCCAGTCCAGCAGCGGCCGGGCGCTGGAACCGAGGAACCTGGGCGCCAGGAACAGGTGATATTCGTCGACCAGCCCGGCCTGGGCGAAGGCACCGGCCAGACGCGGCCCGGCTTCAACCAGGACGTCATTGACCTGCTCGCTGCCCAGGCGGGTCAGCAGGGCCGCCAGATCGACCTGGCCCTGGCTACCGGGCAGCGCCAGGTAGTCGTGACCGGCCGCTGCATAGCCGGGCGCCGCCGCGGCCATACCGGCGACCCGTGCCGCGCCGGCCTGAAAGAAGGGGGCATCCAGCGGCACCCGGCCACGGCCGTCCACCAGCAGCCGCTGCGGCGTACGCAGGGTGGCCAGTTGCAGTTCGTCTCCGCTCAGGCCCAGTTCCGCCTGACGCACGGTCAGGCGGGCGCCATCGGCCAGCACGGTATCGGCGCCAGTGATCACCACCCCCGCCTCGGCGCGCAGCCGCTGGACGCTCTGGCGCGCCGCCGGACCGGTGATCCACTGGCTTTCGCCATTGGCCATGGCGGTGCGGCCATCCAGACTCAGGGCCAGCTTGACTCGCACGAAGGGTCGCCCGGTGAGCATGCGCTGGATGAAGCCGGCGTTGAGCGCTCGTGCCTCGGCTTCCAGCACTCCGGCGCGGGTGGCGATGCCGGCGGCGGAGAGGCGCGCCAGACCGCGCCCGGCCACCAGCGGATTGGGATCGGTCATGGCCGCCACTACCTCGGCCACGCCGGCGGCTACCAGGGCATCGGCGCAAGGCGGGGTGCGGCCATGATGGCTGCAGGGTTCCAGGGTCACATAGGCAGTGGCGCCACGCGCCGCCTCCCCCGCCTGGCGCAGCGCGTGCACCTCGGCATGGGGACCGCCGGCCTGGCGGTGCCAGCCTTCGCCTACCACCTGGCCGTCGCGGACGATGACGCAGCCCACCCGCGGATTGGGCGCCGTGCTGTAGCGGCCGCAGGCGGCCAGCGCCAGGGCGCGGGCCATCCAGACTTCGTCGCTCCCCATGGCGCTCATACCGGCTGCTTGCCCGGATCCTGGGCCAGGCGCTCGATCTCGTCGCGGAATTCGGCCAGGTCCTGGAATTGCCGATAGACCGAGGCGAAGCGGATGTAGGCCACCTGGTCCAGCTTGCGCAGTTCGTCCATCACCAGTTCACCCACCACCCGCGAACGGATCTCGCGCTCGCCAGTGGCGCGCAGGCGGTGCTTGATCAGGGCGATGGCTTCTTCCAGACGCTCGACGCTGACCGGCCGCTTCTCCAGGGCACGCTGCATGCCGGCGCGCAACTTGTCCTCGTCGAAGGGCTGGCGGGTGCCGTCCTGCTTGATCAGCCGTGGCAGCACCAGTTCGGCGGTCTCGAAGGTGGTGAAGCGCTCCTGGCAGGCCAGGCACTCACGTCGCCGGCGCACCTGCTCACCGGCCGCGACCAGCCGGGAATCCGTGACCTTGGTGTCGTGGGCGCCGCAGAAGGGACAATGCATGAGAGAGTCGATCGCCGGAAGGGAAAGCCCTCATGGTACCCGATCACTCCCTGCCGGGAACCTCCGGGTGCCTGACGAATCGACAGCCAGGGGCCGCCGGGCTATAAGAGCGCCCTGTGTTCGACGACCTCTCCAGCCTCCCGTGCAGCCCTCGCCGGCCGCGACCTCCGGATCCCGCCATGACCCCACGCGCCCTCCTGCCCCTGCTCTTCACCGGTCTGCTCGCGGCCTGCTCCAGCCCACCCGAAACCACGCCGCCGCAGCCCACCACCCCGGCCGACGAACCGGTTCCGGTGGTCGGTGCCCCCACTCCGGCCAATCTGCGCGAGATCTCCGGGGTGCTGCGCAATGCCCAGGGTCTGGTCCCGGCGGGTGCCCAGGTCGAGATCGCGCTGCTGGCGGTCAACGCCAAGGGCCTGCCCCAGCGTCTGCTGGCCAGCGAGACGGTGACCGGCAAGGGCGCGCCCCTGGCCTTCCGCCTGCCCTTCAATCCAGAGATCTTTCCCACCCGCCCGGATCTCAAGGTGGAATTCCACGCGCGCCTGATCCAGGCCGGGCAACTGGCCAGCTATCTGCCGCCGGTGAATGTCGGCGGACCGACCACGCAGAATCTCGGCGAACTGGTGCTGAACCAGACCCCGTGACGCCCCCTGCCGATCTCGCTGCCGCCCTGACGGCCCTGCTGGGCGACGCCTGCCTCTCCTTGCAGGCATTGCCCGGCAGCGACCTGTCGCTGTGGCTGATCGATCCGGCCAATATGGCGCGGGCCTTTTCCCCGGCGGAAACCCAGCGCCTGCTGGAGGCACCGCCCTACTGGGCCTTCTGCTGGGCCAGCGGTCTGGCCCTGGCGCGCTGGATCGTCGCCCATCCCGAGCACGTCGCCGGCCGCCAGGTGCTGGATTTCGGCAGCGGCTCGGGCATCGCCGGACTCGCCGCCGCGCGGGCCGGCGCGGCGCGGGTGGTCTGCTGCGACCTCGATCCGCTGGCCTTGAAAGCCTGCCGTGCCAATGCCCGGGCCAACGCCGTGCAGATCGAGACGATGGACGATCTGCACGCCAGCACCGAGCGCTTCGAGCTCATCCTGGCCGCCGATGTGCTCTACGACCGTGCCAACCTGCCGCTACTGGCGCTCCTGCAGACGCGTGCAGAACGGATCCTGCTGGCCGACTCGCGGATGCGCGACCTGGCCCACCCCGGCTTCACCCGCATCACCGAACTCCACGCCTGCACCCTGCCGGATCTGGCCGAGCCGGACGAATTCCGCCGCGTGGCGCTCTATCGGGGTTGAGCTGGCCCGCCTTGTTTCCAAGCCCGGCGCCCCCACCTATAGTGCATCTTTCGTCTGCCGAGTCCGCCATGAGCCAGGTCCCCTACATTTTCGACGCCACCCTCGACACCTTCCAGCAACAGGTCATCGACGCCTCCTTCAGCACCCCGGTGCTGGTGGACTTCTGGGCCGAGTGGTGCGCGCCCTGCAAGGTGCTGATGCCGCTGCTGGCCAAGATCACCGAGTCCTATGGCGGCGCCCTGCACCTGGCCAAGGTCAACTGCGACATCGAGCAGGAACTGGTGATGAGATTCGGCATCCGCAGCCTGCCCACGGTGGTGCTGTTCAAGGATGGCCAGCCGGTGGACGGCTTCGCCGGCGCCCAGCCCGAATCGGCCATCCGCGCCCTGCTCGAACCCCATGTCCAGGCCTTGCCGCCGGCCGAGGAAGATCCGCTGGACGCCGCCCAGGCGCTGTTCGCCGAGGGCCGCTTCGCCGAGGCCGAGGCGCTGCTCAAGGCGCTGCTCGAAGAAGACAACAGTGACGCCCTGGCGCTGATCCTCTATGCCCGCTGCCTGGCCGAGCGCAACGAACTGGACGACGCCCAGGCCGTGCTGGACGCGGTCAAGGGCGATGAGCACAAGCAGGCGCTGGCCGGCGCCCGGGCCCAGCTGACCTTCCTGCGCCAGGCCGCCAGCCTGCCCGAGGTGGCCGAGCTCAAGAGTCGCCTGGCGCGCGATGCCGGCGACGATGAAGCCGCCTACCAGCTGGCCGTGCAACAACTGGCCCGCCAGCAATACGAACCCGCCCTGGATGGTCTGCTGGACCTGTTCCGCCGCAATCGCGGCTACGGTGACGACCTGCCGCGCAAGACCCTGGTGCAGGTCTTCGATCTGCTGGGCAACGATCACCCGCTGGTCGCCACCTATCGCCGCCGCCTGTACCAGGCACTGTACTAGGCACCTATTGATAACGGCTGCGTCGCCCCAGGCGCAGCCTTGTCCACAGCCGGCGCCAGCCTGGCGCTGCGGACCCTTCGTAGCGTGGAAAACCGCGCAGCGTTTTCCACTCGCCTACCCCCAGTCTCATCCCTGCCAGATATAGAACTGCGCCTCCCCCACCCGCTCCATGCGCACCTGGGGACTGTGCCTCAGCCGTACCAGCAGCTGCTTGGCCACGCCCAGATTGCCGGTCAGCTTTTCCAGGGCCACCAGGATGTCCGGCCCGCTGAGTCGGCCAGCCTGGCTGAGCAACTTCACCACCTGATCCCAGAGCATGTCGCCGCCCGACTTGGGCCCGCTGGGGGCGGCGGCCACCGCCGCAGCAGGGAGGGACGCCGCCGTCGGCCGCAGGGCCGCGGCCAGGCGCTGCCAGTCGGTCTCGTCCAGTTCCACCGTGAGATCCACGGGCTGGCTGCCGATGGTTCCGCGAATGCGTACCATGGTGTTCTCCTCGTCGTGCAGAGGCCCATGCTCCCACAGCCATCGGCCGACGCCAAACCGAGGTTGCGACAGGCAAATGCAACAACATAACATAGCGCCTTTCCACCCACTGGAAGCCATCCATGCGCCTGCCCCTGCTGACCCTCTGCCTCGCCGCCGCGCTCGCTCAACCGGCCTTTGCCCAAGGCACCGCTAGTGACCATGACGAACACGAGCACGGTGCCCTGGGCGCCCATGTGCACGGCGAATCCCACCTCGACCTGGCCCAGACGGAAACCGGCCTGGAATTGCAGTGGCGCAGTCCGGCGGCCGATCTGCTGGGCTTCGAACATGCCCCGCGCAACCAGCAGGAAGAGGACGCCGTCGCGGCTCTGCGCCAAAGCCTGGAGAATCCCCAGCCGCTGGTGAAGCTGCCCGCGGCAGCCGATTGCCGCCTGACCGAAGCCAGCGCCATCAGCCCGCTGTTCGCCAAGGACGCCAGCGCGAGCGGCCATCTCGACGTGGACGCCAGCATGAGCTTCAGCTGCAGCAAGCCGGGCGCGCTCGCCAGCCTGGATCTCTCCGGCTGGTTCGCCCGCTTCCCCAACAGTCACAGTGTCGAGGCCCAGGCCATCGTCGCCAGCGGTCAGCAAGGCGCCGAACTGACCGCCAAGCAACCGCAGCTGAAATGGTAAGACGGTCGTGACCGCCGCCCCGCTGGTCGAGATCCAGGACCTCGGCTTCGCCTGGCCGGGCCAGGCGGAATGCCTGGACATCCGGCACTTCCAGCTGGCACCCGGCGAGGCGCTGTTCCTCGAAGGCCCTTCGGGCAGTGGCAAGACCACCCTGCTCGGCCTGCTGGGTGGCGTGCAGCGCCCCGGTCGCGGCCAGGTGCGCCTGCTCGGTCAGGACCTGGGGACGCTCGCCACCGCCCGGCGCGACCGCTTTCGCGTCGACCACACCGGCTTTCTCTTCCAGCAATTCAACCTGCTGCCCTTTCTCTCGGTGCTGGACAACGTCCTGCTTCCCTGCCAGTTCTCGGCGCTGCGCCGCGAGCGCGCCACCGCGCGGCACGGCGATCCGCGGGGTGCGGCCCTGACCCTGCTCTGCGCCCTGGGGCTGAGCGATCCCGCGCTGCCGCGCCGTCCAGCCCGCGAACTCTCCATCGGCCAGCAGCAGCGGGTCGCCGCCGCCCGCGCCCTGATCGGCCAGCCGGAGCTGGTGATCGCCGACGAACCCACCTCGGCGCTGGACACCGATCACCGCGATGCCTTCCTGCAGCTGCTGTTCTCCGAGTGCGCCGCCGCCGGCGCCGGCCTGCTGTTCGTCAGCCACGACCGCAGTCTGGCCAGTCGTTTCGACCGCCACCTGACCCTGGCCCAACTCAACGCCGCCCGGCCGGAGACCTAGGATGCCGCTTCTGCCGCTGGCCTGGGCCAGCCTGCGCAATCGTCGCGCCACCGCCCTCCTCACCGTCTTCACCATCGCCGTCTCGGTGGCCCTGCTGCTGGGCGTCGAACGGTTGCGCACCGAGGCCAAGGCCAGCTTCGCCAGCACCATCGCCGGTACCGACCTGGTGGTGGGCGCCCGCTCCGGTGCGGTCAATCTGCTGCTCTACTCGGTGTTCCGCATCGGCAATGCCACCAACAACATCCGCTGGGAGAGCTACGAGAAGCTCGCCGCCGATCCCCGCGTCGCCTGGACCATCCCGCTGTCCCTCGGCGACTCCCACCGCGGCTACCGGGTGCTGGGTACCGACGGCAACTACTTCGCCCACTATCACTACGGGCGCAACCAGCCGCTGCGGCTGGCCCAGGGTCGCCCCTTCAACGACGTCTTCGAGGTGGTGCTGGGCGCCGAGGTGGCCAAGGCGCTGCACTATCAACTGGGCGACAGGGTCGTGCTGGCCCATGGTGTCGCCACCATCAGCCTGACCGAGCATAGCGACCACCCCTTCACGGTGGTCGGCATCCTCGCCCCCACCGGTACCCCCGTCGACCGCACCCTGCACATCCCGCTGAGCGGCATGACCGCCCTGCACCTGGACTGGCGCGGTGGCATGCCCGGTCCTGCGCTGAGCGACGCCGAGGTGCGCCGGCGCGATCTCACGCCCCAGGACCTGACCGCCGCCCTGGTCGGCCTCAAGAGTCGGGTGGCCACCTTTGCCGTGCAGCGCGCGGTCAACGAGTACCGTGGCGAGCCGCTGCTGGCCATCCTGCCCGGCGTGGCCCTGCAGGAACTCTGGGGCCTGCTCGGCACGGCGGAACAGGCGCTGCTGGTGATGTCGCTGTGCGTGGTGCTCACCGGGCTGGTGGGCATGCTCACCGCCCTGCTCGCCAGTCTCAACGAACGACGCCGCGAGATGGCCATCCTGCGCTCGGTGGGCGCCCAGCCGCGTCATCTGTTCGGCCTGCTGCTGGCCGAAGCCCTGGCCCTTACGCTGGCCGGCTGTCTCGCCGGGCTGGCGCTGCTCTATGGCGCCATCGCGCTGGGCCGGCCCTGGCTGCTGGCGGAATACGGCCTGGCATTGCCGCTGGACTGGCCCTCGCTCTACGATGGGCAACTGCTCGGCGGTATCCTGCTCGCGGCGCTGGTGCTCGGCTGCATTCCGGCCTGGCGCGGCTGTCGCCAGGCCCTCACGGACGGGTTGTCCGTGCGTTTGTAGACGAGGCTTCCCCATGCGCCTGGCGCTCCTGCTGTTGCTCTGCTGGCTGTCCTGGGCCCAGGCCGACCCCCGCCAACTCGCCTGGCGCGAACTGGTGCCGGCCGATGCGCCGCGCTTCAATCCCGGCAGCGTCGACCACGGCCTCGGCGAAGACGGCCCGGCCGCCAGCCAGCCCTGGCCGGACGCGCCAACGGTGGCCGCCCTGGACGGCCAGGAGGTGCGCCTGCCCGGCTACGTGGTGCCGCTGATGGTCACCGAAGAGGGCGAAGTCACCGAGTTCCTGCTGGTCCCCTATTACGGCGCCTGCATCCACGTACCGCCGCCGCCCGGCAACCAGATCGTCTACGTCAAGGGCAGCCACGATCTCTGGCTGTCCAAGCTGCACCTGCCCTACTGGGTGGAAGGCCGCCTGGGCGTGGGCACCCAGCGCAGCGAGGTGGCCGTCGCCGGCTACTGGCTGCAGGCCCAGCGCATCCAGCCCTACATCCTCAAGGGCGACGGCTCCTGAGGGATCTGCCCTGCGCTTGAGCGAGATCAAGAGTCCGCCGTTCCGGCTTCGCTAGGCTGCTCCCAGCCATTTTTCAATGCCTTCGGAGCCCTCGCCATGCGTCCTCTCTTCCGTCTCAGCCTGCTCGCCCTCGCGCTGGCCGCCCCCTTCGCCCAGGCCCACCAGGCCGGCGACATCATCCTGCGCGCCGGCGCCATCACCGTGGATCCCCACGAGCGCAGCTCCGACGTCAAGATCGACAGAGGCGCCCTGAGTGGCGCCAATCTGGGCGGCAAGGCGACCATGGACAGCGACACCCAGCTGGGGCTGAACGTCGCCTACATGCTGACCGACCACCTGGGCCTCGAATTGCTCGCGGCCACGCCCTTCGAGCACCAGGTCAACATCAAGGGCACCGGGCTCGACGCCGCCAATGGCAAGCTGGGCAGCCTCAAGCACCTGCCGCCGACGCTGAGCCTGGTCTACTACCCGCTGGACGCCAAGGCGACGTTCCAGCCCTATGTCGGCGCCGGCCTCAACTACACCTGGATCTATGACGAGCACGTCGGCAGCGGCGCCAGCGCGGCCGGCTTCGACAATTTCCGCGCCGACAACTCCTGGGGCTGGTCCGCCCAGGTCGGTGCCGATCTCATGCTCACCGACCGGGTGATGCTCAATGCCCAGATCCGCTACATCGACATAGCCACCACCGCCCACGTCGACAACACCGCCCTCGGCGCCCGCGCCAAGGTCGATCTGGACGTGGATCCCTGGGTCTACATGGTCGGCCTGGGCTATCGCTTCTAGGCCACCGCCAGCCACTCGCGCCTTAGGTTGGCGCCGAGACGGCTCCAGCGGCGCAGCTCAACAGGCCAGGGCTTGCCCCTGGCCTCGCCTGCTAGTCCCGCAGCAGCGCCGCCAACCCCGTGCCCATGGCGGTAGGCTGGCTGAAGTCGAAACGCTCGCGCAGACGACGGTTGTCCGCCTTCGAATGGCGGATGTCTCCCGCCCGCGCGACCCCATGGGTCACCTGCGGCAGGCCACCGAGCACCTGACCGATCTCTGCCAGCAGGCCGTTCAGGCTGATGGTCTCGCCGCGCCCCACGTTCACCGCCCCGGCCGTTACTTCGGTGGCTTCCAGCGCCTGCACCAGGATGCCCACCAGATCGGCCACATAGACGAAATCGCGGGTCTGCTCGCCATCGCCGAACACCGTGATCGGCGTCTGGCGGCGGGCACGCTCGGTAAAGATGCTGATCACCCCGGAATAGGGCGAAGACGGATCCTGCCGTGGGCCGTAGATGTTGAAAAAGCGGAAGATCGCCGGCTCCAGCCCGTGCTCGCGGCGATAGAAGTCGAAGTAGTACTCGCCGGCCAGTTTGTCGGCCGCATAGGGCGTCAGGGGCGCCTTGGGCAGCTCTTCGTCGATGGCCTGGCCCTGACCGTTGGCGCCATAGACCGCCGCGCTGGAGGCATAGACCACGCGCCTGATGCCGGCCTTGCGCATGGCCTCGCACAGATTCAGGGTGCCGATGAAATTGGCCCGGTGGGTACCCACCGGGTCTTCCACCGACGCCTGCACCGAGGCCACCGCGGCCAGGTGCACCACCGCTGCGCAGCCGGCCACCGCGGCTTCCAGCGTCGCGGTATCAGCCACGTCGCCCACCCGCAGCTCGATACGTTCGTTGTCCAGCGGCAGATTCTCGCGCTTGCCGGTGCTGAGATCGTCCAGCACCCGCACCCGCCGGCCCCGCGCCAGCAGCGCGTCGGCCAGATGGGAGCCGATGAAACCGGCACCGCCAGTGATCAGAATGGGCGCATCACTCATGGAAACCTACCTCGTCCTGCCGAAAGCCCTGCAACAGCGCGGGCAGCTCCTGCTGCCAGCGCCGCACCTTGATTCCAAAGGTGTTGAGCAGCTTGCGACTGATCAACACCCCCTGTTGTGGCTCTTCCGCGGCATCCGCGCGCTCGAGGTGCGTCACCTCCTGCCATTCGCAGCGCACCGGCCGGTCGAACTCCTGCCAGAGCTGGGCGACGGTCTCGGCCAGGCCCAATTCCGATACCGCTTCCTGGGCGCCATAGTGATAGGTCCCCCAGAGCGGCGCGCCGCAGTCGAGTTGCTTGACCACCGCCAGCAACACCCGCGCGGCATCGCCCACGGTGGTCGGATTGCCGCGCCGGTCGCCCGCCATCGGCACCACCTGCTCGGTGTCCAGCTGCTGCAGCAGACGCCCCAGACGCCCGTCGCGGGAGTCGTCCAGCACCCAGCCCAGGCGCAGCAGGATATGCATCGGGCACAGCGCTCGCACCAGTTGCTCGACCCGCCAGAGCGCTTCGCCACGCGCCCCGGGGGGCCGCGGAAGATCCTTTTCACTATAGCCGGCCACGCGGGAGCCATCGAACAGCTGATAACTGGACGGTTGGATCAGCGGAATCTGATAGTGCTGGCAGAGGCCTGCCAGGCGCTGCACGGCCAGCGCCTGGCGCTGCATCAGGGCCGGATCGAAGTCTGCGGCCTGCAACCAGTCGCGGTAGTAGGCGAGATTGATCACCGCTCCCGGCCGTACCCGGTCGAGGACCTCGGTCAGTCCGGCAGCGTACCAGCCCTCCGCGGGAGTCTCGGGGGCGACGAATTCGATGCCCGCTTCGGCACCGGCGGCGAGTAGCGCCTTGCCCAGGGCGCTCTCCCCGCCCACTACTAGAAGACGCATACGCATGTGTTGGAACAGCCTTCAAACCAGCATAAACAGGCGTCGAAAGATTCGACGGACATCGGTCAACATAGCGCGTCGCGCCAACCTTGCTCAAGCACCGGCGGCAACCGCTGCCGGTTCCTCGCGGGTTTGTTCGCGCAGGGTATGGTTGGCGGCGCTCTTGAGATTGGGTAGCAGCCGGCAGATCAGCGCCAGCTGGGTGCACACCAGTCGATAGCCGTCGTCGTTATCATCCGCCGCGGCTTCCAGTTGGTCGGCCAGGCTGCTTTCCTCTTCGGCGGTAGGCGGCAGACTGCGCCGCTCCGCCACCGCGGCGGCTATGGTCTCCATGCCCTCGGCGATACGGGTCACGGCGCGCTCCACCAGGGCATCGTGCTCGGCCGCTTCCAGCTGGCGGCGATGCGCGCCCAGGGCCGACAGATAACCCAGCAAGGTGTTGGACAACGCCAGATAGCGAAAGCCCGCTTCCAGGTTGCGCCGGAAATGCCCGGGATCGCGCAGCATGTTGGCCAGCGCCGCCGACAGCGTCGCATCGGCATTGTGGGCGTTGCGCCGCGCCACGCGGTAATCGAGGTCGTCGCGCTTGCCGGTGCGGTACTGCTCGTGCAACCGGCGCAGATAGAGGGCGTTGGTGCGCAGGGTGTTGGCCATCACCAGGTGCAGGCGGCGCCCCTGCCAGTCCGGCAGGACGAAGAACACCGCCAGCACCGCGATCAGGCAACCCAGCAGGGTGTCCAGCAGCCGCGGCCAGATCAGCATGAAACCGTTGCCCACCTGGTTGAAGCAGAACAGCACCATCAGGGTGATGGCCGCGGTGGCGACGGTGTAGCGATCGGTCCGGGTGATGAAGAACACCAGACCGGCGACCAGCGCCAGCAGCAGCTGGATCTCCGGTTGCGCGAACAGCTCCAGCAAGGCACTGCCCAGCAACAGGCCGATTACCGTGCCGACGATCCGCTGCACCAGCCGCACCCGGGTCGCCCCGTACTGCGGGCGGCAGACGAACACCGTGGTCAGCAGGATCCAGTAGCCGTTGACCGGGTGGATCAGGTGCAGCACCCCATAGCCGGCCATCAGCGCCAGCGCCATGCGCAGGCCATGGCGGAACAGCAGCGAGGTCGGGGTCAGCTGCAGGCGGATACGCTGTAACACCTCGCGCAGCGAGCGCGCCGCCGGATCCAGCAGACTGGTATCCAGATCCGCCGCCCCCGAGTCGCTGTTGCCCGCCTCGGAAAATTGCCGCTCCAGGGTCGAGAGATTGTGCCCGAGCAGGTCCAGGGAGCGCAGCAGGCCTCGCCAGCGCGGATTCTGCTGCTGCTTGAGATACTCCAGCGAGGCCTGCAGATCGGTCAGCCCCTGCTGACTCTGCTGGCCATATTCGAAGGGCTGCCCCAGTCGGATCGCCTCGCCCATGTTGCGGCAGGCTGCGGCCTGCAGCTTGAGCAGGCGCTGGCAGCGAAAGAGGATATCACTGTGAAAGAACGCCTCGGTCAGGGCGCTGTAGGGATAGTGCGAGGAGCTGGCGCGCTCATGGATATCCTGCGCCATGAAATACAGGCGGAAGTAGCGCCCTGAACGTGCGCCCGGCCGCCCCGAGCGGCCGAAGCGATTGAGAATGGTCGCCTTGGCCTGGTTCAGCGCCTGCACCACCTTGCCGTTCTGCTGGGCCAGCAGCACCCGCCGCCGATGCAGATCCACCCCGCGCACCGGTTCGAGCATCTCCGCCTTGAGCCGGAGCAGGGTCTCCAGTTCGCCATAGAGCGCGGACAGATTCTGCCGCACCGGCTGGTGGGCGAACAGCGCGCACCAGAGCACCGAGAGCAGGCCGTACCACAGCGCCCCGGCCAGCAGGTGCGCCGGCTCGTACCACAACGGCACCTGGGTACCCAGCCGCTGATCCACACCGATCATGGCGTAGATCGACAGGATCACCGTAGCCTGGGCGATGGACGCGTAGCGCTCGCCGATGGCGCCGAGCATGGTCAGGCTGAAGGTGGCCAGGCCCAGGCCCACCACAAAGATCCAGGGATAGGGAAACAGCAGTTCGACCGCGAAGGCGGCCACCGCGAAGCACAGCAGGGTGACCACCAGGGACTTGAGACGGCCCAGCCAGCTGTCATCGGTTTCCGCCAGGGCGCTGGCGATGATGCCGAGAAACACCGGCGACAACGCGCGCAGATCGCCCAGCGACCAGCAGACGGCCATGGCGCCGCTCAGGGCGACAAATACGCGAACGCCATAGCTGGCCTTTTCGTGCGCCCAGAGCTGGCGCAAAGACACTCCAAACACAGTCATGACGGGAGAGCGAGCCTCGTGTTTTCGCGCTTGATGCGAACCTTAGCACTGCGACGTCGCAAGTGGCGTCCGAGGCAGCCTTTCCCGCACTTTTTTAGCGGCAAAAAAAGCCCGGCATCCGCCGGGCTCCTTCTACCCCTTGGGTCAGGCCACTTCGCTGGGATCCATCCCCAGCTCCTTGGCGATACCCATGCCATAGGCAGGATCGGCCTTGAGAAAATGACCGATCTGCCGCAGCTGGACATCCCGGGTCACCGAAGCCATGGCACCGACGATATTGTCGATCAGCAACGCCTGCTGGTCCGCGTTCATCAGGCGGAACAGCGCACCGGCCTGACTGTAGTAATCCTCGTCCACCCGGTGGTCGTAGCGATCGGCCGGACCGGCGAAATTCAGCGCCGGCTCACGATATTGCGGCGCCTGCCTGGGCGTATGGCTATAGCTGTTGGGCTCGTAGTTCGGCTGGGAACCGCCATTGCCATCGAATCTCATGGCCCCGTCACGCTGGTTGTTGGCATAGGGGCAGCGCGGCGCATTGACCGGCAACTGCTGGTAGTTGGTTCCCACCCGATAGCGCTGGGCATCGGCATAGGCGAACACCCGTCCTTGCAGCATGCGATCCGGCGACAGGCCGATGCCCGGTACCACGTTGCTTGGCGCGAAGGACGCCTGCTCCACCTCGGCGAAGTAGTTCTGCGGATTGCGATTGAGCTCCAGCAGGCCTACCTCCTGCAACGGATAGTCCTGCTGCGACCAGACCTTGGTGACGTCGAAAGGATTTTCGGCGCGACCGGCCGCTTCCTGCTCGCTCATCACCTGGATGCACAGCTTCCAGCGGGGGAATTCGCCGCGCTCGATGGCCTGGAACAGGTCGCGCTGGCTGTAGTCCGGATCGCTCCCGGCCAGACGTGCGGCCTCGGTCGGCGCCAGGTTCCTGATCCCCTGCTGGCTCTTGAAGTGAAACTTCACGAAGTGCCGTTCGCCCTGGGCATTGATCAGGCTGAAGGTATGGCTGCCGAATCCATGCATGAAGCGATAGCCATCCGGGATGCCGCGATCGGAAAACAGGATGGTCACCTGATGCAGCGATTCCGGCGACAGCGACCAGAAGTCCCACATCATCTGCGGACTCTTCAGATTGCTCCAGGGATCGCGCTTCTGGGTGTGGATGAAGTCGGGAAACTTGAGCGGATCGCGGATGAAGAACACCGGGGTGTTGTTGCCGACGATGTCCCAGTTGCCTTCTTCGGTATAGAACTTGAGGGCGAAGCCACGCGGATCGCGCTCGGTATCCGCAGAGCCGCGCTCACCACCCACGGTGGAAAAGCGCAGGATGGTCTCGGTCTGCTTGCCGACGCTGGCGAACAGCTTGGCGCTGGAGAGATGGGTGATGTCCTGGGTGACGGTAAAGGTGCCATAGGCGGCAGAACCCTTGGCGTGCACGCGTCGCTCGGGAATGACCTCACGATTGAAGTGGGCCAGCTTCTCGATCAGATGGAAGTCGTCGAGCATCAGCGGACCGCGCGGGCCGGCGGTACGGGAATTCTGGTTGTCGGCCACCGGAATACCGCTGGCGGTGGTGAGGATCTTGGTATCGGTCACAGGTTGTCTCCCTTGAATAGCGCTTGCTGATCGCGTGGGAGAAGTATCGCCAAAGCAATACTTTAGGACTAATTTATTGATCCTAGCATCCTGATAGAAAATCCAAGTAGAAGGGCCCTGCCTGCGGCTTCGCCAAACGCCAGGCATGAAAAAGCCGGGCAGGAGCCCGGCTTTTTCCAGAACAGCGCTACTTATTCAGCAGCTTGTTCCACAGTACCGCCGACCGGACGGTCGATCAGCTCGACGTACGCCATGGGCGCATTGTCGCCAGCGCGGAAGCCGCACTTCAGGATACGCAGGTAGCCACCCGGACGGTTGGCGTAGCGCTTGCCCAGGTCGTTGAACAGCTTGCCAACGGCAGCTTTCGAACGGGTGCGGTCGAAAGCCAGACGACGGTTGGCGACGCTGTCTTCCTTGGCCAGGGTGATCAGCGGCTCGGCAACGCGGCGCAGTTCCTTGGCTTTCGGCAGGGTAGTTTTGATCAGCTCGTGCTCGAACAGCGACACAGCCATGTTCTGGAACATGGCCTTGCGATGTGCGCTCGTGCGGCTCAGATGACGACCACTTTTACGATGACGCATGATTGAAATTCCTTCCCAAACTATCGTTCGGTGAACAATGACGATCAGGCAGTAGCCTTGTCGTCCTTCTTAAGGCTTGCAGGGGGCCAGTTGTCCAGGCGCATACCGAGCGACAGACCACGCGAGGCCAGAACGTCCTTGATTTCGGTCAGGGACTTCTTGCCCAGGTTCGGGGTCTTGAGCAGCTCCACTTCGGTACGCTGAATCAGGTCACCGATGTAGTAGATGTTCTCCGCCTTGAGGCAGTTGGCCGAACGGACGGTCAGTTCCAGATCGTCCACCGGACGCAGCAGGATCGGATCGATCTCGTCTTCCTGCTCGACCACGACCGGCTCGCTATCGCCCTTGAGGTCGACGAACGCTGCCAGCTGCTGCTGCAGGATAGTGGCGGCACGACGGATGGCTTCTTCCGGATCCAGGGTACCGTTGGTTTCCAGGTCAAGCACGAGCTTGTCCAGGTTGGTACGCTGTTCGACCCGGGCGTTTTCCACCACATAGGCCACGCGACGAACCGGGCTGAACGTAGCATCGAGCTGGAGACGACCGATTGCGCGGGTTTCGTCTTCTTCGCTCTGACGCGCGTCGGCGGGCTCATAGCCACGACCGCGAGCGATTTTCAGCTTCATGTTCAGCGAACCGTTGTCCGCCAGGTGGGCGATGACGTGATCGCCGTTGACGATCTCGACGTCGTGATCGACCTGAATGTCAGAGGCCAGAACCGGCCCCTGACCTTTCTTGCTCAGGCTCAGGGTGACTTCGTCACGGCCGTGCAACTTGATGGCCAGACCCTTGAGATTGAGCAGGATCTCGATCACGTCTTCCTGCACGCCTTCGATGGCGCTGTACTCGTGCAGGACACCGTCGATCTCTGCTTCGACTACCGCGCAGCCAGGCATGGAGGACAACAGGATACGCCGCAGCGCGTTGCCCAAGGTATGGCCGAAACCACGCTCGAGAGGCTCGAGGGTGATCTTGGCACGGGTCTGACTAACCGCCTGCACATCGATATGGCGGGGGGTCAGGAACTCATTTACCGAACTCTGCATGGATGCACCTACTTTCTAGCCCTTACTTGGAGTAGAGCTCGACAATCAGGTTTTCGTTGATGTCGGCGGAGAGATCACCACGGGCCGGCACGCTCTTGAAGGTGCCTTCCTTTTTCTCGGTGCTCACTTCGACCCACTCAACCCGGCCACGCTGGCCGCACAGCTCGAGAGCTTGAGCGATACGCAGCTGGTTTTTGGCCTTTTCACGGACCGCGACGACGTCGCCGACCTTGACCTGATAGGAGGGAATGTTGACGGTCTGACCGTTGACGGTGATCGACTTGTGGGAGACCAGCTGGCGCGATTCAGCGCGAGTGGCACCGAAGCCCATGCGATACACCACGTTGTCCAGACGGCATTCGAGCAGTTGCAGCAGGTTTTCACCGGTAGCACCCTTGCGACGGGCAGCTTCCTGGTAGTAACCGGCGAACTGACGCTCGAGGACGCCATAGATACGGCGGACTTTCTGCTTTTCACGCAGCTGCAGACCGTAGTCGGACAGACGACCGCGACGCTGACCATGCTGGCCAGGAACGGTTTCCAGCTTGCACTTCGAGTCGAGGGCACGAGCGCCGCTCTTCAGGAAGAGGTCAGTGCCTTCGCGGCGGGACAGTTTGCACTTGGGACCAATGTAACGAGCCATTTCTCACTGTCTCCTATTACACGCGACGCTTCTTCGGCGGACGGCACCCGTTATGCGGGATAGGCGTCACGTCGGTGATGCTGGCGATCTTGTAACCACAGGCATTCAGGGCGCGAACAGCGGACTCGCGGCCGGGGCCGGGACCTTTGACGTTCACGTCCAGATTCTTCAGACCATATTCCAGAGCGGCTTGGCCGGCACGTTCGGCTGCAATCTGGGCAGCGAACGGGGTGCTCTTACGGGAGCCACGGAAGCCGGAGCCACCGGAGGTCGCCCAGGACAATGCATTGCCCTGACGATCGGTGATGGTCACGATGGTGTTGTTGAAAGACGCATGGATGTGGGCGATGCCATCAACCACTGTCTTTTTGACTTTCTTACGAGGACGAGCAGCAGGTTTTGCCATGACTAGATTCCTGTCGATTCGCGGATGCGATTACTTGCGGATCGGCTTGCGCGGGCCCTTACGGGTACGGGCATTGGTCTTGGTGCGCTGACCACGGACCGGCAGACCACGGCGGTGACGCAGACCGCGGTAGCAACCCAGATCCATCAGGCGCTTGATGTTCATGTTGATTTCGCGGCGCAGGTCACCCTCGGTGAGGATTTTGGCGACCTCGTTACGCAGCTGATCGACCTGCTCGTCGCTCAGTTCTTTGATCTTGGCGGTCGGCTGGATGCCGGTGGCCGCGCAGATCTTCTGAGAGGTGGTGCGACCGACACCATAGATGTAGGTCAGCGAGATAACAGTGTGTTTGTTATCTGGAATGTTGACGCCTGCAATACGGGCCATTCAGAAAAACTCCAATTGACAGCTACCGACGCCCCGGAAGCCAAGAAAAGGGCGCGCGATATTAACGCTGTAGGAACAAATGATCAACCCGGCAGCACACTAGCTGCCGGGTTAGACGCGTGATTCACACTCAGCCTTGGCGCTGCTTGTGACGCGGTTCAGCGCTGCAGATCACGCGCACGACGCCTTCGCGGCGAATGATCTTGCAGTTACGGCACAGCTTCTTGACCGATGCACGAACTTTCATGACAACTCCTCTAACCTTACGGGTAACGGATCAGCGCATCATGCCGCCGCCGTAGCCCTTCAGGTTGGCTTTCTTCATCAGGGACTCGTATTGATGAGATACGAGATGGGATTGGACCTGAGACATGAAGTCCATGACCACTACCACCACGATCAGCAACGACGTCCCACCGAGATAGAACGGCACGTTCGCCGCGACCACCAGGAACTGGGGCAACAAGCACACCGCCGTCATGTACAGGGCACCGAACATGGTCAGTCGGGTCAGCACGCCATCGATATAGCGCGCGGACTGCTCACCAGGACGAATACCCGGAATGAACGCTCCGGATTTCTTCAGGTTCTCGGCCACGTCCTTGGGGTTGAACATCAGCGCTGTATAGAAGAAGCAGAAGAAGATGATCCCTGCACTAAACAGCAAGATGTTCAGCGGCTGACCGGGAGCGATGGCCTGAGCCACGTCCTGCAACCAGCCGAGACCTTCGGACTGACCAAACCACGAACCGAGCGATGCCGGGAACAGCAGGATGCTGCTGGCGAAGATCGCCGGGATGACCCCAGCCATGTTCACCTTGAGCGGCAGATGGCTGTTCTGCGCCGCGAAGACCTTGCGGCCCTGCTGACGCTTGGCGTAGTGCACGGCAATACGACGCTGCCCACGCTCGATGAACACCACGAAGGCGATGATGGCAACCGCCACCACACCCACCATGATCAGCGCGAAGATGTTGATATCGCCCTGCCGTGCCGACTCGAAGGACTGACCGATGGCGCGGGGCAAGCCCGCGACGATACCGGCGAAGATCAGCATCGAGATGCCATTGCCGATACCGCGCTCGGTGATCTGCTCACCCAGCCACATCATGAACAGCGCGCCGGCGACAAACGTGGTGACAGCGACGAAATAGAAGCTGAAGCCCACGCTGAACGCGACGCCCTGACTGGCGAGTCCAACCGACATCCCGGTGGCCTGAACGAGCGCCAGAACCAGCGTGCCGTAACGGGTGTACTGGCTGATCTTGCGACGACCAGACTCACCCTCTTTCTTCAATTGCTCCAGCTGTGGGCTGATGGCGGTAAGCAGCTGCATGATGATCGAGGCCGAGATGTACGGCATGATCCCCAGTGCAAAGATGCTCATCCGCTCCAGCGCACCGCCAGAGAACATGTTGAAGAGGCTAAGAATGGTCCCCTCGTTCTGCCTGAACAGTGCGGCCAGCTGATCGGGATTGATACCCGGAACAGGGATGTGCGCACCGATCCTGTAGACGATGATCGCCAGGAACAGGAATCGGAGGCGGGTCCACAGCTCGGACATACCACCGGTCTTGCTGAGCGCAGAGAGAGCACCTTGCTTAGCCATTTATTCCTCGATCTTGCCGCCAGCTGCTTCGATGGCTGCACGTGCGCCCTTGGTGGCACGAATGCCCTTCAGGGTGACGGCACGAGTGACGTCGCCGGACAGCACAACCTTGACACGCTTGATGTCGCGGCTGATCACGTTGGCGTCTTTCAGCGCCTGCAGATCGACCACATCGACATCAACCTTGGCCAGCTCGGAGGTACGAACCTCGGCACGGTCCAGGGCTTTCAGCGAGACGAAGCCGAATTTCGGCAGACGACGGTGCAGCGGCTGCTGGCCACCCTCGAAACCGGGGGCAACCTTGCCACCGGAACGGGAGGTCAGACCCTTGTGGCCGCGGCCACCGGTCTTGCCCAGGCCGCTACCAATACCACGACCGGGACGCAGCTTCTCGCGGCGAGCGCCGGGAGCGGAACGCAGATCATTCAGTTTCATGACTTAACCCTCCACACGCAGAAGGTAGTAGGCCTTGTTGATCATGCCGCGATTTTCAGGGGTGTCCTGAACTTCGACGGTGTGACCGATGCGACGCAGGCCGAGACCCTTGACGCAAGCCTTGTGATTGGCCAGACGGCCGTGGACGCTCTTGATCAGCGTGACCTTGACGGTTGCGTTAGCCATGATCAGAGAATCTCCTCGACGCTCTTGCCACGCTTGGCGGCAACAGCTTCCGGCGCCTGCATGTGCTTGAGACCTTCAAAGGTCGCGTACACAACGTTTACCGGGTTGGTGGAGCCGTAGCACTTGGCCAGGACGTTCTGCACACCAGCGACTTCCAGGACGGCGCGCATGGCACCACCAGCGATGATGCCGGTACCGTCCGAAGCGGGCTGCATGTACACCTTGGAGGCGCCATGGGCGGCCTTGACCGGGTACTGCAGGGTGGTGCCGTTCAGATCCACCTGGATCATGTTGCGGCGAGCAGCTTCCATAGCCTTCTGGATGGCGGCAGGCACTTCACGGGCCTTGCCACGGCCGAAGCCAACGCGGCCTTTGCCATCGCCAACCACGGTCAGAGCGGTGAAGGCGAAGATACGGCCGCCTTTCACGGTTTTGGCTACGCGGTTAACTTGAACCAGCTTCTCGATATAGCCTTCGTCGCGCTTTTGATCGTTATTTGCCATGACTTAGAACTCCAGCCCGCCTTCACGAGCAGCGTCGGCCAGCGCTTTGACGCGACCATGGTACTTGAAGCCAGAACGATCAAAGGCCACCTGGGTAACGCCAGCGGCCTTGGCACGCTCGGCGACCAGCAGACCAACTTTCTTGGCCGCCTCGACGTTGCTGGTAGCGCTTTCGCGCAGTTCTTTGTCCAGCGTAGAAGCGCTGGCCAGGACCTTGCTGCCATCGGCCGCGATGACCTGGGCATAGATGTGCTGGGAAGAGCGGTACACGCACAGACGGACCACTTCCAGCTCGCGCATCTTCAGGCGAGCCTTGCGAGCGCGACGCAGTCGGGTTTCTTTCTTGACGGTCATTTGCTATGCCCTACTTTTTCTTGGCTTCTTTACGGTGGACGACTTCGTCGGCATACCGTACACCCTTGCCCTTGTAGGGCTCCGGCGGACGGAAACCACGAATCTCAGCCGCAACCTGGCCGACCAGCTGCTTGTCGATACCCTTGATCAGGATTTCGGTCTGGTTGGGGGTTTCTGCGGTGATGCCTTGCGGCAGGTCGTAGTCCACGGGGTGAGAGAAGCCCAGAGCGAGGTTCAGCACCTGACCTTTGGCCTGGGCCTTGTAGCCCACACCGACCAGTTGCAGCTTGCGCTCGAAGCCCTGGCTAACGCCGACCACCATGTTGTTGACCAGGGCACGGGTAGTGCCGGCCATCGCACGGGTCTGCTGATCGCCATTACGAGCGGCGAAACGCAGCTCACCGGACTCTTGAGTGACTTCAACGGACGGATGGACCTTCAGTTCCAGAGCGCCCTTGGCACCCTTGATCGAAAGAGCCTGACCGGCCAGATTAACTTCGACGCCTGCAGGCAGTCTTACAGGGTTTTTAGCAACGCGAGACATGCTGATTCCCCTTAGAAGACTGTGCAGAGCACTTCGCCGCCAACACCAGCAGCACGGGCTGCGCGATCAGTCATCACACCTTTGTTGGTGGAAACGATCGACACGCCCAGACCGCCACGCACTTTCGGCAGCTGGTCAACGGCTTTGTACTGGCGCAGACCGGGACGGCTGCTACGCTTCAGCTCTTCGATGACAGGCTTGCCTTCGAAGTACTTCAGCTCGATGGACAGCGACGGCTTGGATTCCGCGCTGACCTGAAAATCCGCGATGTAACCTTCGTCCTTGAGGACTTTGGCAACGGCAGCCTTCAGCTTGGAAGAAGGCATGCTCACAACGGCCTTTTCAGCCATCTGGGCATTACGGATACGAGTTAGCATGTCTGCTAACGGGTCCTGCATACTCATGGGCTATTAGCTCCTAATACAGAAATTGAGCCTACCGGCTCTCAAAATCACCCCTCGGCAATAGGCCGATTCGGGCGAGCCGAGCATTCTAGAGACCAGCCTGAAACGAATCAAGCCCCAAAAGGGGCTTGATTCAATTACCGCGATGAAAGGCGCTAGCTGTTACCAGCTGGCCTTCACCAGGCCGGGCACGTCACCGCGCATGGCTGCTTCACGCAGCTTGATGCGGGACAGACCGAACTTGCGGTACACGCCATGCGGACGACCGGTCAGGCGGCAGCGGTTACGCATGCGGCTGGCGCTGGCGTCACGGGGCTGCTTCTGCAGGGCGACCTGGGCATTCCAACGGTCCTCGGGGGAGGCGTTGACATTACCGATGGTCGCCTTCAGCTCGGCGCGCTTCTTGGCGTACTTGGCAACCGTCTGCTGACGCTTCAGCTCGCGGTTAATCATGCTTTGCTTAGCCATCTGAAGACCTCAATCAGTTACGGAACGGGAAGTTGAACGCGCGCAGCAGCGCACGGCCTTCCTCGTCGGTACGAGCGGTGGTGGTCAGGGTGATGTCCATACCACGCAGCGCATCGATCTTGTCGTAATCGATTTCCGGGAAGATGATCTGCTCTTTCACGCCCATGCTGTAGTTGCCACGACCATCGAAGGACTTGGCATTCAGGCCGCGGAAGTCACGCACGCGCGGCAGGGAGATGGACAGCAGACGATCCAGGAATTCATACATGCGATCGCTACGCAGGGTCACCTTGACGCCGATCGGCCAGCCTTCGCGAATCTTGAAGCCAGCAATGGAATTGCGGGCATAAGTCACGACCGGCTTTTGACCAGCGATCTTTTCCAGGTCAGCTACAGCGTTGTCGATGATTTTCTTATCACCGACCGCTTCGCCCAGACCCATGTTCAAGGTGATCTTGGTGATGCGCGGAACTTCCATCACGTTACCCAGCTGAAGCTGCTCTTTCAGCTTGGGCGCGATTTCCTTCCGATAAATCTCTTTCAATCGAGCCATGGTGATCTACCTAGCAGCTTCAGGCCTGGACCGCTTTTTGGGTCGACTTGAAGATACGAATCTTCTTGCCGTCTTCGACTTTGAAACCAACGCGGTCAGCCTTGTTGGTCTCGGAGTTGAAAATGGCAACGTTGGAGACATGCAGAGGAGCTTCTTTCTCTACGATGCCACCCTGAACACCCAGCATGGGGTTGGGCTTGGTGTGGCGCTTGATCAGGTTGACCCCACCAACGACCAGACGGTCATCGGCGAGCACCTTCAGCACCTTGCCACGCTTGCCCTTGTCCTTGCCGGCAATGACGATTACCTCGTCGTCACGACGAATCTTTTGCATGTCGGCTACTCCTTACAGCACTTCGGGGGCAAGGGAGACGATCTTCATGAACTTCTCGGAGCGAAGTTCACGGGTCACCGGCCCAAAGATACGGGTGCCAATCGGCTCTTGCTTGTTGTTCAGCAGAACCGCGGCGTTGCCGTCGAAGCGGATGATGGAACCGTCGGTGCGGCGGACGCCGTGCTTGGTACGCACGACGACTGCAGTCATCACCTGACCTTTCTTCACCTTGCCGCGCGGAATTGCTTCCTTGACGGTGACTTTGATGATGTCGCCAATGCCGGCGTAACGGCGGTGGGAACCGCCGAGCACCTTGATGCACATCACGCGACGAGCGCCGCTGTTGTCGGCGACGTCAAGCATGGATTGAGTCTGGATCATGGCTCTCTACCCTTATACCTGAACGGCGCGCTCGACGACGTCAACCAGGGTCCACGCCTTGGTCTTGGCCAGCGGGCGGGTTTCGCGAATGGTGACCAGGTCACCAATGCGGCACTGATTGGTTTCGTCGTGAGCGTGCAGCTTGGTGGAACGCTTCACGTATTTGCCGTAGATCGGGTGCTTGACGCGACGCTCGATCAGTACGGTGACGGTTTTGTCCATCTTGTCGCTGACCACTCGGCCGGTCAGCGTACGGACAGTTTTTTCAGCTTCAGCCATGATCACTTACCTGCCTGCTGGTTCAGCACAGTCTTGACGCGAGCGATGTCGCGCTTCACTTGCGAGAGCATGTGAGACTGACCCAACTGGCCAGTTGCCTTCTGCATACGCAGATTGAACTGGTCACGCAGCAGGTTGAGAAGCTGCTCGTTCAGCTCCTCTACGGATTTCTCACGCAAATCTTTCGCTTTCATCACATCACCGTCCGCTTAACAAAGGAGGTTTCGAGCGGAAGCTTGGCAGCGGCCAGGGCAAATGCCTGACGAGCCAGATCCTCGGAAACACCCTCGATCTCGTACAGGACCTTGCCCGGCTGGATCTGGGCTACCCAGTACTCGACACTACCCTTACCTTTACCCATCCGCACTTCGAGAGGCTTCTTGGTGACAGGCTTGTCAGGGAAGACGCGGATCCAGATCTTGCCGCCACGCTTTACGTGACGGGTCAGCGCACGACGTGCGGATTCGATCTGGCGAGCGGTCAGACGGCCACGGCCGACAGCCTTCAGCGCGTACTCGCCGAAGCTGACCTTGCTACCGCGATGAGCCAGACCACGGTTGTGGCCGGTCATCTGCTTGCGGAATTTTGTACGCTTGGGTTGCAGCATGTTGCGTACTCCTTACTTAGCAGCAGCTTTTTTGCGCGGAGCCGGGGCGACGGGCTTGAGCTCTTCCTGGCGGCCACCAATGACCTCACCCTTGAAGATCCAGACCTTCACACCGATCACACCGTAAGTGGTGTGAGCTTCCGCAGTGGCGTAGTCGATATCGGCACGCAGGGTGTGCAGGGGCACACGACCTTCGCGATACCACTCGGTACGGGCGATTTCAGCACCGCCCAGACGACCGCTCACCTGAATCTTGATGCCTTTGGCACCAATGCGGATCGCGTTCTGCACGGCGCGCTTCATGGCACGACGGAACATCACACGACGCTCAAGCTGCTGCGCAACGCTCTGCGCAACCAGGGCACCGTCGAGCTCCGGCTTGCGGATCTCTTCGATGTTGATGTGCACGGGCACACCCATTCTTGCGGTCAGGTCCTGACGCAGCTTCTCGACATCCTCACCTTTCTTGCCGATCACGATACCGGGACGGGCGGTGTGGATGGTGATGCGTGCGGTTTGAGCCGGGCGATGAATATCGATACGGCTTACGGACGCGCTTTTTAGTTTGTCCTGGAGGTACTCACGAACCTTCAGGTCGGCCAGCAGATAGTCCGCATAAGTGCGCTTATCCGCGTACCAGACCGAAGTGTGCTCCTTGACGATACCCAGGCGAATGCCATTGGGATGTACTTTCTGACCCATCTGATCGACTCCGTTACTTGTCCGCAACCTTGACCGTGATATGGCAAGACCGCTTCACGATGCGATCAGCACGACCTTTGGCACGCGGCATGATGCGCTTGAGCGAACGACCTTCGTTTACGAAGACAGTGGAAACCTTCAGGTCGTCCACATCGGCGCCTTCATTGTGCTCGGCGTTGGCAACAGCCGACTCCAGCACCTTCTTCATGATTTCAGCGGCTTTCTTGCTGCTGAAAGTCAACAGGTTGAGCGCTTCGCCCACCTTCTTCCCGCGGATCTGGTCGGCGACCAAGCGGGCTTTCTGGGCGGAGATACGAGCGCCCGACAGCTTAGCGGCTACTTCCATCTTCCTTACCCCTTAACGCTTGGCTTTCTTGTCAGCCGCATGACCGCGATAGGTGCGGGTAGCAGCGAACTCGCCGAGTTTGTGGCCGACCATGTCTTCGTTCACCAGAACGGGGACATGTTGACGACCGTTGTGCACAGCGATGGTCAGACCGACCATCTGCGGCAGGATCATCGAACGACGCGACCAGGTTTTGATCGGTTTGCGTTCGTTCTTTTCCACCGCAACTTCGATCTTCTTCAACAGGTGAAGATCGATAAAAGGACCTTTCTTCAGAGAACGGGGCACAGTCGAATCCTCTACTGATTACTTGCCGCGACGGACAATCATCTTGTCGGTACGCTTGTTGGAGCGCGTCTTGAGACCCTTGGTCTTGACGCCCCACGGCGAAACCGGATGACGGCCACCGGAAGTACGACCTTCACCACCACCGTGCGGGTGATCGACCGGGTTCATGGCAACACCACGAACGGTCGGACGCACGCCACGCCAGCGGGTGGCACCGGCCTTACCCAGCGAACGCAGGCTGTGCTCACCGTTGGACACTTCGCCCAGGGTGGCACGGCACTCGGACAGCACCTTGCGCATTTCACCGCTGCGCAGACGCACGGTGACGTAGGCGCCTTCGCGGGCGACCAGCTGAGCGGAGGTACCCGCGGAGCGAGCGATCTGAGCGCCTTTGCCAGGCTTCAGCTCGATACCGTGGATGGTGCTACCGACCGGCACGTTACGCAGCGGCAGGTTGTTGCCAGCCTTGATGGGCGCGCCAGCGCCGGACAGCAGCTGGTCACCGGCAGCAACGCCCTTGGGGGCGATGATGTAGCGACGCTCGCCATCGGCGTACTTCAGCAGAGCGATGTGTGCAGTACGGTTCGGATCGTATTCGATACGCTCAACGACGGCAGGGATGCCATCCTTGTTGCGACGGAAATCGACCAGACGGTAGTGCTGCTTGTGACCACCGCCGATGTGGCGAGTGGTGATACGACCATTGTTGTTACGGCCGCCGGACTTGCTCTTCTTCTCCAGCAAAGGAGCGTAAGGCGCGCCTTTGTGCAGATCGGAGTTGACCACCTTGACCACAAAGCGGCGGCCAGCGGAGGTCGGCTTGCATTTTACGATTGCCATGATGCCCCCTGATTACTCGGCGCTGCTGGAAAAGTCGAGATCCTGGCCCGGCTGGAGCGCGATGTACGCTTTTTTCCAGTCGTTACGCTTGCCCAGACCACGAGCGGTACGCTTGGTCTTGCCCTGGACGTTCAGGGTGCTGACGCTGCGGACCTTGACCTCGAACAGCTGCTCGACGGCCTTCTTGATTTCCAGCTTGGTTGCATCGGTGGCAACCTTGAATACGAACTGCTTCTGGCTGTCCGCCAGCATGGTGGCCTTCTCGGAGATGTGCGGGCCAAGCAGCACTTTGAATACGCGTTCCTGGTTCATGCCAGCAGCTCCTCGAATTTCTTCACGGCGGACACAGTGACCAGCACCTTGTCGTAGGCGATCAGGCTGACCGGGTCGGAACCCTGGACATCACGCACGTCGACGAAAGGCAGGTTGCGGGCGGCCAGATACAGATTCTGGTCGACAGCGTCGGTCACGATCAGCACGTCGCTCAGGCCCAGGCCGTCCAGCTTGCTGACCAGGGTCTTGGTCTTGGGCGCATCGACGGCGAAGTCGTCAACCACGACCAGACGATCCAGACGGACCAGCTCGGCGAGGATGGAGCGCAGTGCAGCGCGGTACATCTTCTTGTTCAGCTTCTGGCTGTGATCCTGGGGCTTGGCTGCGAAAGCCACGCCACCGGAGCGCCAGATGGGGCTGCGGATGGTACCGGCACGGGCACGACCGCTGCCCTTCTGACGCCAGGGCTTCTTGCCGCCGCCACGGACTTCGGAACGGGTCTTCTGGGCACGGGTGCCCTGACGACCGCCAGCCATGTAGGCGACGACTGCCTGGTGAACCAGGGTCTCGTTGAATTCACCGCCGAAGGTGTGCTCAGAGACTTCGATAGCTTGAGAGCCATTCACATTGAGTTGCATGTTCTCTCTCCTCTCAACCACGGGCCTTGACAGCGGGACGCACGATCACGTCACCACCCGGCGCGCCGGGGACGGCACCCTTGACCAGCAGCAGGTTGCGCTCGGCGTCTACACGCACGACTTCCAGCGACTGAACGGTTACACGCTCCGCACCCAGGTGACCGGACATTTTCTTGCCCTTGAACACTCGACCAGGAGTCTGGCACTGGCCGATGGAACCAGGTGCACGGTGGGAAACGGAGTTACCGTGGGTGTTGTCCTGACCACGGAAGTTCCAGCGCTTGATGGTACCGGCGTAGCCCTTACCTTTGGACTGACCAGTGACATCAACCATCTGACCGGCTTCGAACAGGGCTACGGTAACTTCGTCACCTGCCTTGTACTCACCGTCTTCCAGGCGGAATTCGAGGACGCTACGACCAGCAGCAACGCTGGCCTTGGCGAAGTGACCGGCTTGCGCCTTGGTCACGCGGGAAGCACGACGCTCGCCCACGGTTACCTGAATGGCGCGATAGCCATCGGTTTCTTCGCTCTTGAATTGGGTTACGCGATTCGGCTCGATCTCAATGACCGTGACCGGAACGGAAACGCCTTCTTCGGTGAAAACGCGGGTCATACCGCATTTACGACCGACTAAACCAATCGTCATGTTGAGAACCTCTTGAGTGTACGGGGCTTTCACCCGCTATGGCCGCCCATTTCAGAGCGTTACACGACTGAAACCTTGACGGTCTCAGCCGAGGCTGATTTGCACTTCAACGCCAGCGGCGAGATCGAGCTTCATCAGCGCATCGACGGTCTTGTCGGTGGGCTGAACGATGTCGAGCACACGCTTGTGGGTACGAATTTCGTACTGGTCACGAGCGTCCTTGTTGACGTGCGGAGAAATCAGCACTGTGTAACGTTCCTTGCGGGTAGGCAGAGGAATCGGACCACGCACCTGAGCACCAGTACGTTTCGCAGTTTCTACGATTTCCTGGGTGGATTGATCGATCAGGCGATGATCAAAAGCCTTCAACCGAATACGGATTTGTTGATTTTGCATTTGACCTCAGACTCCAAGCTTTCCTCTCGGACAAAAAGGTGCCCGATTAAAGGAGGCGCAATTCTAAGGATGTCGCCAGCGGCTGTCAAGAACGCCTCTTTTGCCATCTGTCAATTTCACGAGGCAAGAAAAAAGGCCCCGAGGGGCCTTTTTTCGTTTCAGATCAATCGATTACTCGATGATCTTGGCAACCACGCCGGCGCCGACGGTACGACCGCCTTCACGGATGGCGAAACGCAGACCGTCTTCCATCGCGATCGGAGCGATCAGGGTGACAACCATCTTGATGTTGTCGCCCGGCATCACCATCTCGACGCCTTCCGGCAGCTCGCAGTTACCGGTCACGTCGGTGGTGCGGAAGTAGAACTGCGGACGGTAGCCCTTGAAGAACGGGGTGTGACGACCGCCTTCTTCCTTGGACAGCACGTACACTTCGCACTCGAACTTGGTGTGCGGCTTGATGGTGTTCGGCTTGGCCAGAACCTGGCCACGCTCCACGTCTTCACGCTTGGTGCCACGCAGCAGCACGCCGACGTTCTCGCCAGCACGGCCTTCGTCCAGCAGCTTGCGGAACATTTCAACGCCGGTGCAGGTGGTCTTGACGGTGGCCTTGATGCCCACGATCTCGACTTCTTCCTGGATGCGGACGATGCCACGCTCGACACGACCGGTGACCACGGTGCCGCGACCGGAGATCGAGAACACGTCCTCGATCGGCATCAGGAACGGCTTGTCGATGGCACGCTCGGGCTCGGGGATGTACGAGTCCAGGGTCTCGACCAGCTTGCGCACGGCAGAGGTACCCATTTCGTTGTCGTCGTTGCCGTTCAGCGCCATCAGCGCGGAGCCGATCACGATCGGGGTGTCGTCGCCCGGGAAGTCGTAGGTGTTCAGCAGATCGCGAACTTCCATCTCGACCAGTTCCAGCAGCTCGGCGTCGTCAACCATGTCGGCCTTGTTCAGGAACACGACGATGTAGGGAACGCCTACCTGACGGGACAGCAGGATGTGCTCGCGGGTCTGCGGCATGGGGCCGTCAGCAGCCGAGCAAACCAGGATCGCGCCGTCCATCTGGGCAGCACCGGTGATCATGTTCTTCACGTAGTCGGCGTGGCCGGGGCAGTCGACGTGCGCGTAGTGACGGATCGCCGAGTCGTACTCAACGTGGGAGGTGTTGATGGTGATACCACGAGCCTTTTCTTCCGGCGCGTTGTCGATCTGGTCGAAACCACGAGCGGAACCGCCCCAGGTGTCGGCACAGACTTTGGTCAGCGCAGCGGTCAGAGTGGTCTTGCCATGGTC
>NZ_JAQYZY010000024.1:0-20630 GCF_028640825.1 Pseudomonas sp. LA5
CGTCGAAGCCCAACAGGCGGGTAGGGTGGAAAACCGCGCAGCGTTTGCCACGCGTTCAGGGGTTACCCTCACCCCAGCCCTCTCCCAGGGGGAGAGGGGGCAAAGCGCACCCGTAGGTTGGGTTGAGACAGCTCCACCGTCGAAGCCCAACAGGCGGCTAGGGTGGAAAACCGCGCAGCGTTTTCCACGCGTTCAGGGGTTACCCTCACCCCAACCCTCTACCAGGGGGAGAGGGGGCAAAGCGGATCCGTAGGTTGGGTTGGAGGCAGCTCCATCGTCGAAGCCCAACAGCGCGGGGTAGGGTGGAAAACCGCGCAGCGTTTTCCACGCGTTCAATGGCTCAGGCATGACGGCTTTCCCTCACCCCAGCCCTCTCCCAGGGGGAGAAGAGGCAAAGCGAACCCGTAGGTTGGGTTGAAACAGCCCCATCGTCGAAGCCCGACAGCGCCCGGCACCCTTGGGCTTCGCTGGCGCTCGACCCGACCTACGAAAGCCGCTGCGCTTCGAACAATTCGCCTGGCCGCACGATCTGCTCGCGGGCGGCGATCAGCGGCAGGTCGCGGCTGCCGGGGCCGGTGCGGGCGACCAGGGCGTAGAGGGCGCTGACCGCATGGGACGCCGCGGCGGGTGTGGACTGGCCGTTGAGCAACTGGCCCAGCAGCACCGCGGAGAAGACGTCGCCCATGCCATTGGGCAGCGGCTGCAGGTCCAGGTAGGGCGTCTGCACCAGCCAGGCATCCGCCGCCTCCACCACCAGGGTGCTGAGGACGTCGGTGGGCAGGTCCGGGGTGCGCAGGCTGGTGATGACGATGGTCGTGGGGCCCGGTTGGCCGCGGCGACCGAGCAGCAGCCGGGCGGCGTTCACGGCGTCGGCGGTGTCGGCCAGTGGCTGGCCGTGCAGCAGCTCGAATTCGTACTGGTTGGGAGTGATCAGGCTGGCCTGTTCGATGGCGCGGCGGCGCAGGAAGTCGGGGATGCCGGGGCGCACGAAGATGCCGCGGCCGACGTCGCCCATCACCGGATCGCAGAGATACTGCAGGTCGCCGCGCTGACGGCGGATCTCCTGCACCACGCCGAGGATCACCTCGCCGATGGCGGCGTCGCCCAGGTAGCCGGAGAGCACGGCCACGCAGCGTTCCAGCACGCCGCGGGCGCGCAGGCCGTCGAGCACGTCGTGGATGTGTTCGGGCGGAAAGACCTGGCCCTTGAATTCGCCGTAGCCGGTGTGATTGGAGAATTGCACCGTGTTGACCACCACCGGCTGCAGGCCGAGCAGTTGCAGCGGCAGGGTGGCGGCGGCATTGCCGACGTGGCCGTAGGCGACATGGGACTGGATGGACAGCACCAGCGGCGGCTGGGCGGGCAGGGCGGCGGGCATGGCGATCTCTCGGGCGGCGGGCTCGGGGCAGGAGCCGGAAGGGTGGAGGCCTGCAGCTTACCCCAGCCCTTCCGGCGAACCCTAACCCGCCTGCGGCGGTCTGCATCGGCAGTGCAGATCGCTCCCGGCGCTGGCTACACTGGAGCGGCTGTCATTCGTCTCTAGCCCCAAGGAGAAACGGGGAATGTCCGAGCTTCGCTTCGCACGTCTGGTGTTGGGTCTGCAGGCCCTGGTCTGGTTTGGCCTCGCCCTGGCGCATTGGTTCTATCCCTACGAGATGGCCAATGCCCGCGGCATGGTACTGATGGATTCGGCGTCGGTGGCCGAGGCGCGGGTCTGGTACGGCGGCATGCAATTCGCCCTGGCGCTGTTCGCCGTGCTGGCCTTTCGCCGAGCGGAATGGCTGTCGGCCGGCCTGCTGCTGGTGGCCTTCGTGCAGCTGACGCTGTTCGTGGTGCGGCTGATCAGCGGCGTACTGGGCGAGTCGGCCACCGCCGAGCTGGATCTCTATTCCCAGGGCTATCGCCTGGTGATCGGCATCCTGGCGCTGCTGGCGCTGCGCGCCCACCGTCGCCACGAGCAGCGGGAGCTGGAGAATCGGCGCCTCTACCAGGGCCAGTAGGCGGACCGGCGCCAGCCGCTAGCGTCCGGGGCGGGGCCGCGCGGTGTCGATCTGATCGCTGCGGCTCAGGCCCAGGGTCAGTTGGCGACAGAGGTCGAGGAATTCGACCATGGCCCCGGTCTGGTACTTCTGCTTGTGCCAGATGAAGCAGAACTGGCGACGCAGATCCAGGGTCGGCGTCGCGATGGGCACCAGGGTGCCGCGGGCGAAGGCATCGCGCAGCGCCAGCCGCGACAGGCAGCCGATGCCCAGCCCCGACTCCACCGCGCGCAGGATGGCCTCGGTGTGTTCCAGTTCCAGGCGCACATCCAATGGCTGGGCATGGTGCCGCATGGCCTGGTCGAAGGTCAGGCGGGTGCCGGAGCCCTGTTCGCGCAGGATCCAGGCCTGGGCTTCCAGCTCGGCCTGGGCGGCCTGTCTGCCTGCCAGGGCGTGTCCGGGCGCGCAGAACGCCACCAGTTCGTCCTCGATCCAGGGTTGCACCTCCAGATCCGGATGCTGGCAGTCGCCCTCGATCAGGCCGAGGTCGATGTCATGGTTGGCGATGCGCTGCACCACGCTGGCGGTGTTGTGCACGTGCAGCCGCACCCGGCAGTCGGGATGGCGCTGCATGAAGTCGCCCAGCAGCAGGGTGGCCAGGTAGTTGCCGATGGTAAGGGTCGCGCCGACCTCCAGGGAGCCGAAGCCGGTCTTGCCGCGCAGCAGGTTTTCCACCTCGGCGCTGCGATCGAGCAGGGCCACCGCCTTGGGCAGCAACTGGCGGCCCAGGGCGTTGAGTGTCAAACGCTTGCCGGCGCGGTCGAACACCCGGCAGTCGAATTGCCGTTCCAGTTCGCCGAGGGCGGTACTGGTGGCCGACTGCGACAGACTGAGCGCCTCGGCCGCCCGGGAAACGCTTTCCTGGCGGGCCACGGCGACGAAGACCTCGAGTTGACGCAACGTGAATCTCATATCTGCCTTTTGGATAACCTATATTCGAATTATTCATTTCACGGATATTTTCCCCCTCTATAAACTGTCGCGCAATTTCTATCCAGCCCCGGGCTGTACCGATTTTTCCTGGAGTCATCGATGAGCAACCTGTACACCGAGCGCGTCCTGAGCGTTCATCACTGGAACGACACCCTGTTCAGCTTCAAGACCACCCGCAATGCGGGCCTGCGTTTCGAGAACGGTCAGTTCGTGATGATCGGCCTGGAGACCGAAGGCGGTCGTCCGCTGATGCGTGCCTACAGCATCGCCAGCCCCAACTATGAAGAGCACCTGGAGTTCTTCAGCATCAAGGTGCCGGACGGCCCCCTGACCTCGCGCCTGCAGCACCTCAAGGAAGGCGACAACCTGATGGTCAGCCGCAAGCCCACCGGCACCCTGATCCTCAGTGACTTGAAGCCCGCCAAGCACCTCTACCTGCTGAGCACCGGCACCGGCATGGCGCCCTTCCTGAGCACCATCCAGGATCCGGAGACCTACGAGCGCTTCGAGAAGGTGATCCTGGTCCACGGCGTGCGCTACGTGAACGAGCTGGCCTACGCCGACTTCATCACCAAGACCCTGCCGGAGCACGAATTCATCGGCGACCTGGTCCGCGAGAAGCTGATCTACTACCCCCTGGTCACTCGCGAGGAATTCCGCAACCAGGGTCGTCAGACCGACCTGATGCGCAGCGGCAAGCTGTTCGCGGACATCGGCCTGCCGCCGATCAATCCGCAGGACGACCGCGCCATGATCTGCGGCAGCCCGAGCATGCTGGACGAGACCAGCGCCGTGCTGAACGAATTCGGCCTGACCATCTCGCCGCGCATGGGCGATCCGGGCGACTATTTGATCGAGCGCGCCTTCGTCGAGAAGTAACGCGACCCGGCTCCCCGAAAACCCGCCCTCCGGCGGGTTTTTCGTTTCCGCAGCCCGGTGGGCTGAACTCCCCCGGCGCCGGACCGGTCGGTTGCTGCAAGGCGTGTCATGGCGACACGCCATTGCCGGGAGCCCCCATGAAGCCCTATGTGATCTGCCATATGATGTCGTCGGTCGACGGTCACGCCCTCACCGACGGCTGGGACCGCGCTGTCAAGAAACAGGCCGATGCCACCTACGAGCGCCTGGCCGAGCGCTTCGAATTCGACGCCTGGGCCTGTGGCCGGGTGACCATGGAAGAGATCGCCCACGGCGAGGGCTATCCCACCGGCGTCGCCCAGGCGCCCATCCCGCGTACCCACCATTTCGCCCGGCGCGACGCCGCGAAGTACGCCATCGCCATCGATCCCCAGGGCAAGGTGGCCTGGAAGAAGAACGAGGCCCTGGATTCCCATGTGGTGGCAGTGCTCACCGAAGGGGTCAGCGACGACTACCTGACGCACCTGCAGAACATCGGCGCCTCCTATGTCTTCGGCGGCAAGGACGAACTGGATCTGAGCGCCGTGCTGGAGCTGCTGAACGCCGAACTGGGCATCGAGCGCCTGGTGGTGGAGGGCGGCCCCCACGTCAGCGGCTCCTTTGTCGCCGCCGGCCTGGTGGACGAGATCAGCGTGCTGATCATCCCGCTGGTGGACGGCCGCGGTGCCCATCCGGCCTCCTTCGAGATCGCCGAGCAGGCCTGGCAGCAGCCGCTCTACCTCAAGCTGGACGCGGCCGAAGCCCAGGACGACGGCAGCGTCTGGCTGCGTTATCGCCGCGGCTAGCCGAGCGCCTTGGCCAGGGCCAGGGCGTCGGCATCCGCTTCCGCCTGGGCTTCTGCCTGGGCCTGCAACGGACAGACCCCGCTGGCATAGCGGGCGATCACCTCGGGCACCTGGGCCAGGGGCACCGGGCGGCTGATGTGGTAGCCCTGGATGAAGTCGCAGCCCAGGGCGCACAGCAGCCGTAGCTGCTCCAGGTGTTCGACGCCCTCGGCGGTGACCTTGAGCTTGAGCGGTCGGGCCATGCCGATGATCGCCTGGACGATCTGGTGATCGGCATTGCCCTCGGCCAGCCCGGTGACGAAGGAGCGATCGATCTTCACGGTGTCGATCGGCAGGCGCTTGAGATAGGCCAGCGAGGAGTAACCGGTGCCGAAGTCGTCGATGGACACCGTCACGCCCAGGTCGCGGATGCGCTGCAGCAATTCGGCGGTGGGCTGCACGTTCTTGACCAGGGCGTTCTCGGTGACCTCCAGCTCCAGCCGTCGCGGCGATAGCTGGTGGTCGTCCAGGCGCCAGGCGATCTGCCCGGGCAGGGCGTCGTTGCTCAGGCTGAGCGCCGAGCAATTCACCGCGATGCGCAGGTCCGCCAGGCCGGCGGCGCTCAGCTCGGCCAGGTCTTGGCAGGCGCGCTTGAGCACCCAGGCGTCCAGCTCCTCGATGAAGCCGTTGGCCTCGGCCACGCCGAGAAAGCAGTTGGGCGCCAGCATGCCCAGGCGCGGATGATCCCAGCGGATCAGGGCTTCGGCCTTGTCCAGCTGGCCGCTGGCGACGTCGAGGATCGGTTGGTAGTAGAGCTGCAGGCCGCGTTCCTCGACCAGCGCCTCGCGCAATTCGGCTTCCAGCTCCAGTTGCAGCGAGATCTTCTCGCGCAGGGTCTCGTCGAAGAAGCTGTAGGTGTTGCGGCCATTGCCCTTGGACAGATAGAGCGCGAGATCCGCGCTCTTGAGCAGTTCTTCGCAGCAGCCGCCGTCGCGGGGATAGAGGCTGATGCCGATGCTGGTGGTCATCACCAGGGTGCGGTTGCCGATGGTGACCGGATTGCGCAGCCGCTCCAGGATGCGCTGGGCCAGGTGCCGGGCTTCCTCGGGGCCGGCGAGGCTGGCGAGGATGCAGAATTCGTCGCCGCCGAAGCGGGCCACCAGATCGCCTTCGCGCACCGCGTCGCGAATGATCCTGGCCATGGCCACCAGCAGCTGGTCGCCAGCGTCGTGGCCGAGGCTGTCGTTGATGCGCTTGAAGTGATCGATGTCGAGAAACATCACCCCCAGGCTGCGCCCCTGCTGGGCGTGGCGTTCGAGGATCTCGGCGAAGGCCTGGTTGAAGGCGCGGCGATTGTGTAGGTCGGTGAGGGGATCGTAGTGCGCCGCCTGTTGCAGCGAAGCGCGGGCTTCGTCGAGCTGGCCGACCAGGGAATTGACCCGCTCCAGGTCGTTTTCCTTGCGCTGCAGCTGGCGATCCGCCCAGGCCGCGCCAAGGCCGCCGATCCCCAGGAGCAGGGCGATGATGGCGATGCCGACGCCGAGCTGCCAGGAATTGCTGGCGCCTTGCAGGGTGCTTTCGGTCTCGGCGGGGGCGATCAGCACCATGGACCACATGCCGGTGAAATGCATGGCGGCGATCGCCAGGCCCATCACCAGGGCGGTGGCGATGCGCAGCCAGCGATAGATGCCGGTGTAGTGGCGGCGAAAGATCTGGATCAGTTGCAGGGCGGCGAAGCTGGCCCCTACGGCGATGCCGATCGACAACAGGAAGGGCAGCGGGCGATAGAGCACCACCGCCTCGGTATGTACCGCGGCCATGCCGGTGTAGTGCATGAGCACGATGCCCAGGCTCAGCACCGTGCCGGCCTTGAGCCGCTGACCCAGGGTGAGGTCGGGCTGACTGAGGGCGGGCATGGCCATGAGTCCGGCCAGCACCACGATCAGCAGCGAGGCCACGGTGATGAAGAGGTCGTAGTGCACCCGGGTGGGCACGGTGAAGGCCAGCATGGCGATGAAGTGCATGCCCCAGACGCCAAAGCCAAAGCTCAGGGCGCCCATCAGACTCCAGGCACGCCGCCGCGCCAGGGTACGGGTCTGGCCGATGCGCTCGGCGAACACCAGGGTGACGTAGCAGGCACTGACCGCGACGAGATAGGCGAGCGTCACCAGCCAGCCATCATGCTGGCCGTGCAGGTGCACCTGCTCCTGGGCAAGAGGGGCGACAAGGAAGTCGAGTCCCAGCCAATTGTTCATTCCGTGGCCTCGGCAGGAAGTCTGGCGCGGCTGGATGAAGACGGCCCGGCGGGATCTCCGTCCGGGTAGGTTTCACCACGGCAACCTGCGCTCTGAGGTTAGCTTGCCTTGCCCTATCGGCGTGGTGAAGAGGGGCTTGAGGCCAGCGTCATGCAGTTAGCGCGCGAGGTGTTTTTGAAGCGGAAAAGTCACTTCGCCACCCGGCAGACGCAGGTCAGGGAAGCGCTCTGGATAGCTAGCTAGCGACTTTTTGATATCACCTGGCTAGCATGATGACCGTTCGTCGAACAGGGTGCTGACGAACGGTCACGGAAGCGGGAAACCGGCCAAAAAGGGCCGACGTGAAAGGATTCAGCTGACCACCCGGTAGCAGGGCTCGTAGGCCGCGCCGCCCGGCAGCTTCATGCGGTGCTGCTCGACGAAGGCCTGCAGCAGCCGATCCAGCGGACGCATGATGTCGGGATCGCCATGGATCTCGTAGGGCCCGCGCTCCTCGATCAGCTGGATGCCCTTGGCCTTGACGTTGCCGGCGACAATGCCGGAAAAGGCGCGGCGCAGGTTGGCGGCCAGCTCATGGGGCGGCACGGCATGGGTCAGCTGCAGCGCGGCCATGTTCTCGTGGGTGGGATCGAAGGGACGCTGGAAGCTTTCCTCGATGCGCAGCAGCCAGTTGAAGTGGAAGGCGTCGTGGCGCTCGCGACGGAATTGCTTGACCGCCTTGAGGCCCTGGGCCATCTGCCGGGCCACCTCGACCGGATCGTTGACCACGATCTGATAGTGGCGCTGGGCGGCTTCGCCCAGGGTGGCGCCGATGAAGGCGTGCAGCTGCTCCAGGTAGGGCGCGGCGCTCTGCGGCCCGGTGAGCACCACCGGGAAGGGGATGTCCTGGTTGTCCGGGTGCATGAGGATGCCCAGCAGGTAGAGGAACTCCTCCGCCGTGCCAGCGCCGCCCGGGAAGATGATGATGCCGTGGCCCGCGCGGACGAAGGCCTCCAGGCGCTTCTCGATGTCGGGCAGGATCACCAGTTCGTTGACGATGGGATTGGGCGCCTCGGCGGCGATGATGCCTGGCTCGGTAAGGCCCAGGTAGCGACCGCCCTGCAGGCGCTGCTTGGCGTGGGCGATGGTGGCGCCCTTCATCGGCCCCTTCATCACGCCCGGGCCGCAGCCGGTGCAGATGTCCAGGCTGCGCAGGCCGAGTTCGTGACCGACCTTCTTGGTGTACTTGTATTCCTCGGTGCTGATGGAGTGACCACCCCAGCACACCACCATCTTCGGCTCGACGCCCGCGCGCAGGGTGCGGGCGTTGCGCAGCAGGTGGAAGACGTAGTCGGTGATGCCCTCGGAGCTTTCCAGATCGATGCGCAGGCTGCTCTGTTCGCTCTCGGTGTAGACGATGTCGCGCAGGGCGCTGAACAGCATCTCGCGGGTGCTGGCGATCATCTCGCCGTCGACGAAGGCGTCGGCCGGGGCGTTGATCAGTTCCAGGCGTACGCCGCGGTCCTGCTGATGGATGCGGATCTCGAAGTCCTGGTAGGCCTCGAGGATGGTCTTGGCGTTGTCGCTGTGGGCGCCGGTGTTGAGGATGGCCAGGGCGCACTGGCGAAAGAGCTGGTAGAGGTTGCCCGAGCCGGCGGCGCTGAGCTGCTGGACCTCGCGCTGGGAAAGGGTCTCCAGGCTGCCCTTGGGGCTGACCTGAGCGTTGATGACCTGTCTGCTTGGAGCCATAGATGCTTCCCTATCGGTGATACGGCCGAACGGCGGCCGTAGCCGGGTGCGGATCGCCTCATGCGATCCGGCAATGTCATTGTTGGGGCCTTGGCCGCCGGAATGCAAACCGGGCGGCGTCAGGACGCCGCGGTCACATCCAGCACCCGGATCTGATGCGCGGTCGGATAGTGCCAGTGCACCTCCACATCCCAGAGGCGCACCCCGTAGCGGCGCTCGGGCGCCGGCACCTGGTAGGCCGGCCGGGGGTCCTGGGCCAGGCACTGCTCGATCAGCTCGGCCAGGGGCTCGCCCAGGCGCTGGCCGTGGGCCTCGGCCTGGACCCGCGCCGCATCCGCCCAGCCCACCGCCAGGGCTGGCGGCGGCGCCTCGGCGATGGCGTTGCGGGCGCCCGGCGGGCTGTCGGCGTAGGGGACATAGGGCTTGATGTCCAGCACCGGGGTGCCGTCGAGCAGATCGATCCCCGAGAGCAGCAGCCGCCCCGGTTCCAGGCCGTCGAGGCGGACTACCGACTGGCCGATGCCGTTGGGCCTGTGGGTGGCGCGGGTGGCGAAGACGCCCAGGTAGCGATTGCCCCCCAGGCGCGGTGGCCGCACCCGCAGGCGCGGCTGGCTTTCCAGCGCCTGGTGGAAGAGGAACAGCAGCCAGACATGGCTGACGCCTGCCAGGCCCTCCACCGCCTCGGGCCGGTCGAAGGGCGGCAGCAGTTCCAGCACGCCACGGGCGGCCGGGGCCAGCGCGGGTTGCCGGGGAATGGCGAATTTCTCCTTGAAGCAGGAGCGGACGTGGCCGATGGGGGTGACGCTGTACTGCATGGGGCGGGGCCGTCTGACGCAGGGCCGGTCATTATGCCCTGCCCGAAGCCTCCGCGACCGCCGCGGCCGACGCCTCGCCGGCGTTGCGGCGCACCCCGCGCAGATTCATCGCCGCCAGGCCCAGCTGCAGCACGATCAGGGCATAGGCCTCGGCCTGCAGGCCCCAGGCGATCCACAGGCCGTTGCTCAGCAGGAAGACCCAGAAGCCGAGGTTGCGCCGGCCCTGGCGCTGGGAGGCCACCAGCCAGGCGGCGAGCAGGGTGATGGCCATGGCCGGCCATTGCAGCAGATCGAGCGCTTCCATGGAGAACCTTCAAAAGAATGACTAATGAAGGTGAGCCTTGGAAAGCGTTCCGAGTTCCGGGCGCCGGATTCAGGGCGCCGGGTGGCGCGCTCGGGCGTAGGCGATGAAGCCGTCGATATCGGCGCTGCACAGGTGTTCGCCGGCAGCCAGGATCTCGGCTTCGGGCCAGTCCCACCAGGCGATGTCGAGCAGCGCCTGGCAGGTGGCCTCGGGAAAGCGCCACTTGATGAAGCGCGCCGGATTGCCGCCCACCACCGCATAGGGCGGTACGTCGCGGGTGACCACGGCACCGGCGGCCACCACGGCGCCATGGCCGATGGTGGCGCCGGAGAGGATCAGCGCATCGGTGCAGATCCAGCAGTCGCTGCCGATCACCACGTCGCCGCGGGTGCCGCCGTAGTCCCTGATGTGGGCCAGGTCGTCGACGAAGGCGGGGAAGGGATAGGTGGTCACCCAGTCCAGCCGGTGCAGGCCGCCGAGAAGGATGCGCACGCCCTCGGCGATGGAGGTGTAGCGACCCAGGCGCAGGGTAGCGCCTTCCTTGAGATCGAATACCTTTGGCGCACCATAGGTGCCGGCGCCGATCTCGTAGTCGGGCAACTCGCGGCGCAGGCGCGCCGTGCGCTGATGCAGGCGGGGCAGGGCGGCCAGGGCCTGGCGTTCACGTTTCTTGCGCAGCTTGTCGAGAAAACCCATGGCGATGCCCTGGCGAAAAGTATCCGGCAGGATACCGAAGCGCCCGGGCCGCGCTCAATCGTCGGGGTCGGGTTGATCGCCCGCGAGCACCGGCACGCCCAGCTGGTCGGCGAGATCCTGGAGATCACTGGCTTCCAGATCCCAGCCGCCGCTGGACACCTCGCCACCGGCCGGGCCCTTTTCCCGGGGGCGCTGGATGAAGGCGGTGGCCAGCCCCAGCTCCTTGGCCGCCTGCAGGTCGCCGTTGTGGGCAGCGCAGAGCATCACCTGTTCCGGTTGCAGGTCGAGCAGGGCGCAGGCACCCAGGTAGACCTCAGCGGCCGGTTTGTAGCGCTGGAAGAGATCGGCGCCAAACAGCATGTCCCAGGGCAGTCCGGCATGACGGGCCATGTCCAGCAGCAGGCTGACGTTGCCATTGGAGAGGGCGCAGACCGGATAGCCCTGGCGCAGCCGCGCGAGACCCGGCACGGCATCGGGCCAGGGGGTCAGCTGGTGCCAGAGGCGATTGATCCAGGCCACCTCGGCGGTGGTCAGGCCGACCAGCCCATGGCGTGGCAGCAATTCGTCCAGCGCCAGGCGATGGACCTCGTCGAGGGGTAGCCAGGGCAGGCTGCGCGCGGCGATCTGCGGCAGGATGGCCTCGTAGGCTTCGGCGCGCCAGGCATCGGCCAGCCGCTCCCAGTCGCCCCGGACGCCATGCTTGGCCGACAGCCCCTGCAGGCCCTCGACCAGGCTGCCGCGCCAGTCCACCACGGTGCCGAAGACATCGAAAAGTAGCGCCCGAACGGTCGTCGTCATGGGTAGACTCCTGCGGAAGGTTGTCTCCACCAGACGGAGCACGCATGACCGGGGTTCCCCCGGAGTGCCCGAAGGTCACCTCTCGCCAAAGGATCCCTGCATGACACTGCGTCACCTCAGCCACTGGGTGTTCGACCTGGACGGCACCCTGACCCTGGCGGTACACGACTTCGCCGCCATTCGCCGGCACCTGGGCATTCCCGAGCAGGCCGACATCCTCCACCACCTGGCCGAGCTGCCGGCCACCGAGCGCGAGGCCAAGCACGCCTGGCTGTTCGAGCACGAACGCGAACTGGCCGTCGCCGCCCGCCCGGCACCGGGTGCGGTGGCCCTGATCCGTCGCCTGCACGAAGAGGGTCGCCCGCTGGGCATCCTCACCCGCAATGCCCGCGACCTGGCGCTGCTGACCCTGGCCGCCATCGGCCTGGAGGACTGCTTCGATCCGCCTGCCGTGCTGGGGCGCGACGAGGCGGCGCCCAAGCCCGATCCGGGTGGCCTGCTGCGGCTGGCCGACCTCTGGCAGGTGGCGCCGGCCCGCCTGGTGATGGTCGGCGATCACCGCTACGACCTGGAGTGCGGACGGGCCGTGGGCTGCCACACCCTGCAGGTCAATCAGCCGGGCGATCCCTGGCCGGCGGCGCGTGACCAGCGCTTCGACACCTGCGCGGAGATACTGGCGGCGCTCTGACGCTGGAAATCTGCCCGTTAGGCGTAAATAGTCTGTTGTTTACCGGGTCGCTGGCTAAGATGCCGACTTCGGGTCCAGGTCGTGCCAGCCGTATGAGCCTCCACACGCTTTCGAGCGATCAGCCGTTCTCCGGCGATCTGCGCCAGTACGAGCGCCAGACGCTGGAAAGCCTTGCCACCGGGCTGCCCCTGACCCAGGTGCTGCACGCGCTGCTGCAGCGGGTGGAGGCCCTGGCCCAGGTCCGCCTGCATGCCTGCATTTTGTTGCTCAGCGAAGATGGCCGCTATCTGCAGGACGGCATCGCGCCGAGTCTGCCGGACGCCTACAGCCGCGATCTCGGTCGCCTGGAGATCGGCCCGCTGGCGGGCTCCTGTGGCACCGCCGCCTACCGCCGCGAAGCCGTCTATGTCGAGGACATCGCCTGCGATCCGCTATGGGCTGGCGCTCGCGACCTGGCGCTGCGCTATGGCCTGCGCGCCTGCTGGTCGATGCCGCTGCTGGCCCTGGATGGTCGGTTGCTGGGCACCTTCGCCAACTATTTCCTCGAGCCGCGACGCCCCCTGGCCGCCGAGCGCGACGCCTTCCGCCTGGTCACCGAGACCGCCGCCCTGGCCATCGAGCGCCATCAGGCGGATCTGCTGCTGCGCGAGAGTGAAGACCACTATCGGCACCTGGTGGAACTCAATCCCCAATACACCTGGACCTGCGATCCCGGTGGTCGGCGCATGGTTTTCTCGCCGCGCTGGCAGCAGCTGACCGGCCAGCCGGTACTGGAAGCCGAGAGCTTCTGGGCGCTGCTGCATCCGGACGACCGCCGGACGACCCGGCAGGCCTGGGACGCCGCGCGCAGCGCCGGTCAGGCCTACGACCGGGAGCACCGGGTACGGGTGGCGGATGGCAGCCACTGCTGGCTGCGCACCCGTGCCTATCCGCGGCGCGATGAAGCGGGCGCCGTGATCCGCTGGTATGGCACCAGCGAAGACATCGATGACCGCCGCGAGGCCGAGGAAGCCCTGCGCCGCGAACGCGCCACCCTGGAGCTCCAGGTGCGGGCACGAACCGCCGAACTGGAGGAGCGTAATCGCCAGCTGCGCGAAGAGATGCAGAATCGCGCCCAGGCCGAGGAGCTGCTGCGCCAGGCGCAGAAGATGGAAGCCGTGGGCCAGCTCACTGGCGGCATCGCCCATGACTTCAACAACCTGCTGGCCGGCATCCAGGCCAGCCTGGATCTCATGCGCCGCCGCCTGGCGCCGGAGGCGCTGAACGGGGTCTGCAGTCTGCTCGATACCGCCACCCAGTCGGTGGGCCGAGGCGCCAGTCTGACCCATCGGTTGCTGGCCTTTTCCCGCCGCCAGACGCTCAATCCCCAGGCGGTGGATGTCACCCGGCTGATCGGCGATTTCCAGGAGTTGCTGCGGCACAGCCTGGGGCCGCAGATCCGCTGCCAGCTCGAACTGGACGCCGAACTCTGGCTGGTCGATGCCGATCCGCACCAGCTGGAAAATGCCCTGCTCAACCTGGCCATCAACAGCCGCGATGCCATGCCGGCGGGGGGTAACCTGACCATCCGCGCACGCAACTGGGTGCAGTCCGACGCCGATCCGGCGCTGCCGGCGGGCGACTACCTGCTGATCGAGGTGGGCGACGATGGCGTGGGCATGACGCCAGCGGTGCTGGAACGGGTCTTCGAGCCCTTCTTCACCACCAAGCCGGTGGGCCAGGGCTCGGGCCTGGGGCTGTCCATGATCTATGGCTTCGTCCGCCAGTCCCGTGGCCAGGTCAGCGTGACCAGCGCGCCGGGGCAGGGCTGCCAGGTGAGGCTGCTGCTGCCGCGCCATCCGGCCCTGGCCGTCCAGGCGTCCCTTGCCATGGCCAGCGCCCCGACCGCCCCTGCGCTGCCCGATGTGCGGGTGCTGCTGGTGGAAGACGATGCGGTCATTCGCCAGTTGCTGGCGCAGCTGTGCGTCGACCTCGGCTGGCGCTATCGCGACGCCGTCGATGCCGAAGCGGCGCTGGCGGCGCTGCGCGAAGGCGAGGGCTTCGACCTGCTGATCACCGATGTCGGATTGCCGGGGTTGAACGGCCGCTTGCTGGCCGGGGCGGCCCGTACCCTCAGACCCCACCTGCCGATTCTCTTCATCACCGGTTATGCGGCGGGCAACGAACCGCCCGTGCCCCTGGTCGGCGAGCGCATGGCGCTGCTGGGCAAACCCTTCACCCTGGAGGCCCTGGTCGCCCAGGTGCAGGAGCTGCTGGACGCGCCTGCGGCCCTGGAGCGCTGAGGCTAGTCGTCGGCGCCGAACAGCGCCCGGCGTCCGGCGGGCGAGGTGAAGATGGCGTCGCCGTTGTGGCCGACGCCGGGGACCTCGACCAGCCGCTGGCGCAGCCCCGGATGACGGCCTTGCAGGTAACGGTAGTAATTCAGCCCGCGGGCCAGGCGATAGGGACCCTGGGCCTCGGCGGCGCAGCCCTTGTCCAGCGCCGGATGGTTGGGATTGGTGTCCTCGGCGCCCAGCAGATAGGTGAGGTCGAGTCCCGCATAGTGCTGCTCCAGGCTCGCCGCCGGGCGTCCTTCGGCATAGGCCGGCAGGCCCTGCATGCCGTATTTCCAGGTGTCGAAATCCGGGCAGCTGGCGGCGTCGGCGAAGGGCCCGGGCTGGCCCTGGGCATCCGGACGGCGGGCATCGAAATAGGCATAGGACGACGGATTGGCCACCACGTATCTCAGGCGGATGCCGCGGGCGGCGAGGGCGCGCTCGCCCTGACCGAGCACGGCATAGCGCTGCACCACCTGGCCACCGCCGGAATGCCCGGCGATCACCACCTCCTGCAGATTGGGCAGCAACCGGCGCTCCGCCAGCCGTGCGAGCAGGGCGTCGAACACGGCGAAGCTGCTCAGCGGCTGCGGACCCAGGGCGGGTTCGCCACCCATCCAGGCATTGCCCTGCCAGCGCAGCAGGGTGTCCGGCAGCTGATGCCGCTGGACATCCGTTTCGTTGAGGAACTGTGGGGCGATCACCAGGGTGTCCGCCGCGGCGCCGGCCGCCGCCGTGGCCGTCTCGCCGGAACGGAAATAGGTCGCGGCATTGCGCAGACGGCCATGCACGATCACCAGGGCGCGGCGGATTTCCGGATGGGGCTGGTTCCAGTCCGCCGACAGCTGCAGGGTAGCCTGCGCCTGGCCGATTGGTAGCCGGTCGCTGACGATGCGGGCGACCCCCTCACGAGGCGCCGCCAGGGCGGAGCCCCAGGCCAGGGCCAGGCACAGCGCGAGCAGGCGACGCATCGAGGGCTCCCGGTAGAGGTCAGAGCGTCTTGGCGGCGAAGGTGTCGCAGCTCTCCACCTTGCCACTGTCGAAGCCCGCGCGGAACCACTTGACCCGTTGCGCGGAGCTGCCATGGGTGAAGGAATCCGGTACCACGCGGCCCTGGGACTGGCGTTGCAGGCGGTCGTCGCCAATGGCGTTGGCGGCGTTCAGCGCCTTCTCCAGGTCACCCGCCTCCAGCCAGTTCAGCCGCTTCTGGGCATCGTTGGCCCAGACCCCGGCATAGCAATCGGCTTGCAATTCCAGGCGCACCGACAATCCGGTGGCACCCTCGGTGGGAATGCCGCGACGACGCGCCGCTTCCATCTTGCTGGTGGTGCCGGTGAGGTTCTGCACATGGTGGCCGACCTCGTGGGCGATCACGTAGGCACGGGCGAAATCGCCATCGGCGCCGAAGCGCTGCTGCAGTTCCTGGAAGAAGGTGAGGTCCAGGTAGACCTTGCTGTCGACCGGGCAATAGAAGGGACCGCTGGCCGCGGTGGCGCCACCGCAACCGGATTGCACCTGGCCGTTGAACAGCACCAGCTTGGGCGGCTGATACTGCTCGCCATGGGCCTGGAAGATGCGCGTCCAGGTGTTTTCGGTCTCGCCCAGCACCACGCGGACGAAGTCCACCTGGCGATTGTCGGCTGGCGCGGTGGTCTCCTGCTGGCTCGGCGCGCTCTGGCCGCTGAGGCTGATCAGGTTGCCGAGGATCTGCGTCGGACTCTGGCCGCTGAGCAGGCCGAACACCACCACCAGGGCCACGCCACCCAGCCCGAGGCCGCCGCCGATCTTCATGCCGCGTCCACCGCTGGCCTGTTGCACGTTGTCGCTACGTTGTCCCTTGTCCCACTGCATGGCGGCCGCCTCGTGATTGTCGTCATCGCTAGGACCGCAGGGCGCGCCAAAAATGCGTTACCGGAAATGACAACGCCCGCGACGGGCGCGGGCGTTGACGGCGGAGCGGAGCGCGGGATCAGGCCGCGGTCTGGCCCTGCTTGAGGCTTTGCATGTCGATCACGAAGCGGTACTTCACATCGCTCTTGAGCATGCGCTCATAGGCTTCGTTGATGTCCTGGATGGCGATCTGCTCGATATCCGAGACGATGCCGTGCTTGGCGCAGAAGTCCAGCATCTCCTGGGTCTCGCGGATGCCACCGATGAGCGAACCGGCCAGCTGGCGGCGCTTCATCACCAGGTTGAACACGCTGGGCGCCGGGTGCGGCTCGGCGGGTACGCCGACCAGGGTCATGGTGCCGTCCCACTTGAGCAGGGTGAGGAAGGCGTCCAGGTTGTGCGGCGCGGCCACGGTGTTGAGGATGAAGTCGAAGCTGTTCGCGTGGGCGGCCATCTCGTCTTCGTTCTTCGACACCACCACCTCGTCGGCGCCCAGGCGCAGGGCGTCGTCCTTCTTGTTGGCGCTGGTGGTGAAGAGCACCACGTGGGCACCCATGGCATGGGCGATCTTCACGCCCATGTGGCCCAGGCCACCCAGGCCGACGATGCCGACCTTCTTGCCCGGACCGACCTTCCAGTGGGCCAGCGGCGAATAGGTGGTGATGCCGGCGCACAGCAGCGGCGCCACGGCGGCCAGGTTCTCGGTGTGGCTCACCTTGAGCACGAACTTCTCGTTGACCACGATGTGGTCGGAGTAGCCGCCCTGGGTGTTCTCGCTGCCGCCGTAGAGGTTGCCGTTGTAGGTGCCGGTGAAGCCGTTCTCGCAATAGGATTCTTCGCCGGCATCGCAGGGGGCGCAGTGCTGGCAGCTGTCGACCATGCAGCCGACGCCGACGCTGTCGCCGACCTTGAAGTTCTTCACGTGGGCACCGACCGCGGTCACCTTGCCGACGATCTCGTGGCCGGGCACGGAGGGGAAGAGGGTGTTGTTCCACTCGTTGCGTGCGGTGTGCAGGTCCGAATGGCAGACGCCGCAGAAGAGGATGTCGATCTGCACGTCGTGGGCGCCGGGTTCGCGCCGCTCGAAGGAGTAGGGCGCCAGGGGCTGGTCGGCGGACTGGGCAGCGTAGCCTTGGGCTTGGCTCATGAGATACCTCATCTAGGTGGTGGAACCGGGGGGTGGAACGTCGCGGCCAGGCGGACCTGGCCAGGTGACAAACCGCCGATCCTGCTGAGCCAGAGCCGACGGCGCCAATCGATCGTCTCGATAATCGTCATGCCGCCCATCGATGGAACTCATGGACGGGCGGGGGTGCGAGAGTTTACGACCGGGGTGCCCGCGCGGATGTTCCCGCTCCCGGCGCGGCAGCCGGGGCCGGTCGTCGCGCGGTCGTGGCTAGTGCGTAAGCTTCGGTGCCACGGTAGGCAGCAGGCGACTGGCCAGATGCTCCAGCAACAGCCGGACCCGCGGCAGGGTCTCGCGACTGCGCGGCCACACCAGGTTGATCGGCGAGCCCTCGACGCCGTGCTCGGGTAGCACGTCCACCAGGGCGCCGCTGGCCAGGTGCGTGGCGATCAGCCAGGTCGGCAACTGGGCGATGCCATGCCCGGCCAGGGCGGCCAGCACCTCGCCTTCGCCATCACCCACCACCAGGCGCGGCTGGAACACCCAGCGTTCGCTGTCGCCCGGCTGCTCGCCGCGCAACTGCCAGGGGCTGATCAGGCCGTCGGCCTGGCGAAAGCCGATGCACTGGTGATCGACCAGCTCCGCCGGGGTCCGGGGTCGGCCATGCTGGGCGAGATAGGCCGGAGCGGCGCAGAAGACCTGGCGCTGGGTGCCGAGGAACCGATGCCCCAGGCTGGCCGGCCAGGCGTCGGAGCCGCCGATGCGCACCAGGATGTCGATGCCCTCGTGGACCGGATCGACGAAGCGATCCGACAGCGACAGATCCGGTTGCAACAGCGGATAGCGATGCAGCAGCTCCAGGATCAGTGGCAGCACATGCAGGCGGCCATAGGAGGCGGGCAGGTCGATGCGCACCCGGCCATGGGGCTCGCCCTCCTGAGCGGTCAGCCCCAGCTCGGCCTGTTCCAGCTCGGCCAGCACCCCGGTGCAGGTGCGATAGAAACTGGCGCCGGCCTCGGTCAGGGTCAGGCGGCGGGTGGTGCGCTGGAACAGCCGCACGCCCAGGCGGCTTTCCAGGCGGGCCACGCTCTTGCCGATGGCCGAGCCGGTGAGATTGAGGCGCTCGCCGGCCGCGGTGAAGCTGCCGAGGTCGGCCACGGTGACGAAGACGTCGAGGCCCTTGAGGCGTTCGGAGGAATACAAGGCTGGCTCCCGATTGCGGAATCTGATTCCTGTTAAATAGGAATTTATACCCAGGATACGCCGTTAATTCTCCAATAGGCTGGAATCAACCCTGAGACAAGGCACTCCCTTATCTACAGCGCCTGCGACCGTCGCAGGCCGTCTCTCACCCCTATCTGGAGGTTTCATGCGCAAGGGCACCGCTCTCATCGTCGGCGTGACCGGCATTTCCGGCTACAACCTGGCCAACACCCTGGTCGCCTCAGGCTGGACCGTCTACGGTCTGGCACGCAAGCCGGTGGCGCAGGAAGGCGTCATCCCGGTCGCCGCCGACCTGCTCGACGCCGCGTCCACCCGCCAGGCCCTGGCCGGTCTGCCGATCAGCCATGTGTTCTTCTGCACCTGGACCCGGCGTGCCACCGAGAAGGAAAACGTCGAGGCCAATGGCGCCATGATGGACAACCTCTGCCAGGCCCTGGACGGCGCGCCGCTGCAGCACCTGGCGCTGGTCACCGGTACCAAGCACTACCTGGGTTCCTTCGAGGAATACGGCAGTGGCAAGGCCGAGACGCCTTTCCGTGAAAGCGAGCCGCGCCAGGCCGGCGCCAACTTCTACTACACCCTGGAAGACATCCTCTTCGCCGCCGCCGAGCGGCACGGCTTCGGCTGGAGCGTGCACCGCTCCCACAGCATGATCGGCCAGGCCAAGGGCACCAACGCCATGAACATGGGCCTGACCCTGGCGGTCTATGCCTCCCTGTGCAAGGCCACTGGCCAGCCCTTCGTCTTCCCCGGTTCCCGTACCCAGTGGGACGGCATCACCGACGTCACCGACGCCGGTCTGCTCGCCGAGCAGCTGGAATGGGCCGCCCTGGCGCCGGCCGCGCGCAACCAGGCGTTCAACACCGTCAACGGCGACGTCTTTCGCTGGCGCTGGCTGTGGGGCGAGATCGCCGCCTTCTTCGACCTGGAGCCGGCACCCTATCCCGAGCAGCCCATGCCGCTGGAAGCGCGGCTGAAGGACGTGGCGCCGGCGCAGTGGCGCAAGCTCGCCGAGGAGCACGACCTGGTGGAAGCCGACGTCGACAAGCTGGCCTCCTGGTGGCACAGCGACGCCGACCTGGGCCGCGAGATCGAGTGCCTCAACGACATGACCAAGAGTCGTGACCTGGGCTTCTTCGGCTATCGCGACACCCGGGCGAGCTTTCTCGACCTCTTCACCCGGCTGCGGGCCCAGCGCCTGATTCCCTGAGGCGCTCTGGATCGCCGGTTGCCGTGAACGCGGGCAGCCGGCGGTTTTCACCGGCTGTTTCCGGGGCGCAGAATGAGCTTTCTGTCGCAGGATGCGCCCCATGCTCGAAACCCTCGCTGCCCTGATTCCCGCCTTCAGCCCCATCGACTGGCTGTTCATCGAAGCCATCGTGGTCCTGGCCTATCTGATCTTTGGCGTCGCCGGCTTTGGCAGCGCCCTGGTCGCCGGTCCCTTGCTCACCAGCTGGATGCCCCTGTCGCGCATCGTGCCCTTGCTTGTGATGCTGGATTTCCTCGCCTCCTTCCACAACTGGCTGCCGGATCGCCGCGCCATCGCCGGCCGCGAACTCGGACGGCTGCTGCCGATGCTGCTGCTCGGCGCGGCCCTGGGCACCTACCTGCTGATGCGCACCGATGCCCGGCTGCTGATGCTCTGGCTGGGCCTCTTCGTGGTCGTCTATTCCACCTACAGCCTGCTCACCCCCAAGGGCTTTCGCCAGCTGGCGCCAGCCTGGTCGATCCCGGCGGGCGGGGTTGGGGGCCTCTGTGGCGCCCTGTTCGGCAGCGGCGGCTTTCTCTATGCGCTCGATCTCAACGGTCGCTTGGAAGACAAGAACGCCATCCGCGGCACCCAGAGTTTTCTCATCGGCTGCAGCGCCTCCATCCGCATCGTCCTGCTGCTGATCGCCGGCGCCTACAGCGACGGCCGCCTGCTGCTCCTCGCGGTCTGCCTGCTGCCCGCCATGCTGCTCGGCGGCTGGATCGGCCGCCACCTGCAACGCCGCCTGTCCCGCGAACGCTTCACCCGCCTGGTGACCTGGCTGGTGCTGGTCTCCGGCGTGACCCTGATCGGGCGGTATCTGGCGGGGTAGCGGACCTGTCATGGTCATGTCGATCGCGGCCATGGGCCGCTCCTACGGAGTCACCC
>NZ_JAQYZY010000024.1:20642-389570 GCF_028640825.1 Pseudomonas sp. LA5
TTCGCTGTAGGAGCGCCCCATGGCCGCGATGCTCTCAGACGCCGTAGCCCGGTAGGGTGGAAAACCGCGCAGCGTTTTCCACGCGAAGTGGCCACCTTGGGAACTCCCAGGCCCGCCCACCTCTCCGCTCTACAACACCCTTTGCGGAGAACTCTGATGCTCACCTCCATCCAGGCCGGCGTCTTGGACGTGGCCTATCAGGTCCAGGGACCGGACGGCGGCGCGCCGGTCCTGCTGCTGCATGGCTTTCCCTACGACATCCACGCCTACGCCGAGGTGGCCGATGAACTGGCCGCCGCTGGCTGCCGGGTCTATGTCCCCTTTCTGCGTGGCTACGGCGCCACCCGCTACCTGAGCGCCGATACCCCGCGCTCCGGCCAGCAGGCGGCCCTGGCCCATGACGTCCTGGCGCTGCTCGATGCCCTGGGCCTGGAGCGGGCGACCCTGGCCGGTTACGACTGGGGTGGCCGCGCCGCCGGCATCGTCGCCGCCCTCTGGCCCGAACGGGTCGCGGGGCTGGTGCTGGGCGACGGCTATCCGATCCAGGACATCGCCGCCGCGGCGACCCAGCCGGCCGAGCCGGCGGCGGAGCTGCGCTATTGGTACCAGTACTATTTCCACGGTGAACGAGGGCGCGCCGGCCTGGCGGAACATCGCCGCGACTTCTGTCGACTGCTCTGGTCGCTGTGGTCACCCAGCTGGCGCTTCAGCGATGCCACCTATGCGCTTACCGCTGCGGCCTTCGACAATCCCGACTTCGTCGACACCGTGATCCACTCCTATCGCCACCGCTACGGCCTGGCCCCGGACGCTCCGGCCTATGCCGAGACCGAGCGCCGGCTGGCGGCGCAGCCACCCATCCCCGTGCCCACCACGGTATTGGCCGGTGCCGACGATGGGGTCACCACGGTGCAGGGTGAAGCCAGGGTGGTGCAGCACTTCAGCGGACCCTTCCGCTACGAGGTGCTACCCGGCTGCGGCCACAACATCCCCCAGGAAGCCCCCGCCGCCTTCGCCGCTGCGATAAGGGAGCGGTTGTCGTAGGTTGGGTTGAGACGGCTTCATCGTCGAAACCCAACAGCGCTCAAGCCTGGACAATGGTGGGCTTCGCTGCGCTCAACCCAACCTGCGAGGTGTACACCGCTTTTCCCCCTCTCTTTCTGGGAGAGGGCTGGGGTGCAGTTGTCAAGCCTCGCTGCGCCCAACAGAGCGCTGCGTAGAGTGGATAACGGCGCAGCCTTATCCACGCGCCCCCAAGCCTACCGCCCCAACACCTCCGGATTGGCCAGCCCCGTCGGTTCGCCGGCGAAGAAGCCCACCAGGTTGGCGAAGGCCTCGCCGAAATAGAGTTCGTAGCTGTGCTTTTCCACGTACCCCAGGTGCGGGGTGCAGAGCACCTGGGGATGGGCGAGCAGGGGATCGTCCGGCGCCACCGGCTCCTGCTCGAAGACATCCAGCGCCGCCTGGCCGGGATGACCCTGTTCCAGCGCCGTGAGCAGGGCGCCGGGTTCGATCAGGCCGGCGCGGGCGGTGTTGACCAGCAGGGCGCTCTTCTTCATCCGCGCCAGGTCTTCGGCCCGCACGCAGCCGCGGCTGCGCTCGCTGTATCTCAGATGCAGGCTGATGACATCGGCCTCGGCGAAGAAAGACGCCTGGCTGGTCGCCGCGCGATGGCCGTCGGCTTCGGCGCGGGCGCGCGAGGCCTCGCTGCCCCAGACCAGCACCGGCATGCCGAAGGCCTGCCCGTAGCGCGCCAGGCGCTGGCCGATCTTGCCGTAGCCCCAGATGCCGAGGAGCTGCCCATCCAGCCGTTCGCCCAGGTTGACCTGCCAGCGTCCGGCATAGAGGGCGTCGATGGCCGGCTTGAGCTTGCGCCGGGCCATGAGGATCAGCGTCCAGGTCAGCTCGGCGGTGGAGACCGGCGAACCACTGCCTTCGCAGACCGCTATTCCCCGGTGGGTGCAGGCGGCCACATCGAGGTGGGCGGTGGCCTTGCCGGTCTGGCTGATCAGCTTGAGGCGTGGCAGGTGCGCCAGCAGCTCGGCGTCGATACGGGTGCGCTCGCGGGTCAGCACCAGCGCATCGGCATCGCGGAAGCGCTCCACCAGCACCTTGGGATCGCGCTCGGCATCGTGATAGAGCGTCACCTGATGCCCGGCGCGCTGGAGCAGGGGGTAGCAATCCAGGGTTTCGACGACGTGCTGGTAGTCGTCCGGGATGACGATATGCATGGCGGGCTCCGTTGTTGTTCTGGATCGCCAGTGGAGCACCTGCGGGGTCGTCCGACAAGATGGGGTGCAACGGTGGACGAGGCGGCGCCCTTGTCCACCCTAGCGGTAGCCTGGAAAACCGCGCAGCGTTTTCCGGGGCCTGCGTCTAATAGGGAATCACCAGCGGCGTGCCCGCCAGGGGATTCTCGATCACCGCGCACCTGAGGCCGTACAGCGCCTCGATCAGCTCGGGGGTGACGATCTCCGCCGGCGGGCCCTCGGCGAGGATGCGGCCGGCGCGCAGGGCGATGATGTGGTCGGCGTAGCGACAGGCCTGGTTGAGGTCGTGCAGTACCGCCACCAGGGTGCGGCCACCCTCCCGATTGAGGCGGCAGAGCAGCTCCATCAGCTCCACCTGGTGGGCGATGTCGAGAAAGGTGGTGGGCTCGTCGAGCAGCAGCAGCGGGGTCTCCTGGGCCAGCGCCAGGGCGATCCACACCCGCTGGCGCTGCCCGCCGGAGAGGCTGTCCACCGCCCGCTCGGCCAGCTCCAGGGTGTTGGTGGCTTCCAGGGCGTGCTGCACCGCGCGCTCGTCGGCCTCCGTCCAGCCGGCGAAGGCCTGACGATGGGGATGACGCCCGCGGGCCACCAGGTCGCTGACCAGGATGTCGTCCGGTGCCACCGCGCTCTGCGGCAGCAGGCCGATACGCCGGGCCACCTCGCGGGTCGGCAGGTCCTGGATCAGCTGGCCGTCCAGGCGCACCTCGCCGGCGCTGGGGCGGATCAGCCGCGCCAGGCTGCGCAGCAGGGTCGACTTGCCGCAGCCGTTGGGGCCGATGATGACGGTGAAGCGGCCATCTGGCAGCCGCACATCGAGGTCGGCGCAGATCGGCTGGCCGCCGTAGCCCACGGTGAGGCGGTGGGCGGCGAGGCGACTGGAGGGGGCGTCTTGGCTCATGGGGTCCGCCGCCATTCGCGGCTCAGCAGGAAGATCAGATAGAGGCCGCCCAGGGCGCCGGTGAGCAACCCGACCGGAATCTGGAAGGGCGCCAGCAGCCGCTGGGCCAGCAGGTCGGCCAGGGCGGTGAGGCAGGCGCCGAGCAGGGCGGGGGCGAGGATGCCGAGATCGGCGCTGCGGGTCAGGCGGCGGACCAGCTGGGGCGCCGCCAGGGCGACGAAGCCGATGGGGCCGGCGGTGGCGATGGCCAGGGCGGCCAGGGCCACGGCGACCGCCAGCAGCAGATTCTGGCTGGGCAGCACGGCCAGGCCCAGGGCGCGGGCCAGGTCGTCGCCCAGCTCCAGCAGGCGCAGCCGCCGCGCCAGCCAGGCGGCCAGCGGCAGGAGCAGCAGGCAACCGGCGAGCAGGGTCAGGGTGCGACTCCAGGTCAGCATGTCGAGGCTGCCGAACAGCCAGAGCCGGGCCTCCTGGGCTTCATCCAGCTCGGCGCGGGTCAGCAGGTATTCGTTGAGCGAAGCGAGCAGGGCGCTGACGGCGATGCCCAGCAGGATCATCCGCTCGCCACGGATACCCGCCAGAGCCGCCAGGCCGGCGACCAGTACCGCGGCCAGCAGCCCGCCGCTGAGGGCGCCCAGCATCAGCGCCGCGCCGCCCAGTTGCAGCCAGAGCAGGGTGATCAGCGCACCGCTGGCCGAGCCGACGGTGAAGCCCACCAGATCCGGACTGGCCAGGGGATTGCGCGCCAGCCGCTGGAAGATGGCGCCACTGGCACCCAGGGCCGCGCCGACGCCAAAGGCCGCCAGCAGTCGCGGCAGGCGCAGCTCCAGCAGGATCAGACTGGCCAGGGCGTCGCCCCGACCGAGCAGGGTGGCCGCCACCCGGTGCGGCGCCGGGGCGAAGGCACCGCCGCTGAGGGTCAGGGCGCAGATGCCGATGGCCGCCAGCAGGAGCAGCAACAGGCAGGCCTTGAAGCGCGCCGAGCGGCGGGGGGCGAAGCGATGACGACTCAAGGGCGCACCCGCCGGGCGGAACGGATGATCAGCGCGAGCAGCACCGGGGTGCCGAGCAGGGCGCAGACGATTCCCGCCTCCAGCTCGCCCGGCAGGGCCACGCGGCGGCCCAGGGTGTCGGCCAGCAACAGCAGATTGGCCCCGGCCAGCGGGGCCAGTGCCAGGATCCAGCGCCAGTCGGCGCCCACCAGCAGGCGCAGGGCGTGGGGCACTACCAGGCCGAGAAAGCCGATGGGTCCGGCCACCGCAGTGGCGGCGCCGCACAGCAGCACGATGGCGACGAAGGCGAGCAGCCGCAGTTGTCCGGGGCGGGCGCCGAGGGCGCGACCGAGGTCGTCGCCCAGGGCCAGGGCATTGAGACGGCTCCCCAGGGGCAGGCCCAGCAGCAGGCCGATCAGCAGCAGCGGCAGGATGCCGAGGGCGCCACCCGGCGTCTGGCCGCTCAGGGCGCCCACCGCCCAGAAGCGGTAGCTGTCGAACACCGCGCTGTCGAACAGGGTGATGATGCCGGTGCAGGCGTTGAGGCTGGCGCTGAGGGCGATGCCGGCCAGGATCAGTCGCAGCGGCTGGCCACGGGCCGGAGCGCTGCCACCGAGCAGATAGACCAGGCCGGCGGCCAGGGCTGCCCCCAGCAGGGCGCAGGCCAGGCGCGTCGGGGCGTCGTCAAGCCCTGCCAGCGACAACCCGGCCACCACGGCGAAGGCCGCTCCGGCATTGATGCCCAGCAGTCCGGGGTCGGCCAGGGGATTGCGCGTCAACGCCTGCATCAGGGCGCCGGCCAGGCCTAGGGCGGCGCCCACCAGCAGCCCGAGCAGGGTACGCGGCAGACGCAGCTCCCAGAGCACCACGGCCTCGGTGGAGTCATCGGGCGCAACCAGCAGGTGCAGGATCTGCGCCGCCGACAGCGACCGTGCGCCTATGCCCAGACTCGCCACCACCGCCAGCGCCAGGACGCTCAGCAGCAGGACCAGCACCAGGCCACCGCGGGCGGCGGATGCCCGTTGCGCAAGAGGCGCGGGGCGGGCCGGCGGGGTCATGTCATCCCCAGGGCGCCGGCGACCGTGCCGATCACCTGGCGGGCAGCGAGGGGCCCGGCGTTGAGATAGAAGGCGTCGGTATCCACGCGAACGGCCCGGGACTGACTCACCGCAGTCAGCCGCGGCCACAGCGGTTGCCGCTCCAGGCTGGCCAGGGCGGTGCCCTGCTCGGCGTAGAACAGCCAGTCGGCGTCGGCCAGATCCAGCAACTCGGCGCTGACATCCCGCGAGGTGCCCTTGAAGCGCTGCGCCGCCGGGCGGGTCACGCCCATGGCCTGCAGCAAGCCGCCGGCAAAGGAATCCGCGCCCATCAGACGCAGCCGGGCGCCGCTGGAAAACAGCAGCGAGGCGGAGGGCGGCTGAGTTCCCAGGCGCTGCGTGATGCCGGCGAGATCCCGATCCAGGTCCGCCAACAGGCGCTCGGCCTGTTGGCGCCGCCCCAGGGCATCAGCCAGCACGAGGAAGTCCGGCCGCCAGTTGCCACCGGTGCCGCGCGCCACCACCGTGGGGGCGATGCGCGAAAACAGCTCCAGGCCGCCGGCCTTGAGCACGGTGCGGTTGAGCACGATCAGATCCGGCGCCAGGCGCGCCAGGGCTTCCAGATCCGGCGCCTGGCGACTGCCCAGATCGACCATGGCGTCCAGCTCGCCGGCGCGGCCGGCAAGGGCGCTGCGCAGATAGCCGGGGGCCAGTTCGCGATTGTCCACCCGGGTGGTGCCCGCCGGGATCACGCCCAGGCTCAGGGCGGCGTCCAGCTGGCCGGTGGAGATCACGGCCACCCGCAGGGGCTGGCGGGGGATAAGGGTGCTGCCCACCACATGCTCCACCTGCCGCGGGAACTCGCCATCGACGACCGCTGCACGCGCGAACACCCGACCGGACAGGCCGGCGAGCAGGACGGTACCGGTGGCGAGCTGGAGAAAGGCGCGACGATCGAGCATGAAGGCGACTGGCTGAAGACTGAAAGAGCCCCGTCAGGCGGGCCGAGGCCCCGAGCGGGGCGGCTAGGATAGAGCATCGCTACGGGCCTGGCATCCGCTAAGGACGCCGGGCCGGTCCCTCTCCCTTTGGTGTGAGCGCAGGCTGCTATCGGATCGCGGCCATGGGCCGCTCCTACAGGTGATGCAAACTTGGGCGTAGCGTGGAAAACCGCGAAGCGTTTTCCACTGTGTTGCACGTTTCGATCCGCCCCCTCTCCCCTTGGGACAGGGCTGGGGTGAGGGCAGGCCGCTGGCTTAGAAGCTCACCGTGGCACTCAGCCGCGCCGTCCGCGGCTCGCCCACCGCCACCTGCAGCGGACTGTTGGCGCTCGACGGGTAGTACTGCTTGTCGAACAGGTTGTCGACGTTGAGCTGCAGGCGGGTCTGGTAGCCGGTCACCGGCAGGTCCCAGCGCAGGAAGGCGTCGGCCACGGTGTAGCTGCTCATGTAGAAGCTGTTGGCCGCATCGCCGGCCCGCTCTCCGACGTAGCGCGCGCCGCCGCCGAGGTGCCAGCCACCGAGGTTGGAGGGGACCGGCAGGTGGTGGGTCAGGTAGAGACTGCCGCTGTGCTTGGGTGCCTGGGGCAGGCGCTTGCCCTCGTTGCTGGGATCATCGAGCACCTCGGTGTGATCGTAGGCATAGGTGGCAATCATGTCCCAGCGCTCGGCCAGATGGCCGGTGAGGTCCACTTCGAGGCCCCGCGAGCCGACCTTGCCGGCGGCTTCGCTCACGCTCACACCCGCCACGTTGCTGGTGGTCACTACGTTCTTCTTCTGGATGTCGTACAGCGCCACGTTCAGATTCAGACCAGGCGTCAGGTCGTACTTGGCACCCACCTCGAAGCTGCGGCCTTCTTCGGGATCGAAGGTGTTGCCGCGGTCGTCGACGGTGGTGTTCGGCACGAAGGATCGACTGTAGTTACCGTATAGCGACAGGGTATCGGTGGCCTGGAACACCACACCGGCCAGCGGCAGGGCCGCGTGATCGCGCTTGTCCAGATTGGCGACATAATCCCGGCCTAGGCCTTGATCGCTGTACTGCTTGAAACTTTGGTAGCGGCCGCCCAGCACCAGGATCCAGCGATCGTTCAGGTGCCAGTTGTCCTTGAAGTACAGCGAAGTGGATTCCAGGCTGCTGTCCTGATCGCTCTGGGTCGTGCTCAGGAGGCTGGGTGCTGCCAGGCTGCCGTACACCGGCGCGTTGATATTGATGTTGCGGCGCGAGGCATTGTTGTTGCGGTAGGTGTTGCCACGGTACTGGTCGTTATCCTCGTGATCGAGGCCCACTAGCAGATCATGGCGTTGGCCCAGCAGATCCTGCCGGCCGATGAAGTCCCAACTGGCGTACGTCGTCTCGTAATCGTAATGGGCGCCATTGGCCGTCCGCAGCAGATTGCCATTCGCGGCCAACGAGACCGGCTGGGCGAAGTCCAGGCTGTACCTGTCGTTGTTCCAGGCGTAGATCAGCCGCGTCTTCCAGTCATCACTGAGCTGGTACTCGTAGCGAGCGCTAGCCGTCTCGGTGATGCCTTTGCTCTCGGACCATTTCTCGTCGAGGCGCTTGTCGTAGCTGGCGCTGCTGGGATGCCCATTGACGAACACCGTCCCGCGATCCACCGGGCCGGTGTAATCGTTATAGGAATAGGCCAGGGTCAGGCTGGCGCGCTCGCCGGTCCAGGACAGCGACGGCGCCACCAGGCTGTGCTGATCCACGCCATAGTTGCGCCAATAGTCTTCGCTCTGGCGCTCGGCGATCAGCCGATAGGCGAAGCCGCTGTCACCCAGGGGGCCGGTGGTGTCGATGCCGAGATTGCCGCCGCCTTCGCTATAGGCCGAGCCGCTCAGGGTGGTGCGTTGCTGGTACTGCGGCTGCTTGCTGACCACGTTGATCAGACCGCCGGGCTCCAGGGCGCCATAGAGCAGCGAGGCGGGGCCCTTCAGGACTTCCACGCGCTCGGCGGTGGCGTCGAAGTTGTGCGACAGATTCGAGCGCACCCCATCGCGAAAGATGGAGCCATCGGCGTTGCTGCCGAAGCCGCGTTTGACGAAGGCATCCTTGGTCCCGGCCAGGGTGTTGCCCTGGGTCACGCCGCTCACGAATTTCGAGGCGTCGTCCAGGGTCCGCACCTCGTAGTCCTGGATCAGCTGCGGGGTCACGGTCTGCACCGATTGCGCCTCTTCCCTGATCGGCACATCGCTCTTGCTCGCCGTGGAAGCGGTAGCCGCCCGATAGCTGTCGTCCGCCTCGCTGGCCGTGGCGGAAATGTCCATGGGGGCGAGACTGGCGTTTTCCGCGGCCAGCAGGCCCGAACTGGTTGCCAGGGCCAGGGTGCTGAAGGCGAAGGGCGCGAAACGGCGAAGGGCTCTGGGCGGCGTGTTCAAGGGCAATCTCGGCAGGGGCGGGTAAAGTGGCGGCGATTCTATGTTGATAGTCATTCTCACGTAAATCGAATCCTCTTACCGTTGGTGTCCGAGTGCGTTGCCGCCCATCCCCAAGCGCAGGTATAATGTCGCGCTCCTAAATTTTCCCGCCCGGGAGCGCCCGCCATGCTGCGCATCAGCCAAGAAGCCCTGACGTTCGACGATGTTCTCCTCATCCCCGGCTATTCGGATGTCCTGCCGAAAGACGTCAGTCTCAAGACCCGCCTGACCCGTGGCATCGAGCTGAACATTCCCCTGGTGTCCGCCGCCATGGACACCGTGACCGAGTCCCGTCTGGCCATCGCCATGGCCCAGGAAGGCGGCATCGGCATCATCCACAAGAACATGACCGTCGAGCAGCAGGCCGCGGAAGTCCGCAAGGTCAAGCGCTTCGAGGCCGGCGTGGTGAAGGACCCCATCACCATCGACGCCGATGCCAGCGTGCGCGATCTGTTCGACCTGACCCGCCTGCACAACATCTCCGGTGTCCCGGTAATCTCCGGCCGTGACCTGGTGGGTATCGTCACCTCCCGCGACGTGCGCTTCGAGACCCGTCTCGACGTGCCGGTGCGCGAAGTCATGACCCCCAAGGATCGCCTGGTCACCGTGCGCGAAGGCGCCGACAAGCAGGAAGTCCGCGAGCTGCTGCACAAGCACCGCATCGAGAAGGTGCTGATCGTCGACGAAGCCTTCGCCCTCAAGGGCATGATGACCGTCAAGGACATCGAGAAGGCCAAGGCCTACCCCAACGCCAGCAAGGACGACGCCGGTAGCCTGCGCGTCGGTGCCGCCGTCGGTACCGGTTCCGAGACCCCCGAGCGCGTGGCCGCCCTGGTCGCCGCCGGCGTCGACGTCATCGTCGTCGACACCGCCCACGGCCACTCCAAGGGCGTGATCGAGCGCGTGCGCTGGGTCAAGGAGACCTACCCGCAGGTGCAGGTGATCGGCGGCAACATCGCCACCGCCGAAGCCGCCAAGGCCCTGGCTGACGCCGGCGCCGACGCGGTCAAGGTCGGCATCGGCCCGGGCTCCATCTGCACCACCCGCATCGTCGCCGGTGTCGGCGTGCCGCAGATCTCCGCCATCGCCAACGTCGCCGCCGCCCTCGAAGGCACCGGCGTGCCGCTGATCGCCGACGGCGGCATCCGCTTCTCCGGTGACCTGTCCAAGGCCATCGTCGCCGGTGGTTACTGCGTGATGATGGGCTCCATGTTCGCCGGTACCGAAGAGGCCCCGGGCGAGGTCGAGCTGTTCCAGGGCCGCTCCTACAAGTCCTATCGCGGCATGGGCTCCCTGGGCGCCATGTCCCAGACCCAGGGCTCCAGCGACCGCTACTTCCAGGATTCCGCCTCCGGCGCCGAGAAGCTGGTCCCGGAAGGCATCGAAGGCCGCGTCCCCTACAAGGGCCCGCTGGCGGCGATCATCCACCAGCTGATGGGCGGCCTGCGTGCCTCCATGGGCTACACCGGTTGCGCCACCGTCGAGCAGATGCGTACCAAACCGCAGTTCGTGCGCATCACCGGCGCCGGCATGGCCGAATCCCACGTCCACGACGTGCAGATCACCAAGGAAGCGCCTAACTACCGCGTTAGCTGATTCCTGATTCAAGAGCCTGTTAAAAGCGCCGCGTGTGGACTTTTAACAGGCTCTTAGTTCTTACGTTGCGATTCGGGGCTGTCTTACAGCCCCGAATCGTCTGAACCTAGCGCTATCGAGACCTGGCCATGTCCCAAGACATCCACGCCCACCGCATCCTCATCCTCGACTTCGGCTCCCAGTACACCCAGCTCATCGCCCGCCGCGTGCGCGAACTGGGCGTCTATTGCGAGCTGCATCCCTTCGACATGGACGACGCCGACATCCGCGCCTTCGCTCCGCGCGGCATCATCCTCGCCGGCGGGCCCGAGTCGGTCCATGAGGCCGGCAGCCCGCGCGCACCCAAGGCGGTGTTCGACCTGGGCGTACCGCTGTTCGGCATCTGCTACGGCATGCAGACCATGGCCGAGCAACTCGGCGGCAAGGTCGAAGGCTCCAACATCCGTGAATTCGGCTATGCCAAGGTCGACGTGGTCGGCAAGAGCCGCCTGCTCGAAGGCATCCAGGACCACCTCGACGACGACGGCGTGCTCGGCCTGGACGTCTGGATGAGCCATGGCGACAAGGTCGGCAAGCTGCCGGACGGCTTCCACATCGTCGCCAGCACCCCGAGCTGCGCCATCGCCGCCATGGGTGACGACGAGCGCGGCTGGTACGGCGTGCAGTTCCACCCCGAGGTGACCCACACCAAGCAGGGCGGGCGCATCCTCTCGCGCTTCCTGAAGGACATCTGCGGCTGCGAAGCCCTCTGGACCCCGGCCAACATCGTCGAGGACGCCATCGCCCAGGTGCGCGCCCAGGTCGGCAGCGCCAACGTGCTGCTGGGCCTCTCCGGCGGCGTCGACTCCTCCGTGGTCGCGGCCCTGCTGCACAAGGCCATCGGCGAGCAGCTGACCTGCGTCTTCGTCGACAACGGCCTGCTGCGCCTGCACGAGGGTGACCAGGTGATGGCCATGTTCGCCGAGAACATGGGCGTCAAGGTGATCCGCTCCAACTCCGAGCAGCGCTTCCTGACCAACCTGGAAGGCGAAGCCGACCCGGAGAAGAAGCGCAAGATCATCGGCCGCACCTTCATCGACGTCTTCGACGCCGAAGCCAGCAAGCTCGACAACATCAAGTTCCTGGCCCAGGGCACCATCTACCCCGACGTCATCGAGTCGGCCGGCGCCAAGACCGGCAAGGCCCACGTCATCAAGTCCCACCACAATGTCGGCGGCCTGCCCGAGGAGATGAACCTCAAGCTGGTCGAGCCGCTGCGCGAACTGTTCAAGGACGAGGTGCGCAAGATCGGCCTGGAACTGGGGCTGCCCTACGACATGGTCTACCGCCACCCCTTCCCGGGTCCGGGCCTGGGCGTGCGCATCCTCGGCGAAGTGAAGAAGGAATACGCCGACCTGCTGCGTCGCGCCGACGATATCTTCATCAGTGAACTGCGCAAGGCCGACTGGTACCACAAGGTCAGCCAGGCTTTCGTCGTCTTCCAGCCGGTGAAATCCGTCGGCGTGGTCGGCGACGGCCGCCGCTACGCCTGGGTCGTCGCCCTGCGCGCGGTGGAAACCATCGACTTCATGACCGCCCGCTGGGCCCATCTGCCCTACGAGCTGCTGGAAAAGGTCTCCAACCGCATCATCAACGAAATCGACGGCATCTCCCGCGTCACCTACGACGTCTCGAGCAAGCCGCCGGCGACGATTGAGTGGGAGTGACTTAGTGGGCTTTGTATTAATTCATTAATTCTCTAATTAAGTAGGGTCCGCAAATGTGGGCCCTATTTTTTTGGGTATTTTTTATTAATCTGACAATGCCTGTTGAAGCAATTTTAAAATCATCTCGATTCCACGCAAAAATATCGATGTTTTCTTATTGATGGGTGTTTTTTGTATATATGGATTTCCAAGAATAATTATCGTAAGCTATATGTCTGGATTTAAATTAGTTATTTATTGGTGGTTGTTTATTAGGGTTTAATTCGGTTTATATTTTAAATTTTTATAAGTTTTCGGTTTACAAATCTTGCTATTTTTTAGCGTGTGAATATATTAATGAGATAGCTTGGTCAATGGTTTGAGTATACGTGTGGGTCGACATTGTGCTTTTATTATGCCATGAGCACTCTAGAGCGAGCCAGCAGTAAGCGTATAAGTCATTGACATTTTCCTTAAATAGGGATCCGACAAGGATAAACAAAGAATGCGGGGTTTTTAAATGCGTGTTATTGATCTTAATGGAAGTGGTGCTGAATTCTTTGACGATACTGCTAAAGTTCTTCAAGGTGAGGCTTTAGAAAAGCTAGGCTCTATAATAAGAGCCCAGCTTGGGCGGCTCGAAAATCCGAATTACAAACCGCCTTTAGGAACAGAGTTAAGTTATCCGCGGCCTCATAATGGAATACTAATACAAGGAGGGAGAGGGAGTGGTAAGACAACTTTCCTCCTCAATGCTTTGCATTACCTTCAACATAATCAAAGAGACAGTTCTCAGGTTTGGTTTGAGGGGTTGCAAAGTAGACTTCAAGTTTTACCCCCAATAGATCCTACGCTGATCGAAACCAAAGAGCATATCATAATAGTGATTATTTCGCTGATTGATGCTGCGCTCGATAACCTAGCCAATAATCCAGAAGCGAGCCGGGAAATAGTAAATGAAGCTCGAAGAAGAATGGCTGAAGGTCTCGGCCTTCTTGATGGAATTGGAAAGAGTAACCCGTATGGGGAGGAATGGGAGGATCCAGAGTGGATTATGAGTCGAGGCTTAAGAAAAGCCCGTAATGGCCGATCTTTTGAAATAAAATTTCAAGTATATATTTACGAAGCTCTCAAAGTTCTTAATAAAAAGGCCTTTGTTCTGGCTTTTGACGATGTGGATACCAATTTCCAGCATGGAAGTACAATCCTTGAAACAATTCGAAAGTATTTGACATCACCTCAGCTTATTCTTTTGATATCTGGAGATCTTGAGCTGTATGGCCGATTGGTAAGGCGAAATATTTATGATACGTTTGGAAAAAATGTCATGCGATACGATCCTGATGTTATTGGGGAAGAAAAAACCGGTATTTCTTCCGCTGTTCAAGAGTTAGAAGAACAGTATCTTTTAAAGATCGTGCCGCCACAGAATCGTATTGCTATGATGCCTCTAGGCGGTATTATGCAAGCTGCGCGCTCTAGCGAAATAGTAGTTGTTCCATTCGGCAGATCTGAGAAATTTCCTCTGCGCGAGTGGGCTAGCAAAAGTATACGGCGACAGCTGCTTGAAGAATCGTCTTCTAATGGGGCGAAAGATGTATACCATCCTTTCCTTGAACTAGTATCTCGCGAGCATTTGCGTTTGGTCATCGGATATCTTCGCGCGATCGGTGAGGAGGATTCGGTACTTGGTCGTCGGGGAGTTTTTTCTGTATTCGAAACGCGTCTTCGGCTTGCTGGCTTGGACTCGCTACAATTAGCGCATGCGACTCTAAATGACGTCTTGTTATTTACTTTCCGTTGGTTAATAACGCAAGACAAGCCGACATCTCTTGCTCGATTTGGTGTGCCTAGCGATGCTGACAAAGCGATTATCCTCCATTGTTTAGCCCTGGCTATCTCCGCGGAGTTAAAGGGATCGCCAGCTAATTGCCTACGAACTCTTTTAACCTTTAATCTTCCTATTTCGATGATGCAACGTACAGGGTTGTCGCGGCTAAGGGAGCGTAAAGCTATCCTAGAGTTTATATGGGGTGATGCGAGTCCAGATCTTCTTGAGGTGGCGGGATGCATCGGTTCTATTGCACGTTTTGACACCGCTGAAGAAAGCTCCAATAGTATAGGTAGTTTAAGGGCAAGTTGTTTCGGTTCAGTTGGCACAAAAAAAGAGGAGGTCCGATCTGAGCTGATGCGTAAGATGTTTGATTTGCCTCCGAATAAAAGCGCAGAAGGCATTAAGACAGTAAGGGATCTAGAAGGCGCCATTTCTTCTAAGAATGATGATGTTTCTGCTAGACGTTGGCTGACAAGTCTTTTAAAAGATACGGATATCGCAGAGATGTATCCGCAGAAAGGAGTTGTCTGGTTTCCGCTTCATGACTTGTCAATTCGCTGTGGGGAATTTGGCTCGTTACTGGATTTAATTACTTTTGATAGGTTTAGTGGGCGCGGTGAACAATTTAGGTCTGTATCTGCTATATCTTTGCTAGCATCCATATCAAAAATCCTAGCAGATAAAGATGGCCTTGAGCTACGCGAGCTTGCACGAACCTCTATAATTCCTGCATTTCTTCCTGATGTTGACGTCACGCGCTTAGGCTTTTCCGAAATAGAGGATATGCCAGCAGGTGGCGACGGTGAAGAAACCGCTCCTTTTGAGGCAGAAGAACAGTCAGATTTTCCTAGGTTTTTAGAATGTATTAGTGGCTGGAAACGTTTTGCTAAGCAATATGCTGGTGACGATAGCGACGCTCATGGAAAAATAGCAGAAGTATCTCCGTCGGAACTAGCACGTATTGCGGAAAGAATTCACGATCAGCTGCTGTCATTGGATGAAGAGGTCACGCTCGACTGGAAAACAGGTCATATTTTACACCGTCAAATTACTAATATTTTACATGCGTTGCTAACGACAACTTCCGGAAATTTTGGTCGACTCGCATCACCTAAATCTTCGGATCGCCCACTTGTTGAAGCACTACGACGAGCTTCAGATCAAGATGCTCGATATTTTCATCCCCTTGCTGCGATTGTACTCTCCTGTCCTTTGGTTTGGGCGTTTCTCAATACAGAAGAAGCATATAAAACGAGCGGGACTAGCACCTATAGTTTGAAAGATGAAGCAGAAAGAGCGTTACGGACGTTCCAAGACAACTGCGGAGTAGAAGACGCCCCCTTTAATCCAGAGTGGCTTAATCCACCAATTATCTCGATTGCAATTGGGCGTCGTAGCGTAGCGCGCCCACGAACAGTTACCCAAGCAGGTTTTTTTGATTTGTTGAATGTAGTGCCTAGGTACTACCCTAAATCTAGTGCTTCCAAATGATAGAAAACTTCGCGGAAAATAGATTTTTCGTTCGCTCTTTAGTTGAGCTCGCAAAGGCGAGCATGTCTAATCTCGACATGCTCGCTCGGCTAGAGTTAGGGGCCAGCGGAGGATCAGCAGACACCCACCTTAAAAGCCTATGTTTGACAGCTGAGGGTCGTGCAACAATAACTAAAAGTTTCGTAACTGGAAGATTTTTAAGATTTCGCAAGCTACATCCATTGCTGACAGATGAGGCTCTAGAACATAAGCTTGCGTGGGCCATAGCTGGCCTAGCTCAAGAGCAGTCTGACTGGTCTCGCGATACTGTCAACGAACCAGGGAAATGTATAATTCCCTTGCTCACGCGACTTGCAAGAACTTTCCTATGTGAAGCTCGTGATGGTTCTTTACGCGTACGTTCATGCTATCTAGCAGAGTGGCAAGACCTCGTGCTGGTAGTTCCCCCAATGTTAGTTTCCGCTGCTTGGATGGCCGTGCATACGGATGGGCTTGGAGATACGATTTCTAATCGCAGAATCTTTCAGCAACGAGTGCAAGGCTGGCTTTGCGATAGCACACTTCCTGTAGACGATGATCCGTTTCTGGATCACCTTTGCAGGGTAGAAGGTCTCGATGAGGCTCACATGCATCTAAATGGAACCACAGAAGCTGATAAGGTGTGGATGGATGCACTGCGTAAACCTTCTAATGTTGTGGGAGCCATTAGCAGCAATATTGGGCGTGAGCATGGGATGCACGCTGCAATTGGGAATGGGGTAAATCGGCTTTTGATTCAAGAAGATTCGGCCCTTACTCCTAAGCTTCTTTTGAGAAGGGTGGAGAGTGCCGTAGACTTGAAGTCTTTTTTGCTTGAAACTTTGGGTTCAGCTCAAGAGTGGTCTTTTTCTAATAGTTCGAGCTTGCAACAAAGATATGCAGCTGCGGTTCGAGGTAGGGTAGCCGAAAATGGAATGTCCGCAACTACCGCAGAAGCGCTACAGTTGGTAGATATTATTATCAGTATTAAAAAAAGTCGTGACGATAGTTTTCGTGGACTTGCTTTTTTTTGGTATGCATTGATTCGCGCTCAGTTTTGTAGGCTTTTAGTTCAGCAGGTTGAGCAGAAAGGGTTTGATCAGTTTCAATATATAACTTTCAATGAGTTGCGTGAAAATACCGAGAAAGACTTTGCCGAACGGTTCCGCCAGATTGATCGAGGATTGCAGCAGCCAATTGATTTTCTAGAGGGGCGTTTTGCACCTAAGACTACACCTGATGGAACTGCTATTCGGTTGATGCAGATCCTGCGGGGCTATCTCCAATTTTTAGACGAAAGACCAGATGGTAAATCTCGAGGAATTCTAAGAAAATTCTTTTCTGACAAAAAGGAATTTTCTCCGTCGCTTTCAACGACGCTAGGGTTAGTGCGCTCTTTTGAAAACGGAAAGATAGAAAACGGCGAAGAGCTGATCGCGCGAAGCGAGCGTCGTCTACGGCTCGGACTTGTAGTGCATTTCATTAAAAAAACCGACTCTGATGAGCGTGGACGTTTTAAAGAAGGTGGTTATCTTGCACCGGTATGCAGAGATAGCAAAGCTAGACGAGAGGCTGACCAATCAGCGCGGGCTTTAGTCATGTTAATGAATAGTACTGCAGGGCTTTCCGAGATTATTCGAGGCGTAGACGCTGCCAGTAACGAGCGTCATTCAGGTCCTGAGGTTTTTGCTCAAGTCTTTCGGCGGCTAAGTCGCGCTGGTATTAAACGTTTCACGTATCACGTTGGGGAGGATTTCGTACATATTGCTTCAGGTTTACGTGCGATTCATGAGGCAGTTAGATTTCTCGATTTGTCAGCAGGCTGTCGTATAGGGCATGGTACTGCCGCAGGGCTAGTTCCTTCCAAATGGTGGTCTTCAGTTGGAGGGGCGTTAGTTCAGCCGCTTGAGGACAGACTCGATGACCTTGTTTTTGCATGGGGAACTCTATCGTATAAGGGTGTCCTGCTTGATAGGCTGCCCTTGCTCGATTTAGAAATACGGCGCTTGTCAATGCAAATCTGGCAAGATCCGGTTTTAACTCCAGATCTTCTTTTGCGTGCGTGGCAGTTAAGACACCTCGATCCCACTGTTCGCGATTACGGAATGTATGACGTAGACCGAGAACGCAATGCTGAAATTCAGCTTTTTCAGGATTGCAAAAGCCGAGATCCTGATGCGCATACACAGTTTCTTCGCAGGCATGGAGTTGGCGTCGCAAATAGTGTACTTAAGCATGGGGCAAAGCCAGTTTTGGTGACGCGTGAAACTGATGTTCTAGATATTGAAGTCCTTGAGGTTTTACAGCTAGCAACGCTGGAGCTATTGCAAGAGCGTCGCATAGCGATCGAAACTTTACCTAGCAGCAATGTACGAATAAGTATTCATCAGGCCTATGAAGATCATCATGCTGTAGGTTGGTTGGGTGTCGGGAAAAAACTCGGTTCCGCAGCAGTTATTATTGGTTCAGACGATCCCGGGATCTTTGCAACAAGTCTCAGGGCAGAATACGCCCATTTGCTACGTGCGCTAGAGAGCAATGGTGCTGGTTTAGAAGCGACAAAAATTTTGGAAAACATGAATACTAATTCAAAGCGTTTTAGATTCTGAAAGCTTTTAGGTGTTCTATAATGGCTTTTGTGTTTAGGAGTATTCTCATGTTCGAATTGAGTATCAGTTTTTCGTCATTACGCATATTCGAAGTTTATTTGTGTGGGTTTTAGCTGTTTCTTGTTTTGAAAATCGAAAGCCTGCTATTTTACAAAGCTCCAATATCAATCCTTTTCAATTTATTTTCTTTTAAAAAGGCATGTGCTATTTCTTATAAGTCAATCGGGGCTTGATTATTGACTCGATTACTGTCTTTGGCTGATTGTCTGTGAGTTAGGACCCTTCGCTGTTTGTAAAAGTCGGTTAAGGCGGTAAATTACTATGTTAGTCAGGGTTTAGAGGAGCTATCGGCACACGAGATGTCTTGAAGTTGCCGTAGACACATCTACCTTTAGCTGCTGTATCATCAAATAAATCGATGGAATCTCTCGCATCACCTATTACATTTTGGGTAGCAGTCGTTTGGGCACGGTAAGTCGAAATAGCGGTGAGTACATAGCGAAATCCCACTCGTTAAGGATGAGCTTAGCTGTTGCAGTATGTACTTGTGTAGCGTCTAACCCTTTCTAAGAGTCAAACCGCAAACACCTCAGCCAACTGCTCCCCCTCCAACCAACCCCTAATATCACTCGCCCGCATAGGCTTGGCGAACAGATAGCCTTGGGCCCAAGTACAGCCTAGATTCTTCAGCGCACCCAGTTCTGCTGCCGTTTCCACCCCTTCCACGATGCATTCCAGCTGCATGTCCTGGCACAGGGCGATCAGGGATTTGACGATCTTGAAGCTGGCCGGGTCGAGGTGGAGGTCGGTGACGAAGGTGCGGTCCACCTTCAGTTTGGTCAGCGGTAGGGCGTGGATCTGGCTGAGGCTGGAATAGCCGGTGCCGAAGTCGTCGAGGGAGATGCCGCAACCCAGTTCGCGAAAGCGGCTGATGGCGCGCTGGGTCTGGGGCAGGTCCTGGATAGCGGCGGTTTCGGTGATTTCCAGGTCGAGGCAGGCCGGATCGAAGCCGCTGTGCCTGATCAGTTCGACGATCTGCTGGGCGGCGTCTTCCGAGCCGCAGTCGTGGGCGGAGAGGTTGAAGGCCAGGCGGATGCCCTTGGGCCAGTGCACAGCCGCGTTCAGGGCCTTGCTCAGTAGGGGCAGGGTGAGGCGATTGACCATGCCGACGCGCTCGGCGGTGGCGATGAAATCACCCGGTGGCACGTTGCCCAGCTCCGGGCTTTCCCAGCGCGCCAGGGCCTCGAAGGCCACCGTCTGCTTGCTGTGGATGTCCACGATGGGCTGGAAGACCATGTAGAACTCGCGCTCCAGGTCGGCCCGGCGCAGGGCCTGTTCGGTCAGGCCTTCGCGATTGAGTTGCTGGCGATGGGCGGTGCTGAACAGGCAGGCCGTGCCGGGGCGGTGGCGCTTGCTCTGGTACAGGGCGTAGTCGGCGTGTTCATAGACGTCCGTGGCGGTAAAGGCCTGGTCGGGAAAGGTCGCGATGCCCAGCGAGCCACTGATCTGGATGGGCATGTCCACCAGCAGGAACGGCTCGCGCAGGCTGGCGCAGACCTTTTCGCCAAAGGTCCGCAGCTGCTCGTCGTTCAAGACCCGGGTGATGATCAGGCTGAATTCGTCGCCGCCAAGGCGGGCCAGGTGGACGTCCTCGTCGAGCAGTCCGCTCAGGCGCTGGCCGACCTGATAGAGCAGCCGGTCGCCCACGCTATGGCCATAGATGTCGTTGACCGGCTTGAAGCCGTCTAGGTCGATCAGGCCCACGGCCAGGCGGGTCCCCTGGGCGCGCGCATCCGCCAGCAGGGTATCGAGGCGGGCGAAGAATTGCCGGCGGTTGGCGAGGCCGGTCAGGCTGTCCTGATTGGCGAGCTTGAGATTTTCCTCGCTGAGCTTGGCTGTTTGCGCCTGCATGTTCACCAGGCGGGTGAAGTCGCCGTACTGCGCCTTGAGGATGACCAGCATGGCGATGGACACCAGCAGGACGTCGATCGCCGTGGCCACGAAGGTGCTGATGGTGGTGGAGGCGAAGAACACCACGAAGGCGGTGTTGACCACGGCGGTGGTGGCCAGGGCCGCGGGCAGCAGGTGCATCATGCAGAAGATGCAGCCGATTACCGTGATCGCCATGTAGAAGCCCACATGCGCCTGGGTATAGCTGTCGCCATAGGGAAACAGTGCCAGCGCCCAGGCGGTGAAGGCCGAGGCCACGATGGGCGCGAGCCTGTTGGTGCGCTTCAGGGCCGTCAGCATCTGCGTCGGACTGCGCGGCTGATTGCGCGTGCGGACCCATTCGGCCGCCCGGATCACGCCGAACAGGGTCATGATCAACGGGCAGTAGAGCACCAGCCAGCGTGGCGCGACGGCGTAGTGGGTGCCGGCCAGCATCAGGGTGTTGGTCAGCAGGATGAAGTACATCATCGGCAGCTGGCGCGACAGCGCGAGGTATTGCGCCTTGACCAGGCCGGGATTGTCCTTGGGCACGGACATCAGGACGCGCACGCCGAGCAGGATTCTCTTCATCGGGCAATGCTCTGAAAATACGACCAGGTAACCAACTGCACGGATATCCTTTCCAGCCTGGGCGGAGCAGGGTTGAAGGCTGCGCTCATGGGAGGGTGTCGGCTGGCGCCTGGATTTCTGCAACCTTGGCGACTAATGGCACTTTGATCTTGTTCGAGTTGCCAATCGTCATAGTTATAGGCGAGGCGAGCGCCGGTGAACAGCCTGGACGATTGCCGGCGACCAAACGCTTGGCGTAGACCTCCAGTGGTCGTTCAGCAGTGAAGACAGGGGCGCCTGGCCGGTCCGCCTGAGTAGTCGGGAACGGGACGCAGCCTTGTGCTCAGCTCTCCCGCGCAGGAGCGGCCAGGTCGGTGGTGATGGACCTCAACGAAAAGCCCGCCATTAGGCGGGCTTTTTCAGGTTCGGGACGCTCAGCCCAGCTTGGTCAACAGGGCATCCGCCGCCGCTTCCGAACTGGCCGGATTCTGGCCGGTGACCAGGTTGCCGTCCTCCACTACGAACTCGCCCCAGTCCGGGCCCTTCTCGTAGCGGGCGCCAAGCTTCTTCAGCTCGTCCTCCACCAGGAAGGGCACCACGTCGGTGAGTTGCACGCCGGCTTCTTCGCTGTTGGTGAAACCGGTGACGGTGCGGCCCTTGACCAGCGGCGTGCCATCGGCGGCCTTGACGTGGCGCAGCACGCCAGGGGCGTGGCAGACCAGGCCGAAGGGCTTGTTGGCCTGGGCGAAGGCTTCGAGCAGGGCAATGGAGTCGCGGGATTCGGCGAGGTCCCAGAGCGGGCCGTGGCCGCCGGGATAGAAGAGGCTGTCGTAGTCCTCGGCCTCTACCTTGGCGAGCTTGACGGTATTGGCCAGGGCCTGCTGCGCCTCGGGATCGTTCTTGAAGCGCTCGGTGGACTCGGTCTGGGCGTCGGGGGCGTCGCTCTTGGGGTCCAGCGGCGGTTGACCACCGGCGGGGGAGGCCAGGGTGATCTCGGCACCGGCATCCTTGAAGACGTAGTAGGGGGCAGCGAATTCTTCCAGCCAGAAACCGGTTTTCTTGCCGGTGTCGCCGAGCTGGTCGTGGGAGGTCAGGACCATCAGGATCTTCATCGCGCGTTCCTCGTGTTCGGAAGGGTATCGCTAGACAGACCCTGGGTTCCTGCCGTGAGTGCCCGGCTCTTGTGGTAAGACACGAGTACCTCACAGAAGCGGCCGGCGAGCCGCCCGGTTGGGGCGGCCGTGGCATTCAGGGGCGATCAACCCCAGCCAAGCGTGCCGCCCGGCTCATAGCGCTCACGAGCGGAGACGGTGCTGGCGACGTCATCGAGGTTATGAACGCCTACCAGTTTGATCAGCGAGTCCAGGTTGTCGACCTGGCCTTCGTAGCCTGCGTCCCGGAAGACATAGGTGTCCTGGCCGTAGTGGAAGACGGCGGCATTGACCAGGCCGGTGGTGGACTGGGTCACGGTGTTGAGCGCGGCGAACAGGCTGGTCGCCTTCGCCAGGGCGGCGTCCTGGATGGTGACCACGGCTTTCTCGTCGTACACCGCGAAGCCGAAGATGATGTGGTCATCGTTCGCGTTGTAGTCGGTGACCGTCACATGGTTGGCGGCCAGGGAACGGTTGGCGGCGGCGCTGCTACTGCCATCGAAGTTGACCAGACTGGGTTCGAGGCTCAGGTAATCGGGCCCTTCGCCCAGGGTAATGGTGGCCCCGTGACCGTAGCTGCCGCTCAGGTTGGCGTTGTGGGCGGCCACGCCCTTGGTGAACAGCAGGTCCACGTAATCGTTGCCAGCGCCGGCGTTGATGGTGACATCAGCCTGCTGGATATGGGCGCTGATCTGATCGCTACCGGCGCCGGTATCGACGGTGATGGCCTTGACCCGCGAGTGGGCGAGGGAGGCGACGCTATCCAGTTCCGCGGCGGCGATGGTGCTGACACTCACCGAGTCCTTGCCGCTGCCGGTGATCACGCTCTTCAGGAAGGCGCTCTGGCTGGCATAGGTGTAGTCATGGCCTTCGGTGTAGCCATGCAGGAAGTCGATCGACAGGCCGGCAGTGGAAGTAGAGCCGTCGAAGGTCTGCAGGCCATCGAAGTTGTCCAGGGTGATGATGTCGCCTTCATTGAACTGATTGGTCGGCACGTCGGTGAGGCTGACGGTCAGCTTGGCGATGCTCGAATCCAGGGTGCTGTCGCTGGTGGTGGCGCCGCGAGAATGGCCTTCGAGGCGGGTGATCTGGTCTTCCCAATGACCGGTCAGGGTCAGTTCGTTCAGGGTCGAGCCGGCCGCATAGTGCGGGCCCTTGGCGTCGAAGGTCTTGGCGAAGCCGACGTATTCGGGCGCGGCATTGATATCCAGGGTAAGGCGCGGCTGGCTCTGGAAGGCGTAGTAGGTAACGCCATCAAAGGTGCCGGCCGGCTTGGCGGGCGCGGCGGCCAGGGGCGCCTTGGCAAGGGCAGCGGTGAACAGGGGGGCGGTGGTGTCCAGGGGATTCTTGTAGGTCATGGCGGTCATCCTTAATGCAGGTCAGGCCGAGCGCTCGCTGGACACGTTCTCGCGCAGGGCAAGACGTTTCATACAGCTGAACGTCACGCCGACAGTGCCTAGCTTTCCACGGAGCTACAGCGAACCACGCCGCAATTTCATCGGGCCACTAGTGGCACGCCGCTAAACGGTAGTGCGCTAAAAGTTCAACAACCAGGCGGCCAGAACGACCAATAGCGCGATCAGCACGGGCGACCAGCGGGTGCTCAGGAGCAGCACCAGGGCCAGCGCGGCCAGCGCGACGTCCAGCGGGCCGCGGATGCCTCCCGTCCAGACCGGATCGTAGAGGGCCGCCAGCAGCAGGCCGACCACCCCCGCGTTGAGTCCGGTCAGGGCGCGTTGCCAGCCGGGGTGCTGGCGCAGGGTCTGCCAGAAGGGCAGGGCGGCGAGCAGGATGAGCGCGCCGGGCAGAAAGATCAGCAGGGTCCAGAGCAGGCCATTGAGCCAGGCGGGCAGGGTGGCGGGCACCAGGGCACCCAGGTAGGCGGCAAAGGTGAACAGCGGTCCGGGCACCGCCTGGGCCAGGCCGTAGCCGGCCATGACCTGACCATCGCTGACCAGGCCGACGGGCACCACCACCGCCTGCAGCAGCGGCAGCACCACATGGCCGCCGCCGAAGACCAGGGCCCCCGCTCGATAGACACCCTCGGCCAGGTGGCTCCAGGCGGGCAATAGCAGCAGCGGCAGCAGGAACAGCAGCAGGGCGACGACCCCAAGGTGCCGGGAGAGTCCGGTTCGCAGGACCAGGGCCGGCGGCGTGGCGGTCGGCGCCAGTGCCAGGCGACCGACCAGGGCGGCCAGGCCCAGCCCCAGCAGTTGCCCCGCCGAACCGGGCAGCCAGAGCGCCAGGCCGGCGGCGACCAGCGCCAGGACGCGACGCGGCGTATCCGGGCACAGGCTGCGGCCCATACTCCAGACCGCCTGGGCCACCACGGCCACGGCGAAGACCTTGAGGCCATGCACCGCGCCCGAGTCGGCCAATCCCGGAAAGTGGCCAAGGCCCAGGGCGAACAGGATCAGCAGCAGGGCGGAGGGCAGGGTGAAGCCGAGCCAGGCTGCCAGCAGACCCCAGCCGCCGGCGCGCCCCAGTCCCAGGGCCATGCCGACCTGGCTGCTGGTCGGACCGGGCAGCAGCTGGCAGAGCGCGACCAGCTCGGCATAGGCGGCTTCATCCAGCCATTGGCGGCGGGTGACGAAGGCCTGGCGGAAATAGCCCAGGTGGGCGATGGGCCCGCCAAAGCTGGTGCAGCCCAGGCGCAGAAAGATCATGAAGACCTGCCAGGCGCTGTCCTTATCGCGGGCGATGTCGCGCATGGCGGCCCGATCAGCCGCGCGGCGTCGCAGAAGGAGCCACCACCTCGCCGTCTTCCTTGACGAAGGGTCCGCGCTGCGGCTCGGGCAGGATCTCCAGCACCCGTTCCGAGGGGCGGCAGAGCCGGGTACCCAGGGCGGTCACCACGATGGGCCGATTGATTAGGATAGGGTGCTGGAGCATGGCGGCGATCAGGGCCGCGTCATCCAGCCGCGGATCGTCCAGGCCCAACTCGGCGTAGGGCGTACCCTGCTGGCGCAGCAGCTCCCGTACCGGCATGCCCAGGTCGGCGATCAGCCGCTCCAGCTGCGCCTGGTTGGGCGGTGTCTCCAGGTAGTGGATGACCGTCGGCTCGACGCCGCTGTTGCGAATCAGGCCCAGCACGTTGCGCGAGGTGCCGCAGGCGGGGTTGTGGTAGATCGTGACGGCGTCGTTCATGGGCGATCTCGACGGGAGGAAAGGGCGCCGCGTTCGTACCAGCCGCGCGAGCCGTTCACCAGGCGCACGACCAGCAGCATCAGCGGTACCTCGATAAGGACCCCCACCACGGTAGCCAGGGCGGCGCCCGAGTGGAAGCCGAACAGGCTGATGGCGGCGGCCACCGCCAGTTCGAAGAAGTTGCTGGCGCCGATCAGCGCCGACGGACAGGCGACGCTGTGGCTCTCGCCCACCAGGCGATTGAGCCAGTAGGCCAGGGCCGAATTGAACAGCACCTGGATCAGGATGGGCACGGCCAGCAGGGCGATCACCAGCGGCTGCGCCAGGATCACCTCGCCCTGGAAGGCGAACAGCAGCACCAGGGTGGCCAGCAGGGCACCCATCGAGAAGGGCCCCAGGCGGGCCAGGGTGCTGTCGAAGGCGGCCTGGCCCTGGCGCAGCAGCGTGCGCCGCCAGAGCTGGGCGAGGATCACCGGCAGCACCAGGTAGAGGATCACCGAAAGCAGCAGGGTGGCCCAGGGCACGGCGATCGACGACAGACCCAGCAACAGACCGACGATGGGGGCGAAGGCGAACACCATGAGGGTGTCGTTCAGTGCGACCTGGGACAGGGTGAACAGCGGATCGCCCTGGGTGAGTCGACTCCAGACGAAGACCATGGCCGTGCAGGGCGCCGCCGCCAGCAGGATGAGTCCGGCGATGTAGCTATCCAGCTGCTCGGTCGGCAGCCAGGGCGCGAAGAGCTCCCGAATGAACAGCCAGGCGAGCAGCGCCATGGAGAAGGGCTTGACCGCCCAGTTGACGAACAGGGTGACGCCGATCCCGCGCCAGTGCTGGCGGACCTGACCGAGGGCGCTGAAATCCACCTTGAGCAGCATCGGCACGATCATGATCCAGATCAGCAGGCCGACCGGAAGATTGACCTGGGCCAGCTCGATCCGGCCGATGAAGCGGAACAGGCCCGGTGCCAGCTGGCCGAGCGCGATGCCGGCGACGATGCAGAGCGCCACCCAGAGGCTGAGGTAACGCTCGAAGGTGTTCATGGCGGGTGCTGCCGGTGGGCAGGCGTGGGGACTGTGCATGGCGGGCCTGGTCGGATGATCGGTGGATGGGTGCGGGTCAGCGGATCAGCAGGCACAGCGCGGCGATTCGCTGACCACGCAGTCGCCGCCGGCGCAACAGTGCTCGGTCAGATAGCCGAGCAGCGCATTCATGTGCGCGTAGGCCGCCCGATAGATCAGGTTGCGTCCCTGGGACTCCACCGTGACGAGACCAGCATTGGCCAGTTCCTTGAGGTGGAAGGAGAGGTTGCTGCGGGCCACCTCGAGCTGGTCGGCCAACTGGCTGGGCATGAGGCCGGCGGTGCCGGCGACCACCAGGGCGCGGAAGACCCTCAGGCGCTGGGCATGGGCCAGGGCGGCGAGGGCGGATACGGCGAGTTCTTCCTGCATGATTCGATAATTCAATGATCGTTGAATAATTGAATCATAAGGCGTGGCGGCCGCCTGGTCGAGCCCTGCTCAGCGACGCAACCGCCGGAGCGCTTCCAGCACCTGCTGCAGCGGGCGGCTCAGGAGTTTGTCGCGGCGCAGCACCAGGGCCAGGGTGCGGGTCAGGGGCGGCGCCAGCGGCTGGACCCTCAGGCCGTGGCGATGGTGCTCGGTGGCCACGGCGATGCCGGGCACCAGGCTGTAGCCGAGGCCGGCGGCCACCAGTTCCTTGAGCGCCTCGATGCTGCCCAGCTCCATCACCGGCCGGCTGGCCTGGCCGGCGCGGCGAAACCAGTCGTCGATCAGCAACCGGGTGCTGCTGCCGGTCTCGAAGGCCAGCAGCGGCGCCTCGGCCAGTTCCGCCGGGTCCAGCGCACCTGTCGGTAACAGACTGGCAGGCGGCAGCAGGGCGACGAAGGCATCCTCCAGCAGCGGCTCCACCTGCAGGTTGCGGCCACTGGCGGGCAGGGTGACCAGGCCCAGGTCGAGGCGGTTGTCTTCCACCGCCCGCAAGACGTCCAGGGTGTTGCCGGTGCTGACCCGCACGTCCAGCTGGGGAAAGCGCTGGCGCAACTGGCCCAGCAGCGGCGGCAGGAGATGGATACAGGCGGTGGCGCCGGTGCCGATGGCGACCCGTCCGCTGACCGTCTCGCCATGGCTGGCCAGGGCCTGCAGGGCCTGGTCCACCGCCGTCTGGATCTGTTCGGCGTGGTCCAGCAGCAGACTGCCCGCGGCGGTGGGCTTGAGTCCGCGCCCCAGGCGCTCCAGCAGCTTGAGACCCAGGCGCCGTTCCAGCTGGCGAATCTGCAGGCTGACCGCCGGCTGGCTCAGCCCCAGGCGATCGGCCGCGGCGGAAAAGCTGCCGGTGGCGACGACCTGGACGAAGGTCTGCAGCTGGATGAGATTGAGGTCGGCCATGCCAAGGTTTCGCTTATACCGGTGATAACCGAGCATAGCTTTATCTTTGGCTGGCCGTCCCGGCATGATCGCTTCATCGACCTCGCGAATGGACCTCTCCCGTGAACACCGCTCTGCAGTTGCGCGATGCGACCCCCGCCGATCTGCCGGCCATCCAGGCCATCTATGCTGAACACGTGCTGCGCAGCTGCGCCAGTTTCGAGCTGGAGCCGCCGGACCTGGCCGAGCTGGAGCGCCGGCTGGCAGCGGTGCGCCAGGCCGGGCTGCCTTACCGGGTGGCCGAACGGGACGGCGCGGTGGTGGGCTATGCCTATGCGGTGCTCTATCGCCCGCGACCGGCCTATCGCCATACCGCGGAAGACTCGGTGTATGTACGCGACGGCCTGGGTGGCCAGGGTATCGGCCGGCGGCTGCTGGAAGAGATCGTCGCGGCCTGCACGGCGGCGGGCTTTCGCCAACTGGTGGCGGTGATCGGTGACAGCGCCAACCAGGGCTCCATCGCCCTGCACCAGCGCCTGGGGTTTCGCACCGTTGGCATCTTCGAGGCGGTGGGTTTCAAGCATGGCCGCTGGGTGGATACGGTCCTCATGCAGCGCAGCCTGGGTGAGGGCGAGCGGACCCCGGGTACGCGCTGATGACGCCGATGCCGAGCGATCGCGCCATCTGGCAACTGGGGCTGATGCAGTTGCTGGCCTGGGGGCTGGCCTTCTATCTGCCGGGTGTCTACGGCCCGGCGATGGCCGCGGGACTGGGCTGGGACGCGCGCTGGGTCTATGGCGGCTTTTCCCTGGCGATGCTGACCATGGGGCTGGTCTCGCCCTTCAGCGGCGCGGTGATCGAACGCCTGGGCGGCTGTCGTACCCTGCAACTCGGCCTGGTGCTCGATGCCCTGGGTTGCCTGGGCCTGGCGGCGGCCCAGTCGGCGCCGCTGTTCTACCTGGCCTGGGTGACCCTGGGCGTGGGCATGCGCCTGTCGCTGTACGACGCTGCCTTCGCCACCCTGGCGCGCCTGGCCGGCGAGCGCTCGCGGGCGGTGATGGTGCGCATCACCCTGCTCGGCGGGCTGGCCTCGGCGGTGTTCTGGCCGCTGGGGCACTGGCTGCTGGAGGTGCTGGGCTGGCGCCTGGGGCTGGTGGTCTATGCCGGCATCGCCCTGGCCGGCATGCTGCTGCTCTTGCCGCTGCCCAACGTGCGTGGGCGCCTGCCCAGCGCCGAATTGCCACCCGCGGCAGGGGGCGGCTCGCCGCGCCTGGCCGGCGTGCTGTTCGCCACCGGGATGGCGTTGATCGGCTTTCTGTCGGCGGGGCTGTCGGCCCATCTGCCGGCGCTGCTGGCCGAACGCGGGATGCCGGTGGGGGTAGCGGCGCTGTGGGGGATCGGCCAGGTCTGCGCGCGGCTGGCGGAGCTGGCTTCCGGCCAGCGGCTTTCGGCGCGTCAGCTCAATCTGGTGCTGGGGCTCGGCCTGCCACTGAGTTTCGCCCTGGCGCTGGCGAGCGAAGGCCATCTTGGTCTCACCGCCGGCTTCGTCTTTCTCTATGGCGCCCTCAACGGCCTGGTGGCGGTGCTGCGGGCCAGCCTGCCGCTGGAGTTGTTCGATCGGGCGCTCTATGCGCGCCTGACCGGCAAGCTGCTGGCGCCGAGCTTCCTGCTCTCGGCGGCCGCGCCCTGGTGCTATGCCCTGGCCCGGGAGAGCTGGGGTGACCGTGGCCTGCTCGGGCTGTGCCTGCTGGTCAGCCTGGGGGTGACCCTGGCGGCGCTGGGGCTGCTCGGGTGGCGGCGTCCGGCGCCGGCCTGAGGCGGGCGCCGGTCCGTGGGCTAGTTCAGGCGGCGGGCGAACTGCCCCACCGCCCCGACCACGCGCTGGGCGCCGTCCTGGATCTCGGTGATGCGGGTGCCCGCGGCGTTGGCCAGTTGCAGGCCCTGTTCCGCCTGGTGCTTGCTCGCCGCCATGTTGGCCACGGCGGTCTGCGCCAGTTGCTGGTTCTGCTGCACCACGCCGACGATCTCCTCGGTGGCCTTGCTGGTGCGGCCGGCCAGTTGGCGGACCTCGTCGGCCACCACGGCGAAACCGCGGCCCTGTTCGCCGGCCCGTGCCGCCTCGATGGCGGCGTTGAGCGCCAGCAGGTTGGTCTGTTCGGCGATCCCGCTGATGGTCTTGACGATGGTGCTGATCACCAGCGACTGCTCGCCCAGGGCCTCGATGCCGTTGGACGCGACCTGCAATTCCTCGGCGATCTTGCGCATCACCGCGACGGTGTCCTGCACCACCTCGGCGCCTTCACGGGCGCTTTCATCGGTCTGCTGGGAGATGTCGAAGGCCACCTTGGCCGCCTCGGCCACCGCCTGTTCCTGTTCCACCTGGGCGGTGATGACGGTGGCGAATTTCACCACCTTGTACAGCTCGCCACGGGTGTTGAGCACCGGGTTGTAGGAGGCTTCCAGCCAGACGGTGCGACCGTGGCTGTCGATGCGCTTGAAGCGGCTGGCGATGAATTCGCCGCGATTCAGCCGTGCCCAGAACGCCTGGTAGTCGGCGGAGTGACTCTCTTCGCTGGTGCAGAACATGCGGTGGTGCTTGCCCTGGATCTGCTTGAGCGAATAGCCCATGCCCTGCAGGAAGCGGTCGTTGGCGGTGAGCACCTCGCCGGCCAGGTTGAATTCGATGACCGCGGTGGATCTCAGCAGGGCGTTGATCAGGCCGGAGTGCTCGGTGGAGGTCTCCACCTGTTCGGTACGGTCGTTGCCGTAGCAGATGGTCTTGTGGATGCGGCCATCGGCGTCACGCAGCGGCTGCCAGGTGGCATAGAGCCAGGCTTCCTGGCCGTTGGCCCGCAGCAGGCGATACATGCCGCTGGTCTGCTGGCCCTGGCTGAGCGCGCTCTTGAGATCGCGATAGCAGGGCAGTTGTTTGACGTATTCGGGAATGAAGGCATCCAGCGGACGCCCCACCACGTTCTCGGCGCGATAGCCCATCTCGCGGCAGAAGCGCTCGTTGACCTTCTCGATGTTGCCACGGTCATCCACGGTAAGACTGAGCGCCTGGCTTTCGAAGCCCGCGTGCAACTGACGCAATTCGGCGACTTCGGCACGCAGTTGGGCGAGTTCGGTCTTGAGGGGGCGATTGAACATGGCAGGGCACCGAGAGGAGTGAAAGTATGACTTCCACTACTTCGACGGTGCCGGGATTTTCTTAAGGGAAGCTGAGCGACTTTCGACTAAAGCCGCAGGCGTCAGGCCTGACGGCTGGCGATGAAACGGCGGAAGACGGCCAGGGTGGCCTCGCTGACATGGTGCTCCATGCCCTCGGCATCGCGCCGTGCGGTATCGGCGTCCACGCCCAGGGTCAGCAGGAAGGTCTCCACCACGTGGTGGCGCGCGCGACTGGCTTCGGCCAGGGCTTCGCCTTCGGGGGTGAGGAAGACGCCGCGATAGGGACGCTGCACGATCAGGCCGGCGGCGGCCAGGCGCTTGAGCATCTTGGCCACGGTCGGCTGGGCGACGCCGATGCGCGCGGCGATATCCACCTGACGGGCTTCACCGCCGTCCCGGATGAGGTCGGAAATGAGCTCGACATAGTCCTCGATCAGCTCCTGACGATGGGCTTCGCGGACCTGTTGAAAACCTTCCATATGAATGGATGGATCGACCAACCGATTCAGCAGTTCGTCGTCCTTTGTCATGTTGCCCACCTGAATGACCTTCTCCGCAAAGACCTGAGGCGCGTCGAGAGGACGCGTGCGGGCGCCATTTTGACCGAGTTGCGAGCGAATACCAAAGATTCCTTCGCCAATGGGCGTTATCGACGGATGAGATAGAGATTTTTTATTGCTGGATGTGTGAATTTTAGCCTAGGCTAAATTCTCCAAAGGGTAGTCCTACCTTGCCGCACGAGTCCGCCATGAAAGAGTCCGCCAGCTACGTCGAGCCTGCCTGGCAGGAGCCTGCGCCGTCCGCCCGGCCCAGCCTGGGGCGGATGAATGCCAGCGTGCCGGTGCCCGAAGGCGGCAGCTGGCTGCGCCGGCTGCTGGCCTTCATCGGCCCCGGCTACATGGTCTCGGTGGGCTACATGGATCCGGGCAACTGGGCCACGGACCTGGCCGGTGGCTCGCAATTCGGCTACCTGCTGCTGTCGGTGATCCTGCTCTCCAATCTCATGGCCATCCTGCTGCAGGCCCTGGCCGCACGCCTGGGCATCGCTACCGGGCTGGACCTGGCCCAGGCCTGCCGCGCGCGCTATTCGCGGCCGGTGAGCCTGCTGTTGTGGATCGCCTGCGAGATCGCCATCATCGCCTGCGACCTGGCCGAGGTGATCGGCACCGCCATCGCGCTGAATCTGCTGTTCGGCATCCCGCTGATGTGGGGCGCCATCCTCACGGCGCTGGACGTCTTTCTCATCCTGTTGCTGATGAATCGCGGCTTTCGCTGGCTGGAAGCCTTCGTCATCGCCCTGCTGACGCTGATCTTCGTCTGCTTCGGCGTGCAGATGGTGCTGGCCCAGCCGTCACTGGCGGCGATTGCCGACGGCTTCCTGCCCAAGGCGGAGATCGTCACCAATCCGGCCGCGCTGTACCTGGCCATCGGCATCATCGGTGCCACCGTGATGCCCCATAACCTCTATCTGCATTCGTCCATCGTGCAGACCCGCGCCTATCCGCGCACCGAGGCCGGGCGGCGAATGGGCCTGCGCTGGGCGGTGGCCGACAGTACCCTGGCGCTGATGCTGGCGCTGTTCGTCAACGCCGCCATCCTGATCACCGCCGCGGCGGTGTTCCACAGCGCCGGGCGCACCGACGTGGCCGAGATCCAGGACGCCTACCACCTGCTGTCGCCGATGCTGGGCGTCGGCATCGCCTCGCTGCTGTTCGCGGTGGCGCTGCTGGCGTCGGGCATCAACTCCACCGTCACCGCGACCCTGGCCGGCCAGATCGTCATGGAGGGCTTCCTGTCGCTGCGCATTCCCGACTGGGCGCGGCGGCTGATCACCCGGGGCATCGCCGTGATCCCGGTGGTGGTGGTGACCGGCCTCTATGGCGAGAGCGGTACGGCCAAGCTGCTGGTGCTCAGCCAGGTGGTGCTGTCCATGCAATTGCCCTTCGCGGTGATCCCGCTGGTGCGCTTCGTCTCGGACCGCCAGCTGATGGGCAGCTTCGTGATCGGTCGGGTCACGCAGGTGCTGGCCTGGGCGATCGCCGGGCTGATCGTGGTGCTCAATGTGAAGCTGCTGGCCGATATCCTGCTTGGATAGCGGACAACTGAGGTCCTACGACCTCTGAAGGCTCTGGAATGCAGGTCTGGGAACTTCCGAAAGCGGGACGGTATCAATCCGTTACCACAATAAGTTCTTCCCATCACCACCCGGAGCACCTGCCATGTCCTATGACGCCCGTCACACCCCAGCCTATGCAGCCACCACGGCCACCGCCACCGCGCCCCTGCTGAAGCGCATTTCCTGGAGTTCGATCATCGCCGGCGTGGTCATCGCCCTGACCGTTTCGCTGCTGCTGAGCCTGCTCGGCACCGCCATCGGCTCGGCTTCCATCGATCCGCAACAGGAAGCCAATCCGCTGTCCGGCCTGGGCAAGGGCACCGGTATCTGGGTCGGCGTCAGCGCCGTGGTCTCGGTCTTCGTCGGCGCCTGGATCGCCGGTCGCCTGGCGCAGCGCGAAGGCGCCCTGCACGGCATCCTGGTCTGGGCCAGCGTGACCCTGGTCAGCGTCTATCTGGTGTCCAGCGCCGTCAGCGGCGTGGTGCGCACCGGTCTGAACGTGGCGGGCAGTGGCCTGTCGATGGTCGGCAGCGGCCTGTCCCAGGCGGCCCCGGCCCTGACCAACCAGGTTCAGGACCAACTGCGTCAGCAGGGCATCCAGCTCGACCTGGGTGATCTGCAGAACGAACTGGAAACCGCGCTGCGCCAGACCGGCAAGACCGAGCTGCAGCCGGAGAATCTGCAGCAGCAGGCTCAGGGCGCCGAACAGGATGCCAAGAACACTGCCCAGAACAGCGCCAACAATCCGCAGCAGACCGATGACCAGCTGGGTGCCCTGCTGGATCGTCTGAAGCAGCGTGGCGACCAGGCCTGGAATGCCGCTGACCGTCAGGCTCTGGTGAACCTGATCAAGGCCCGCACCGGCAAGAGCGACGCCGAGGCCAACGCCATCGTCGACAAGGCCCAGCAGACCTACCAGCAGGCCTATGCCAAGTACCAGGAGCTCAAGGCCCAGGCCGAGCAGAAGGCCCGCGAAGCGGCTGACGTGGCTGCCCGCAAGGTCTCCCAGGCCAGCTGGGTCCTGCTGATCAGCCTGGTGATCGGTGGCATCGTCGGTGCCATCGGTGGTGCCCTGGGTCGTCGTACCCAGCCGGCCAACAAGGTGGTCGCCGCCTAAGCGCAACCTCTGGCGGATCCCCTGGGACCCGCTGACAAGGCACGAGGCCCGGACTGGCGACAGTCCGGGCCTCGTCGTTTAGGGGCCGGTGCTTTTCCTAGCGGTCTGGCCGCAGTACCCGGGCGAGCAGCTGCAGGCACAGCGCCAGGTCGGGGCGTTCGGCGCCGAACAGGGTGCGATAGATCAGCGGAGCGACCAGGCCGTCGAGCAGGGCGTCCAGGGGCGGTGCCGGCTCGCCACGTCGGTGGGCGCGTTCGAGCAGCAGCTCCAGGCGCTCCCGGGTCGGCTCGGTGCAGCGCACCGCGCATCCCGGATCGGTGGCGGCCAAGGCGTCCCTGAGCATGGCCTGGCCAGGGGTGGAGGCAAGGTCGTCGACATAGTGTTCCAGCCAGCGTTCGAGATCGCCTTTCAGGCTACCGGTGTCTTCCGGCGGCTGGTCCGGGCGCAGGCGCTGTAGGTCGACGTCGGCCAGCAGGCTGGGCAGGTTGCCCCAGCGACGATAGAGGGTCGAAGGCGTGACCCCGGCGCGCGCGGCGATCAGGGGGACGGTGAGGGCTTCCCGGGGCTGCTCCTGCAGGAGCGCCAGGACGGCCTCGTGGATGGCTTGCTGAACGCGGGCACTGCGGCCGCCGGGACGGGCTTGCTTGTTGGTCATGCTGACAGGATACCCGGCTCTTAACGCAAACGCATTGCTTTTGCTGCAGGAAGGGTTCAGGCTTTAAAGCAATTAATTAGCTTTAAGGTGTGGGCATGTCTTCACTGAACGGCTCTTCCTCCGCACGCCTGGCGCTGCTGGGCTCGGTGCTGCTGACCTTCCTCGCCGCGTCCAGCGCGCCGACCCCCCTCTATGCCAGCTACCAGCAGGCCTGGGACTTTTCCACCTTCTGGCTGACGCTGGTGTTCGCCGTCTATGCCTTTGCCCTGCTGGCCGCCTTGCTGGTGGGCGGGCGGCTGTCCGATCACCTGGGGCGCCGGGCGGTGATCCTGGCGGCGCTGGTGCTGGAAGCGGGCTCCATGCTGCTGTTCCATCAGGCCCACGGTCTGGCTGATCTGGTCCTTGCCCGCGCCCTGCAGGGCCTGGCGACCGGGATCGCCACCAGTGCCCTGGGTGCGGCGCTGCTGGACGTGGATGCCGAGCGCGGCCCCTGGTTGAACAGCCTGACGCCCCTGCTCGGCATGGCGGTCGGCGCGCTGGGTTGCGGTCTGCTGGTGGAATTCGCGCCGGCGCCGCTGCAACTGGTCTATCGGCTGTTCCTGCTGCTGTTCGTGTTGCAGGGCCTGGCGCTGCTGCGCCTGCCCGATCGCGTACCGCGCCGGCCGGGCCTGCTCGCCGCCTTGCGTCCCCAGCTGGCGGTGCCGCCCCAGGCTCGCGTCATGCTCTGGCGGGTATTGCCGCTGGAACTGGCGGTCTGGGCGGTGGGCGGCTTTTATCTGTCGTTGATGCCGGGGCTGGTCAAGGCGGCGACCGGTACGACGTCGATCCTGGTCGGCGGGGTGGTGGTGGCCGGTCTGACGCTCACCGGTGCGGCCTGTCTGCACGGCCTGCGTGGCTGGCCGCCCATGCGCCTGCTGCGCCTGGGCGCGGTCACCCTGGTGGCCGGTCCGGCCGTGCTCTGGTTGGCGGTGGCCAGCGGTCAGCTGGGTTTCTTCGCCCTGGGTACCCTGGTGACCGGCGTCGGCTTTGGCAGCGGTTTTCTCGGCGCCACCCGCAGTCTGCTGCCGCTGGCCGAACCGACCCAGCGCGCCGGGTTGCTGGCCGCCTTCTATGTGCTCAGTTACCTGGCGTTCTGCCTGCCCGCCCTGGCGGTCAGCGCCCTGGTGCCGCTGCTGGGCCTGGCCGGCGCCGCCGAACTCTATCTGGGCGGGGTGATCCTGCTGGCGGCGCTGGGCGTGCGCAACAGCCTGCCGCGCGCCTGCGTGCAGCCGGGATAGGCTTTGTCTGAAAAGTGCCTGCGCTTGGTCATGCGGCGTTAAAAATCCGTTCGGAATGCTCATTTACCATTCGTAAACTCCGCTTCCTCACGGATTTTTGCCTTGCCTGACCTTCGCTCGGCGACTTTACAGACAAGCCTTAGAGCAGGATGTCGGTAGGACCGAAAATGGCCCGCTCGACGGGGCTGCCGGTGGCCCGCTCTTCATTGGAAAAGCCGTCGTGGTCGCGCAGCGGGCCGAAGTCGATGCCGGTCAGTTGCTCGATACGCAGGACGCTGCATTGATAGGTGCGCAGGCGGCCGAAGGTGATGGACAGCTCGTCGAGTTCGCGGCGCTGGTCGATCAGATAGGCGCTGGCGGAGGGCTTGCCGTCGTCACCGAGAAAGGCCACCACCTTCCAGAAGGCCTCGGGAATCCGGGCCTCGCGGTAGGAGCGGTCATCCGCGCGCAGGACCGGGCCGCTGAAGACGGTGATGCACGCCTGCCAGCGCTGGGTGTTGTCGAGCAGATAGTCCTCCAGCTCCAGCCAGGTCCGCTGGTTGAAGGCGGCCATCTGTGGTGCGCAGTTGGTGAAGTGGAAGGTGTCGCGGTTGGCCTGGGTGGCGGCGGCGCCCCAGTTGGGGTCCTGGCGGCGCACCAGGTGGCCGCGGTCGAGCAGGTTGTCGGCATAGAGCGCCTCGCCGAGCTGAGCCTCTAGCGGCACCCGGCCGTCGTAGGCCCAGGCATCGCGGCTACGGGGCACCTCGACGTGCTGGTCGCCGTCGATATTGACGCCGACCCAGAGCGCCATTCGCCGGCTGCGCGAGAGCGTGACCGAGAAGTGGGTGTAGTCCAGGCGATCGCCGGAGGCGGGCAGCGGATAGACGTCGCCGGCCAGGGCCGCGCTCGGACGGGGCCAGGGGACCTGGAAGGCGCCCAGGAAGTCGGCCTGGTAACCCTGGCGATCCGCCAGGCTGGCGGCGGGGGTGATGCGCGGCTCGGTGCTTCTCAAACCGGCGGGTTGCGCCGGCAACAGGGGACGCAGGTCGGCGAGGCGCGGGCGATAGGCGAGATCGACGGCAAAGGGCTGGCTGGGCATGAGTTATCTCGGGCGCAGAGGACGAACCGTCAGCGCAGCACAGGAAGGTGACCGGACGATGACCACGGTCAGCGAAGTGGTATGCGCCGGCGCTAGCTGGCAAACTCGTTCGCGACCTAACGATTCCCACCGAGATCCCCGAGTGAACCGCCCATGAAGCTATCGCTGTTTTCCCCTCTTGCCCGTCGGCGTACCTGGCTGCTCGGCGTGCCCGGCCTGCTCCTCAGCGGCGCCGCCCTGGCCAGTCAGCAGTCCGATGCCAAGGGCTTCGTCGAAGACGGTGACCTGACCCTGTTGCTGCGCAACTACTACTACCTGCGCCAGAACGAAGGCGACGGCCATGGCGCCGCCGCGCGCAACAGTCGCGATCCGCGCAGCTGGACCCAGGCCTTCCTGCTCAATTACACCTCGGGCTTCACCCAGGGCACCGTGGGCGTGGGCGTGGATGCCTATGGCTACCTGGGCCTCAAGCTGGATGGCGGTGATGGCCACGCCAATACCCCGAACATGCCGGTGGACGGCGACGGCAGCCAGCGCAGCGAATTCAGCAAGGGCGGGGCGGCGGTCAAGCTGCGCGTCTCCAACACCGTGCTCAAGTACGGTGACCAGCAGCCCACGGCGCCGGTGCTGGCGGCGGGCGGCAACTGGCTGTTTCCGCAGACCGCCCGTGGCTGGAGCCTGGTGAGTCAGGAAGTCGATCACCTGATGCTCGAAGGCGGTCACTTCACCGCCGCCACGGCGCCGCGCACCACCGGCTCGGACGGTGGCATCTTCGCCGGCTATGCCGGCGTTGAAGCGGCCTCGGCCAGCTATGCCGGGGGTGTCTACAAGTTCAGCGATCACCTCAGCGCCTCGCTCTACGCCGGGCACTTCGAAGACGTCTGGGACCAGTACTACGGCAACCTCAACTATGTTGTACCGCTGGCGGCCGAGCAGAGCCTGACCTTCGACGCCAACCTCTATCGCACCCTGGACGCCGGCAGCGCCAAGGCCGGCAGCATCGCCAACACCGCCGGCTCGCTGGCCGCCGCCTTCCAGACCGGCGCCCACACCTTCACCCTGATCCACCAGCGTATCCATGGCGACCAGCCTTTCGACTACGCGGTCTTCGGCGCGCCGGTGCCGGGGTCCTTCGGTGACTCCATCCTGCTCGGCAACTCGATGCAGTTCTCCGACTTCAACGGTCCGGGCGAGCGCAGCTGGCAGGCCCGCTATGACCTGGACATGGAAAGCTACGGCGTGCCGGGCCTGAGCCTGATGGTGCGGCATACCCGCGGCAGCGGCATCGACGGTAGCCACGTGGCCGCCGATTCGGCCTATGCCGGCCTCTATGGCGACGGCGACAAGGAACACGAGACCGATCTGGAGGCCAAGTACGTGCTGCAGAACGGCCCGGCCAAGGACTTGAGCTTCCGCCTGCGCCAGGCCTGGCATTCCGGCAGCCAGAGCACCGGCGGCACCGTGGCCGAGACCCGGCTGATCACCGAGTACCCGCTGAATATCCTGTAATTGATCGCGCTCCGTAGGTTGGGCCTTTTAGGTTGGGTTGAGCGTCGCGAAGCCGAACAGTCCATTGGCCGTCGGCATGCCCGGGAATGCCCTCACCCCAGCCCTCTCCCAAGGGGAGAGGGGGTAGTTCGGTGTGAGCAGGTGCCTGGTAGGTTGCGTTGAGCGCAGCGAAGCCCAACAGTCCATTGGCCATCGGCATGTCCGGGATACCCTCACTCCAGCCCTCTCCCAAGGGGAGAGGGGGGTTAGTTCGGTGTGAGCAGGTATCTCGTAGGTTGGTTGAGCGCAGCGAAGCCCAACAGTCCTTTGGCTATCGGCATGTCCGGGAATACCCTTACCCCAGCCCTCTCCCAAGGGGAGAGGGGGTAGTCGCGTAGAGTCGATAACGGCGCAGCCTTATCCACGTTCAGGTGCGTTGATCAGTGGAAAACGCGGCGCGGTTTTCCACGCTACGGACGCCCTGGCAGCGTGATACCAGGGGGCAAGCCATCACCTGCGCCGGACCCAATCGCCCCCTCTCCCTCCGGGAGAGGGCTGGGGTGAGGGTTGCCCCCACCAACGGCGCCAGGGTCGAGCGCGGATCGTTGGGCTTCGGCGATAAGGCCGCCTCAACCCAACCTACGGGTGTGGGCCTGGTAGGTTGGGTTGAGCGCAGCGAAGCCCAACAGACCTCACCCTCAACCCTTCGTCCGCGACGCCTCCAGCAGCTTCTCGATCTCCCCATGCAATCGTTCGGTCGCCCCGGGGCGGTCGATCCACCATTCGGTGGACCAGACGCGCAGGAGGGTCCAGCCGAGGCCCTGGAGGATGGCGCTGCGGGTCTTGTCGCGGTCACGGGCGGTGGCGGCGCTGTGGTAGGTGGCGCCGTCGCATTCGATACCGACCAGGTAGTCGCCCGGGCGGTCGGGATGGACGATGCCCAGGTCGATGCGGAAACGCGACACGCCGATCTGCGGCACCACCTGCCAGCCCTTGGCCTGCAGCGCCTGGGCCACGGCTTCCTCGAACGGCGAGTCATGGCCACCCAGGGAGCCCTTTACCGCCGCCGCCAGGGCCTGGGGGCCGCGCTGGGCGAATTCCAGGAACAGCTTGAGATCGCGCACGGCGCGGGCATTGGTGCGATTGAGGTCGATCAGCCCCGGATCGAAGGAGGAGAACACCAGCATTTCCCGCCGCGCCCGGGTCACGGCGACGTTGAGGCGCCGCCAGCCACCGTCCTTGTTCAGCGGACCGAAGTTCATCGACATCGTATTGGCGCCGGGCTCGGTGGGACCGAAGCCGATGCCGAGCATGATCAGGTCGCGCTCGTCGCCCTGGACCGTTTCCAGGTTCTTCACCACCACCGGCTCGGCCAGGTCTTCGGCGAAGTGCGCCTCGATCTCCGGGTGCTGCTGGCGCGCGCGGTCGAGCAGGTCGGTGACCAGCCGCTGCTGTTCGCTGTTGAGGGTGATGATGCCCAGGCTGAGGCCGGCAAAGGCCGGATCGAGCAGGCGCTTGACCGCTTCGGCGACCATGGCCTGGGCCTCGATGGCATTGTGGCGGCCCTTGCCCTTGGCGTAGACGCCATCGACCCGCCGCCATTCCACCGCGCTCGGACGGATCTCCGGGGCGGGGAAGGTGATGAGCTTGCCGTCGTAGTAGTGGTGGTTGGAAAAGGCGATCAGGCTTTCATGGCGACTGCGGTAGTGCCAGTTGAGGCTGTGGCTGTAGATGCCGGCGCCCAGGCATTCGTCAAGGATGCTTTCCAGGTCCTCGGCGGTGTCGTCCTCGCCGGCGGCGCGGTCGAAGAAGCGCGTTGGCGGCATCTGCCGGGGGTCGCCGGCGATCACCACCTGCACGCCGCGGGCGATGGCGCCCACCGCGTCCCAGGGCGCGATCTGCGAGGCTTCGTCGAAGATCACCAGGTCGAACAGACCGCCGTCCGGCGGCAGGTACTGGGCGATGGACAGCGGACTCATCAGCATGCAGGGCGCCAGTCGCGCCAGGGCGTCGCCCATTTCCAGGGCCAGCTGGCGCAGCGGCTTGTGTCGGCGCTGCTTCTGCAGTTCGTGCTTGAGCACGGCGAAGCCGCCACCCTGACGCGCCGCGTCGTTCTTCGCTGGCAGGCCGTGGCAGAGCAGGGCGCGGATATGGCGCACGGCCAGGGTCTGCAGGCGATCGTCCAGCCGGCGATAGGCCTGGATATCGCTCTCGTGCTCGGCCGGGACGAAATCGCGCAGCAGCGGCTCGGCGTCCAGCGCGGTGGCGGCGAACCAGCGGGCATAGGCGGTCTCGAACAGGGCTGCCAGGTCCTCGACCGGGGCGGCCGTGGCACGCGCGATCAGAGTTGCCAGGCCGAGGGCGTCGGCTTCTTCGCGGACGCGCTGCCAGTCGCACCAGGCCTTGAGCCGACCCGGCTGACGCAGCAGCGCGGCAGCGGTACGCACCAGCTCGGCGGCGGCGGTGTCACCGGCCAATCCCGCCTGAGTGGCGAATGCCTGGCGGGCGGCTTCGGCCGCGTCGAGGGCCTCGGCGAAGGTACCGCTGGCCGGGGCCAGGGTGGTGTCCACCGGCTGATCCTCGGGATGCTGCAACCGGCGCGCTGCCGCCTGGCGCAGGGCCAGCAGCTGCTCGGGCGTTTCCGCCAGGGTCGGCAGCGCCGCGCTCAGTCTTTCCGCCAGGACGCGGCGCGCGAGCAGGGCGTCGAGATCGCTGGTGACACCCTGCCAGCCACTGATGCCGGCCAGGGTGGGCGTCAACTCGTCCAGTTCGGTGAGCAGGGTGCGCTGACGCCGCAGCCGCGGCAGATCGGCAGCCACATCGGGCTGACCCTGGGTTTCGCCCTGGCGGGCGAGATCCTGGGTGACCTGTCGCTGGGCGCGGCTGGCGAAGATCCAGAAGCGCTGCCCGGCGGCGTCCCACGTGGTTTCCAGCTGGGTCAGGGCGACACGGCGACAGGCTTCGGCGGCATAGGGCACCGACAGCTCGCGCTCCAGTATCTGGTAGTCGCGCAGCAACTCCAGGGCGCGCCCCAGCTGGCGCTGACGCTCGGCAGCGCCAGGCCCGAAGGCGAAGGCCAGGTCCTGGCCAGCGGCGTTCTGCAGCAACTCGGCGAAGTCCAGCAGGCGACGGGGCGCCACCTGGTCCGCCAGTGGCAGACCGAGGACATCACGCAGGCGTTGCCGCGCCTGCTGCAGTGCCTGTTGGGTGTCGCGTAGCCGTTCGGCGGCGCTGACCAGGGCATCCTGCCAGGCGTTGGACCAGGGATGGGCCGGCAAGAGCGCGAAATCCGCCGCCAGGCTGCGGCCGGTCTCGGCGTGCAGGGCCAGGCGCCGCACGGCGTTGCGCAACTCGGCCAGGCCCTCGGCGTCGTGGGCGTCGGCCTGGGACCAGGCGAGGCGCGGGGTATCGGGGGCGGCGTCGCGCAGTACCCGACCGATGCTCTGTTGCAGGGTCAGGCCGTTGAGCCAGCGCCGGTGCAGGCGCTCGACCACGGCATTGAGACGATCGCGCAGGCGTTCCACCTCGGCGGCCTCGACCAGCCATTCCTCTTCGTCGAGGCCGTCGCGGGTATCCCAGGCGCGCTCCAGCTGCTTGAGCACCTCGGCCTTGGAGGCCTTGCTCGAATGCAGTTCCAGGCAGAACTCGCCAAGCCCCTGGGCCTCCAGGCGGCGATATACCACGTCCAGCGCCGCGCGCTTCTCGGCGACGAACAGCACCCGCCGACCGAGCGCCAGATTGTGGGCGATCATATTGGCGATGGTCTGGGACTTGCCGGTGCCGGGCGGGCCGTCGAGCACGAAATCCTGGCCACCGGCCGAGGCCAGTACCGCCGCCAGCTGCGAGGAATCCGCCGGCAGCGGGGTGAAGAGTTCGGCCGGGGTCACCTGGCGATCCAGCTCGCGCTCGCGAGGAAAGCTGCCGCCGCCCAGGTAGGCGCCGGATTCCGCGGTACGTTCCAGCAGGTGGCGCACCAGTGGGCTTTCCAGCAGCTGGTCGCTGCGTTCGGTGAGGTCCTTCCACATCAGGTACTTGGCGAAGGAGAACTGGCCCAGCAGCAATTCGCTGCTGACCTCGAAGCCGGGCAGGTCGCGCACCGCACGCCGCATCCTGGTCCAGATGCCGTCCACGTCGATGCCGTTGCCATCGCCGGGCAGCGGGCCGTCGAGCCCGGGGATGTCCAGGTCGAAGTCGTGGCGCAGGAGCTCCAGCAGGGTCAGGTTGAAGCGCGGCTCGTCCTCGAACAGGTGCAGGGTAATGCCGCTGGCGGCGCTCTGCCGTTCCAGGCGCACCGGCAGCAGGATCAGCGGCGCGCGGTAGTGCTTGGGATCGTCGGCGGCCTTTTTCCAGCGCAGGAAGCCCAGCGCCAGGTAGAGGGTGTTGGCGCCGCCCTCGTCGAGATCGCTGCGGGCGCGGCGATAGAGTTCCACCAGCGCCGCGTCCAGCTTGGTCGCATCCAGGGGGGCGACCACCTCGCCGCGGGCCAGGGCGCCGCGGGCGTATTCGTCGTCGAGATTCTCGTGTTCGCGGGCCTCGTGCAGCACGGCGTCGCGGCCGCTCACCGCCAGGTCCGGCAGCGGCACCAGGCGCAGCGCCCGGCCCTCGGCCAGGCGATCTTCCAGCGCGGCCGGCTCGGGGCAGAGCAGGGGCACGCTGCGGGCGTTGTCCGGCACGTGCAGCAGGCGATTGCGGGTGGTGAGGTCGAGCAGCTTGCGCTGCCACAGCGCCAGGCGCCCGACCGGGGTGGTCGGCGCCGCCTCGACGTCCACGTCGAAGGCCGGCAGCGGCGGGGCCTCTTCCAGGGTCTCGCCCGGCAGCAGCAGACCGTCCGCGTTGCTGGCCGGCTGGCCGGGCACCGCCAGCGGGCGGATGCGTTGCAGGCGGGCACGGCGGACGTCCAGGGCCAGTACGAAGGTCTCGTCGTCCAGCTGCCGCTCGGCCAGTTGCATGGCCTGACTGAAGGACGGCGGCGGCGAAGCGGTGGCCTGGGTGGTCTCGAAGACCAGCAGGTCCTTGAGCGCCACCCGCTTGCGCACCGGCTCGGCGTCGTCGGTGAGCAGCTGGGCGAATTCCTGGGGTTGCAGCCAGACCCCGGCGAAGGCATGGCCGCGGGTGATGACCAGCAGTGGATTGAGGCCGGCCTGTTCCAGCGCCGCGCACGCGAGCAGTGCGAGATCCAGGCAGGTGGCCAGGCCACCGTCGAGGATGCTGCCCGGCGTGCGGATCTTCTGGCCCTGGCGCTCGAAGCTGGCGGGCGGCACCGCATAGGTCAGCTGCAGACCGCACAGCGCCGACCAGAGCGCCGAGCCCAGTTCCCAGACGCGCCGCCGCGAGCCGCTCTCGTACCCGTCCAGCGCCGTGGACTTGCCGGCGCGACGCAAGACCTCGGCGGCTGCGCCCAGCAGGCGATCCACCGCCGGATCATTGGGCATGACGAAGGCCGCCGCCAGTTCCGGCATGCTGTCCACGCCACCCCATTGGTTGCGTGCCAGCAACTCGACCGGATAGCACCGCGTCTGCAGGATCGTCTCGCCCTGGCGCACCGTGAAGGTCAGCTGGGCGACCAGGCTCTCCTGCAGGCTGCCAAGCAGCGCGGCGTCGAATTCGAGGTCGCGATCATCGAGGTAGAGGGTGCCCTGGGGATCGAGGCGCTCCAGGTGCCAGGTGCGCGGGACCACGAAGGCCGGCTCGGCCGTGACCGTCAGACTGAGGTCGGCGAGGGCTTCCTGGCCACTGTGGGTGAGGCGCAATTCGCGCAGCACGGGCACCGCGTTCTGGTGCGCCGCGAAGCCGATCTTGCCGGCCAGCACCAGTTCGACATCCACGCTCATCGCCTACCACCCTTGCTTATTGCCTAAGGTAGATGAATGTACAGTAGTGGGCGGGTCGATGCAGCCCATAGCCCGCCTGGGCAAGCGGAAAAAGTCCTTTGGTGACGGGCGGTTGCGTGGTTTGAGCGATAGGTCGCGGTTCAGGCTGCCGGGGTCGGGAAGACCAGGCTGAAATGGATGCCCCGTTCATTCTGCTCGACCTCGGCACGACCGCCATGCAGACGCATGATCGCCGCGACGATGGCCAGGCCCAGGCCGTTGGAATCATGGGGTTGATGGCGGGAGGGATCGGCGCGATAGAAGCGGTCGAACAGCCGTTGCAGATGCGCCGGCGCCAGGGCGGGGCCGGTGTTGCTGACGCGAATACGCTCGCCCTCCGCCTGCAGGCGGATCTCGCCATCCGGTTCGGCGTAGCGGATGGCGTTGGCCACCAGGTTGCTCAGGGCGCGGCGCAGCATCAGCGGATCGGCGACCACCTGGCCGCCACCGGCCACCACTAGGCGCAGGCCGCGCTCGTCGGCCGGGCCTTCGAAATAGTCGGCGATGCGCGCCAGTTCTTCGTCCAGTTGCAGCGGCTGCGGGGTCAGCACCGCCTGGGCGTCGTCGGCGCGGGCGAGGAAGAGGATGCTCTCCACCAGCCGCGAGATGCGCTCCAGCTCTTCCAGGTTGGATGCCAGCAGCGTCTGGTAGTCCTCGCTGCTGCGCACCTGACGCAGGGCGACCTCGGTATGGCCCATGAGGGCATTGATCGGGGTGCGGATCTCGTGGGCGAGGTCGGCGGAAAACTGCACCAGCCGGCCATAGCCGTCGGCCAGCCGCGCCAGCATGGCATTGTAGTTTTCCACCAGCGGCTGCAGTTCACGCGGGGCATCGGCCAGCTCCAGGGGCGCGGCCAGTCGGGTCGGGGTGATGCCGCCGGCATGGCGGGCGATGCGCCGCAGCGGCGCCAGGCCGCGCCGCAGCAGCAGATAGCCGAGCCCGGCGGTGGCGAGGAAGGCCAGGGTCACGGCGCCGAGCAGCCCCAGCCGGAAATCGGCCAGGGTGGTGTCCTCGTTGCGCAGCACATGGGCGGCGGTCAGTTCCACCGGGCCTTCGGGGGTGTTGACCGCGACCCGCGCCGCGCGCCAGCGGGTCCCGTCGGCCAACTGGCCTTCGCGCAGATCGGCCCGTGTCGGTCGTCGTGTCTGTGGCACCACGGCCAGGTCGGGGAGGGCGATCTGCAGCGGATTGGAGGCGATCACCGGCTTGGCGCCCGGCGTGCCGATGAGAAAGACGTCCTGCTCGTTGCCCAGCATGTTGGCGAACAGCTGCGGACTGCGGCCCAGGGTTTCCAGCGACAGGTCGGCGCTGAGCAGGCTGCGAAAATGCGCGAGCCGGCCGAGCAGGGCGTAGTCGGCGCGCTCCAGCACGGTACGTTCCAGGCTGTGGTAGAGAAAGGCCCCCGCGCCGCCCACGGCGAGCAGCGCCACCAGGGCGAAACCCAGGGTGGCGCGCAGGATCAGCGAGGGTGACCGCGCGCTCAAGGCCGCACCTCGCAGACGTAGCCGATGCCGCGCACGGTATGGATCAGCTTGACCGGGTAGGGGTTGTCGACCTTGGCGCGCAGCCGCTTGATGGCCACGTCCACCACATTGGTGTCGCTGTCGAAATTCATGTCCCAGACCTCGGCGGCGATCAGGGTGCGCGACAGCACCTCGCCTTCACGGCGCAGCAGCAGGTGCAGCAGGGCGAATTCCTTGTTGGTCAGCACGATGAGGTCGTCACCGCGGGTCACCCGTCGCCGCAGGAGGTCCAGCTGCAGGTCGGCCAGGTGGAAGTGCTCGGGCTCGCGCACCACGCCACGGCGCAGCAGGGTGCGGATGCGCAGCAGCAGCTCGACGAAGGAGAAGGGTTTGACCAGGTAGTCGTCCGCGCCCAGCTCCAGGCCGCGGATGCGATCCTGCAGACCGTCGCGGGCGGTGAGAAAGAGCACTGGCACGTCGAGCTTCTTGCGCAGGACTTCCATGATCTGCCAACCGTCGATGCCGGGCAGCATCACATCGAGGATGACCAGGTCGTAACGGCCGTCCAGCGCCAGGTGCAGGCCGTCGGCGCCGTGCTGGGTCCAGTCGACCGCGTAGCCGGATTCGCCGAGGCCCTTTTTCAGGTACTCGCCGGTCTTCTGGTCGTCTTCGATGAGGAGAATATGCATGACGTCATGGTAGGGCCTCCGGTCGCTTCGCTGGGTGACATTTTTGTCATTCGCCGGTCATCTTGCTGACCCCCCACGCGTCGCACTGTGGCGGGGCGATTCCCTATCCCAGGAGGTTTCATGCGTACCCAGACTCTGCTCCGCGGTTCCCTTGCCCTGCTGCTCGCCAGCAGCGCCCTGCTGGCCCAGGCCGCGCCCATGCCCACCGTCAAGCCCATGCGTGGCACCGTGGACAGCGTCCAGGGCGACACCCTGGCCTTCACCACCCGCAACGGTGCCCACCAGACCCTGATGCTGGATGACAAGACCAGCTACCGCGCCGTGTCCAAGGCCAACCTGGATCGCATCGAAGCCAACAGCTTCATCGGCTCGGCCGCCACGCCGCAGCCCGACGGCACCCTCAAGGCGCTGGAGGTGACGGTGTTCGAGGCCAGCCTGCGCGGCTCCGGCGAAGGCCACTACGGCTGGGAAAACGCCGATGGCAGCACCGGCACCATGACCAACGGCACCGTGGGCGAACTCAAGAAGGCCAACGGCCGCACCCTGACCGTGCAGTACAAGGGCGGCGAGAAGCAGCTGGTGGTGCCGGAAGATGTGCCCATCGCCTATGTCGAGAAGGGCGACCGCAGCCTGCTCAAGCCCGGCGCCAAGGTGGTGCTGTTCCCCGCCGAAGACGGCAAGCACGCCAAGGGCGTGGCCGTAGGTAAGGACGGTTTCACCCCGCCCATGTAAGCCCCACGCGGTCGCCTGGTTTGACGGCGACCGCCTCCATCTCGCGGTGAAGAGGGAAATGTCATGACCACCTCGCGACGGCGCCTGGTGCACCGCTGGCCGGTGCGCCTCACCCATTGGCTCAACGCCCTGGCGATGCCCTGCATGTTCATGAGCGGCTGGGCGATCTACAACGCCTCGCCGCTTTTCCCCTTCACCTTTCCCGCCTGGGCAACCCTTGGCGGCTGGCTGGGCGGCGCCATCGCCTGGCACCTGGCGGTCTTTTGGCTGCTGCTGGTGAATGGCCTGATCTATCTGCTCTATGGCCTTTTCAGCGGCCACTTCCGGCGCGATTTCCTGCCGCTGTCGCCACGCGCCATCGGCCGCGATTTCGTCGCCGCCGCACGGCTGCGCCTGGGTCATCGGCTGGGCACCTACAACGCCGTGCAACGCCTGCTCTACTGGGGCGTGCTGGCCCTTGGGGTGCTGGTAGTGCTCTCGGGCCTGGCCATCTGGAAACCCGTGCAGCTGCAGGGATTGGCCGCTCTGCTCGGCGGTTTCGACACCGCCCGCTACGTGCACTTCTTCGCCATGGCCGGCATCGGCGCCTTCGTCGTCGTGCACCTGGCCCTGGTCATCCTGGTACCCCGCACCCTGCCGCCGATGATCACCGGTCGGGCGCATGAGGAGGTTAACGATGAGTCGGCGTGAACGCCTGCGCCTGGAGCCGGCGCAACAGCGGCAGGTGGAAAATCTGCAACGACGCCTGCTGCTCAAGCAGGGTCTGACGGTGGGCGCCCTGGCCATGCTCAGCGGCTGCAACCTGCAGGACGGCGACAGCGTCGACAAGGTGCTCTGGTCCATGTCGCGCTTCAACGACCGGGTGCAGGCCTGGCTGTTCGGCCGTGAGCGCCTGGCGCCGACCTATGCCGCCAGCCAGATCACCAATCCCTTCCCCTTCAACGCCTTCTACCCCGAATACAACGTTCCGGAAGTGGACCTCAGCGACTATCGCCTGGAGGTCTCCGGCCTGGTTGCCAACAAGCAGGCCTGGACCCTGGAAGACCTGCGCCGCCTGCCGCAACGCGCCGACATTACCCGCTTCATCTGCATTGAGGGCTGGAGCGCCATCGGCCAGTGGGGCGGGGTGCCCCTGCGCACCTTCCTCGAACGCATCGGCGCCGACACCAGCGCCAAGTACGTCGGCTTCAAGTGCGCCGACCGCTATTACTCCAGCATCGACATGGCCTCGGCGCTGCACCCCCAGACCCTGCTGGCGCTGGACTTCGGCGACGTGGCCCTGCCGCCGGACTACGGCTATCCGCTGCGGCTGCGGGTACCCACCAAGCTCGGCTTCAAGAATCCCAAGCACATCCAGGCGCTGTTCGTGACCAACGACTATCCCGGTGGCTACTGGGAAGACCAGGGCTACAACTGGTTCAGCGGCATCTAGGGACAACCTCTGCTGCGCGTCGGCCGAACTGCGTTGAAAAGACCCTGGGTCGCCAGCCCGGCCTAGGCGGCCCCGTCGCAATGCTCATTTACCACTCGTAAACCCGAGCGCGGGTCCGATCCGCTTCCTCAGGTCTTTGATTCGCTGGCGCTCACCCTTCGGGCCAGCCTTTGGCTGTTACTCCCGTTGGTCGTTGCGCCTGGTCTGGCTCTAGCTCGCGAGACGTTGCCCAAGCTTCTGGTGGCGGAACCCCGGCCTGGAGGTAGAGTCGAGATACCACCATCCTCTACCGGGAGCTCCCCTCATGTCCGCTCATCCCTCGATCGGTTTCATCGGCTTCGGCGCCATGGCCCAGCGCATGGGCGCCAACCTGCGCGAGGCCGGTTATACGGTCAGCGCCTATGCCGAACACCAGCAGGACGGCGAGCGCCATGGCACGCCGATGGAATCCCTGGCGACCCTGCTGCCCCAGGCCGAGGCAGTGATCGTCTCCCTGCCCAGCGACGCCATTCTCGAACAGGTGCTGCTCGGCCCCGACGGCGTCCTCGCCCGTCTGGAAAGCGGTCGGCTGCTGATCAACACCAGCACCAATTCGCCCGCGCTGTCGCTGCGTCTGGAAGCGGCCGGCCGGGCCCGCGGTATCGCCGTGGTCGAGGCGCCGGTGTCCGGTAGCACGCCCGAAGCGGAAAAGGCGCAGCTGGTGGTCCTGGCCGCCGGCGAGCCCGAAGCGGTGGAGCGGGCGCGGCCGATCCTCGAAGTCCTGGGCAAGACCGTGCACCACGTCGGTCCGACCGGGCAGGGCGCGGCCATCAAGCTGGCCATCAACGGCCTGATGGGCGCCGGGCTCGCCGCCCTGGCCGAGGCGCTGGCCTATGCCACCCGCGCCGGCCTGGATGCCGAGGTGCTGTTCGAGGTGTTCGGCGACCTGGCGGTGCTCTCGCCCCATCACCAGCGCAAGCTGGCGGCCCTGCGCGATGGCGACTTCGCCCCGCAATTCCCGGCCGCGCTGATGCACAAGGACATGGGCCTCCTGCTGGCCGAACTCAACGCCACCTTCCAGGGCGCGCCGACCCTGGCCGCCGCGGCGCAGCAACTGGCGCTGGGCGCCGAGCTGCATCCGGAGGCCGATTACCTGATCACCGCCGACATCCTGCTGGAAGAAGCCGAAGACGCCGCCACCCGCTGACGGACTTAGCCGCATGCCCAGGCGTGCGGCCAAGGGCGCCTCAGACGTCAGCGATCCCCAGGACCCTGGCGGTTTCGGCGCGACTCTGCCGGCAAGCTGCCGCATCGAACTTCAGGTCGATGCCATAGGTCGGCAGAATGCGCCGCAGCGCCGGCAGCCAGGCGTCTTCGGTGAGACGCTCCGGGAAGCAGGTTTCCAGCACTTCCAGGGCGATGGCCGCTGCCGTCGAGGCACCGGGCGAGGCGCCGAGCAGTGCGGCGATGGATCTGTCCGCGGCGCTCACCAGTTCGGTGCCGAATTCCAGTTCACCCTTCTTGCTCAGCAGGCCGTGCTGACCGGTGGGCTTGATGGTCTGCACCCGCTGCCCGGCCACGGCTTCCTGCCAGTCGCGCTTCAGCGCCAGGGGGAAGAATTGCTGCAGCATGGCGAACTGCTGGTTGGAGCTCTGGAAGATCTGTCCAATCAGGTATTCGGTCAGGTCCACATTGTCCTTGGCCACGTTCAGCAGTGGCAGGATGTTGTCGTGGCGTAGCGAGGTGAAGAGATCGGTCAGGGCACCGTGCTTGAGAAAGCGCGAGGAAAAGCCCGCATAGGGCCCGAACAGCAGCGAGCGCTGGCCGCCGACGATACGGGTATCCAGGTGTGGCACCGACATGGGTGGCGAGCCCGAGGGCGCCTTGCCATAGACCTTGGCCTGGTGCCGTTCGGCCAGTGCCGGGACGTCGCAGCGCAGCCAGATGCCGGAGATGGGAAAGCCGCCGAAGCCGTGGCCTTCCGGAATGCCGGACTTCTGTAGCAGCGGCAGCGAGCCGCCACCGGCGCCGATGAAGACGAACCGGGCGATGACTTCCGTCCGCCCACCGTGCTCGACGTCCTCCACCGTCACCCGCCAGCGACCGCTGTCGGTACGCGCCAGGTCCACCACCCGCTGGTGATAGTGCACGGCGAAACCGGATTGCTGACTGAGCTGGCGCACCAGCAGGTGGGTGAGGGCGCCATAGTCGACGTCGGTCCCGGTCACCATGCGCGTGGCGGCAACCGGCTCGTCGGCACCGCGTCCTTCCATGATCAGCGGTGCCCACTGGGCGATCTGGGCTCCGTCCTCGCTGTATTCCATGCCGTGATAGCAGTGATGGGCGCTCATCGTCCGATAGCGCTCACGCAAGAAGGCGACGTTTTCCGCCCCCCAGACGAAACTCAGGTGCGGGCAGGCGTGGATGAAGGCCTGCGGATCGGGGATGGCGCCCTTGCGAACCAGATGGGCCCACAGCTGGCGCGAGAGATCGAACTGGGTGTTCACCTTGAGCGCCTTGGCGATGTCGACGCTGCCGTCGTCGCGCTGTGGGGTGTAGTTCAGCTCGCAGTTGGCGGCATGGCCGGTCCCGGCGTTGTTCCAGCCCTGGGAGCTCTCCTGGGCGCAATCGTGCAGACTCTCGAACAGGGTCACGCTCAGGCTGGGGTCGAGCTCCTTGAGCAGGGTGCCCAGGGTGGCGCTCATGATGCCGGCGCCGATCAACACGACGTCGGGTGAATCCGTGGAAGATAACGACATGCCAGGTTCCTCGCGGTCAGGGGTTTGATGGTGGCGCAATACGACTGGGCGGCCGAGCGGCCAACAGGCCATGGCGCGCTCCTGCAACCGCTCTGATTTGCCGGGGCTCACGGCTTGCGCCTCGCGAGCCCCCGACGGGCTAGAGCAGGGTGGTCAAGGCGATACCCAGGGCGATACCCGGGATGGCGACCAGGGTGCTGAACAGCACGCTCCGCGCGGCGTCCTCGGTGTAGACGCCGTGGGCCATCGCCAACGTGGGCGCCGCCGTGGCCGCCGGCAGTACGCCGAGCAGGAATACCTGCTGGAGCAGCCCGCCCTGCAGGCCCACGGCCAGGCCGACGCCCAGCATCACCAGCGGTTGCAGCAGGTTCTTCAGGGCCACATTGAGCCCGATGTCGCGATCAAGACGCGGTTGGATGCCGGACAGAATCAGGCCCAGGGTGAACAGCGCGACGCCCCCGGCTGCCCGACCTATCTCGTCCGTCGCCGTCACCAGCAACTGGGGCAGGCGGATACCCAGCAGCGCACAGAGCAATCCCAGCAGCGGCAGGATCACCAGCGGCTGGCGCAGCGCCTTGCCGAGCGCCTGGCGGGCCCCGCCGCCGCTCAACAACAGCAGCGACAGCGGGATGACCACCAGGGTGAAGATCAGGTTGCCGACGATCACCGCCAGCACGGCGGAGGGGCCGATGGCGGCGGTCAGCACCGGCGGCCCGCAATAGGCCATGTTGGGAAAGGCCACCGTGATGCCTCGCATGGCTCCTTCACGCCACGTCCGCCCACCGCGGTAGCGACCCAGTAGCAAGCCCAGCAGCCAGACGCCGATGAGTCCGGTAGCCAGGGTCGCGACATAAGGCAGGTTGAGGATCTGCTCGGGGCGGGTGTGGGCGGCGGCGAGGAACAGAGCGATAGGCAGGGCGAAGGTGACCACGAAGGTTGCCAGGGGCTTGCTTGCCGTCTGCGGCAGCACCTTCCAGCGGCCGGCGCCCCAGCCCAGTAAGGTAACGAAGATGATAGGGGCGAGTGCCTCGGAAATGGTCTCGATCATGAGCGAGGCCCCATGAGAGCCGGGGACACGGCGAAAGACTGGCTGAATGGCGTTGGATCATCGAATGAACAGCAAGGCATCCGAAACTCCTGTGCCCGCCCAGATGCGGGTCTTCGATTGATAGATTCATCGCGGCCTCTTTCCGGGTAGCGCCAGCTTCGAGATACCAGCCGTTACGCCTGAAGGGCTCTGTAATGCGGGTTTACCCTTTCTCTGAGGGCAAAGTGAAACGTTTGTTTATATCTGTTAGTGCGACATTTTGTCGCATATAGACCTTTGTCGGATTCCCTAGGCGGTCGCGTCATGTCTTCGCCGAAGTCGGCGCAAGACCACCCGCCCAGCCGGGTGCAGCGCAAGCGAGCGTCCGCTAAGCTGGCTGGCCTGGCCGGATACTGGTGTCCAGCGGAAATACCCGGTGCAAGGAGACGGCATGACAGCGACCACCTCACGCTTCTGGCGCGATCCCGCGCTGCCCTTCCTCGAAGCCCGTTCCATCCAGGACGGCCGCGCGCTCTGCTATGCCCCGCATTCCCACGAGACCTTCTCCATAGGTACCGTGCTGGGTGGGCGCAGTCGCTATCACAACGGCTCGACCCGCGAACTGGTGGGGGCGGGCACCCTGGTGCTGATGAATCCCGGTGACGTCCATGCCTGCAATCCGCAGGGCGAGGACGCCTGGCGCTATCGCATGCTGCACGTGGACGCCGGCTGGCTGGCCGAGCTGCAGCGCCCGGGGGCTGACGACTTCCAGCCGCTGGCCGTACAGCTGTCCCGTGACGGCCAGCTGTACGCCGGTCTGGAAGCCCTGCATGCCTGCCTGATCGACCCGGATAGCCTCACCCTGCAGCGCCAGAGTCAGGCGCTGCTGTATTTCGAGGCCGTACTGGCGCGCCTGGGGCGTACCCCGGTCGCGGCAGCGCGGGCCCGCGAGGATCGCCGCCTGAGGCGCGCCGCCGAATTTCTCGATGCCCACTGCAGCGAGGGTGTCAGCCTGGATCAGCTCAGCCAGGTGGCGGATCTCTCGCCCACCCAGCTGATTCGCAGCTTTCGCCGGCGCTATGGCCTGACGCCCCATGCCTACCTTATCGACCGGCGCATTCGCCTGGCACGGCAACACCTGCGTCAGGGCGATGGCCTGGCCGAGGTCGCCCTGGCCACCGGCTTCGCTGACCAGGCCCATCTGCAGCGCACCTTCAAGCGCCTGGTGGCGGCCACCCCCGGTCAGTACCGCGCCGCGTCAGCCCTCCCATAGCAGCGAAGCGGCGCACAGCACCAGCAGCGCCGCGAGGGCGCGATTGAACAGGCGCAGGCGGGCCGCCGACGGTGAATGGCCGCGCAGCCATTGGCCGGCCACGGCCCAGCAGGCCAGGGAGGCGAAGCAGATCACCAGGTAAAGACCGGCGAACAGCATCAGACGCCCGCGATCTTCGCCGACGAACAGCGCCACCCCGGCCGCGGCGGCGAGCCAGGCCTTGGGATTGAGCCACTGCAGCAGGGCGCCGTCGCGAAAGCCCGGGCAGGCGGCCACCGCGCCACTGCCCAGGTCTCCCGCGGCCCGTGCCAGTTTCCACGCCAGGTACAGCAGGAAGAGCGCGCCGGCCATACGCAGGATCCACAGCAGCGCCGGCCAGGCGGCCAGTACCTGGTGCAGGCCGAGGCCGACTGCCAGCAGCAGGACGACGAAGCCCAGGGTGGCGCCGGCGACATGCCACAGGGCCGGTCGCCAGCCATGGACAAGGCCGGTGTTGAAGCCCACCAGATTGACCGGGCCAGGAGAAAGGGATGCCACCAGGGCAAAGGCGGCCATGGACAGGATCAGGGTCATCGCAAGGTCTCGACAGTTGTGGAGACCTGAACCTAGCGAGGGCGACCCCTGGCGGTATTGAAGAAAATGACCCTTCCGACCCGACGAAAGGCGGGAATTCGCAGCGTTTCGCTGACGTCCATTACAGCGAGCTTAGCGCTCCCCCGGTGGTTTCAACGTCGCTGTCGGCCACCGGGGCTTTCTCTTTTCGGATCCTGGCGCGCTAGGGTGCGATAGGCAGGGTAAATCTGAAGGTGCTGCCCTGACCCAGGGCGCTGGTGACGCTCAACTCACCGCCGTGGGCCTCGACGATGCCCTTGGCGATGTACAGTCCCAGGCCGTGACCGGTGGGATTGTCTTCCTGTACGTGCCAGAAGCGCTCGAATACCCGTGCCTGTTGCGCCTGATTCATGCCGCGGCCGTTGTCGGTCACGCTGATCTCGGCCAGGTTGCCGATCTGGCGCATGCTGAGTTGCACCAGACCACCTGGCGCGGTGAACTTGATGGCATTGCCCAGCAGGTTCATCAGCACCTGGAAGATGCGCTCGGCTTCCACCAGCACCTGGAGATCCGGATCGGCGGCGTATTCCAGACTGATGTTCTTGATCTCCGCCAGTGGCCGCGACAGCAGGATGGGTTGCGCGCAGACGTCCGCCAGGCGCGCCGGGTTGAGGTTCAGTGCCAGGCGATCCGACTCGATCTTCGACAGGTCCAGCAGGTCGCTGATCAGGGCGTTCATGCGGTTGGCCGCGGTCTCTATCACCTGCAGCGAACTGGGCAGGCGGTCATCGCCCAGCGCCAGCTTTTCCAGTTGGCGCTGCAGCATCCCGACCTTCATCAGGATGATGGTGATGGGGCTGCGCAGGTCATGGGAAACCGCCGCGACGATCTCGTCGCGCAGGCGCACCGCCTGGCGTTCGCGTTCGACCTGGCGCGCCAGGTCCAGCTCGATGGCCGAGCGGCGCAGGTCCTTGGCGGCAAACAGATCGGCCGGGCGCCAGCGCTCCGAGCGCAGGCGGACCAGTTCCTTCCAGGCATCGAAGGAACGCCGCGGATGCGGATAGTTGAGCCCCGGGCCCGGCGTGGGCGACGTGGCTTCAAGCTTGGCCGGATTACCACTCCAGACCACGGTGGTGACGATCTCCGGGCGGAACCAGAGCACCAGATTGCGCACCGGCTTGGGCAGCGCCAGTGCCAGGACGCCGCTGACCCGATCGCTGTAGCGACGGGCCTCGGGCAGTTCGTCGGCCAGGCAGCGGGTCGCATAGATGCCCGAGGCATCCATCTCGGCCGTCACCCAGGCGGCGAGGATGCGAATGTCTTCCGCGCTCGGGCATTCGCCCAGGGTGCTGAGCTCATCCTCCACCAGCACCGCGACACCGGCGGCATTCACCAGCTCCAGGAGATCGGTGGGTCTTTCGCTGAGGCCACTGAGTACCTCGCCACGGCTGTCGCACATGCCCTGGATCAGCGCCGCCAGTTGCGCCTCGCGCGCATCGATCTCGCGTTGCACCTGGCGGTTTTCCAGCGCGCGAATCATCAGCGACACCAGCACCCCGACCGAGCGGCAGGCCATCCGGGTACGGAAGGGCAGATAGAGCGGTTCGCGATGGCCACAGCTGATCAGCCCCCAGAGCTTGTCGTCGCTGATCAGCGATACGCTCATGGACGCACGCAGGCCCTGGTTGCGCACGTACTGACAATGGATGGGCGATACGCTGCGCAGCACGGCGTGGGTGAGGTCGATCGGATCCCGCCCGGTGCCATGCAGAAAGGCCGGTACCAGCGGGACCGCCTCGTACTGAGCGTCGGGGATGTTGCGAATCCAGTTCTCGTGATAGAGCGCGCGGGCCTGGGCAGGAATATCGGCCGCCGGAAAGTGCATGCCCAGATAGCTGTCGATGTCGTCGACCCGGTCCTCGGTCACCACCTGGCCATCGCCGCCGTCATCGAAGCGATAGACCACCACCCGATCGAAGCCGGTGAGGGCACGCACCTCGCGCACCGCACCTTCGCACAGCTCAGGCAGGGTGCGAGCCTGCTGCAGGCGGGCCAGGGCGCGCGCCAGCCCGGCGGGCTCGACACCGCCATGGTCGTCCGGCTCGAATTCCAGAAACACCAGGCCGCGGCTGCGATGCAGGATCACGTCCATGTCGCGGACCGGACGTGTCCAGCTCAGCGGATTGGCTTCTTCCAGATGCTCCAGGGTCAACGCCTGCCGCACCTGCTCGAACAGCTCGAGCGGCAGCACCTGCTGCAGTGGCCGACCCAGCAGCTCGACCTGCGGCTTGCCCAGCAACTCGGGCAGATTGCGGCTGACATGCTTGGTCAGCCACTCCGCCTCATCGAAGGCGATGAGGTAACCGTGTGCCTGGATGGCGCCTGGAATGCGGATCGGCTCGCTTTCGCAGCTTTGCAGCGACTGACCGGAAGGTGCAGCAATCATGCGACTGTCTCAGATGAACTCTTGAATAGGACCGCACCAAGGCGGTCCTGTTAAAGCTTTAGCACCGAATGGCTGTGAATGTGATGCCGATCACGCACGGCTCCCAGACCTCGCACCAGTTTCGCATCGGCTGTATCCGATAACCATTATTGCGATCATTTTTTGCCGAAGGATTCATTCTTGGTGTCGGATCCCATGGCTGGCCTCCCGGGCTGACGGCGGTATCATGGCGCTTTGCGCAGAGTTCAGTCATGGCCCGCTTCCGCCCCTTGCCCATCATCGATCGCAGCCGGGATGACCTGTTCATGCGCGAGGCCCTGGTCCTGGCAGAGCAGGGCGCCGGGCAGGGCGAGGTGCCGGTCGGAGCCGTGGTGGTGCTCGACGGAGAGGTCATCGGCCGCGGTTTCAATCGGCCCATCGGTGCTCACGATCCCAGCGCCCATGCCGAGATGGAGGCCATCCGCGATGCCGCCACGCGTCTGGCCAATTACCGGCTGCCCGGCGCGACGCTCTATGTGACGCTTGAGCCCTGCAGCATGTGCGCCGGCCTCATCGTCCACAGTCGCATCCAGCGGCTGGTCTATGGCGCCAGCGAGCCACGCGCCGGCATGGCCCAGAGTCGCGGGCGCTTCTTCGAGCAGGACTTTCTCAATCACCGGGTCCTGGTGGAAGGCGGGGTACTGGCCGAGGCCTGTGGCCAGGTACTGACCGAATTCTTCCGCGCGCGGCGCAATCCCGCGGCCAGCGAAGGCTAGGCCGCCAGTTCGTGCATCCGCGTGAGCACGGCGTTCAGGCCGTTGCTGCGCGATTGCGACAGCTGCCGTTCCAGCCCGAGTTCGCCCAGCCAGCCGTGGATGTCGAGGCGGCCCAGCTCTTCGCGGGTCAGGCCATTGGCGCGCACCAGCACCACGGCGAGCAGTCCCTTGAGCACCCGGGATTCGCTGCTGGCGCGAAAGAAATGACGATCACCCTGGGCTTCATGGGTCAGGCGCACCCGACTCTCGCAGCCTTGCACCAGATCCTCGTCGCGTTCCGCGAGCACCGCCGGCAGGCGCTCGGCCCACTGCAGCAGCAGTCGCGAGCGCGCTTCCCAGCCCTTGGCGATGATGAAGGCGCGGCGGGCTTCCGCCGCATCGGGAAGCAGATTCATCGCAGCAGCTCCAGGGCGTTGTCGAGGGCAGTGAAAAAGCGCTGCAGGTCCTCGGCATCGTTGTACAGGCCAAGGGAGACCCGCAGCGCACCGGGGGTCTGCAGGGTCTGGAACAGCGGCATGGCGCAGTGCTGACCGGCGCGCACCGCTATGCCCTGTTCACCCAGCAGGTGAGAGAGGTCGCCGACATCGATGCCCGCGACCTGGAAGCTGGCCAGGGCGATCTGGGGTTCACCCAGCACCTGGACGCCGTCGCGGGCGGCCAGCCCGGCCAGGAGCTTCAGACTGAGCGCCTGCTCGTGGCCGCGGATCAGCGTCTCGTCCTGACCCTGTAGCCAGTCGACCGCGGCGCCCAGGGCGATGGCCGCGCCTATGGGCGGCGTCCCGGCTTCGAAGCCCATGGGCGCGGCATGAAAGCGGGCGTCGGTGAAGGTGGTGTGCTGCACCATCTCGCCGCCGAACTGCCACGGCTTGAGCCGCGCCAGGCCAGCGGCCTTGCCCCAGAGCACGCCGATGGCCTCGGGGGCATAGAGCTTGTGCCCGGAAAAGACATAGAAGTCGGCGTCGAAGTCGCCCGGGCGATGACGGCCATGGACCGCGCCCTGGGCGCCGTCCACCACCAGCCAGGCCGGCGAGCGCGCCCGTACCAGGGCCGCGAGTTCCGCCAGTGGCTGCCAGGTGCCGAGCACATTGGACAGCTGGCTGACCGCGACCACGCGCGTTCGTGGGCCCAGCAGCCGCTCGGCGGCTTCCAGGTCCAGATGACCGCTCGGGGTCAGCGGGATGACCCTGAGTTCAAGGCCCCGACGCCGGGCCAGCTGCTGCCAGGGCAGCAGATTGGCATGGTGCTCAAGGGCGCTGATGAGAATCTCGTCACCCGCCGCGCAGGCGTCTTCCAGCCCATAGGCCAGCAGATTGAGGGCTTCGGTCGCGCCGCGGGTCAGCACCACCTCGTGCGGCGCGGCCGCGCCCAGCCAGGCGGCGATCCGTCCACGGGCGCCTTCGTAGGCAGCGGTGGTCCGCTCGGCGGCCCAGTGCTGGGCGCGGTGCACATTGGCTGCACCCAGGCTGTAGCTGGCCAGCAGGGCATCCAGCACCACCTGGGGCTTCTGCGCCGTGGCGGCGCTGTCGAGGTAGGTGATGCCGTCGGCGGCGAAGGCGGTGAAAGCCGGAAACTCGGCTCTCCAGGGAGAGGGTAGCGACATGGCGACAGCTCCGGGGTAGCCCGCGTGAGGCAGGCTGCCCGGTTGTGGACTCAGTTGTGCGCGTGCAGCGCTTCGTTGAGTTCGATGGCGGTCTTGTTGGTCTTGCACTCGACCGCGCCGGTTTCCGAATTGCGGCGCAGCAGCAGGTCGCTCTGACCGGCCAGTTCGCGCGCCTTGACCACCCGTACCAGCTGGTTCTGGTCATCCAGCACGGCGACCTTGGTACCCGCGGTCACATAGAGGCCGGATTCCACGGTGCAGCGGTCGCCCAGCGGGATGCCGATGCCGGCGTTGGCCCCGATCAGGCAGCCTTCGCCGACGCTGATGATGATGTTGCCACCGCCCGACAGGGTGCCCATGGTCGAGCAGCCGCCGCCCAGGTCCGAGCCCTTGCCGACGAACACGCCCGCGGAGACGCGGCCTTCGATCATGCCCGGGCCGGCGGTACCGGCGTTGAAGTTGACGAAGCCTTCGTGCATCACCGTGGTGCCTTCACCCACATAGGCACCCAGGCGCACGCGGGCGGTATCGGCGATACGCACGCCGGCCGGCACCACGTAGTCGGTCATCTTGGGGAATTTGTCCACCGAGAAGACTTCCAGCAGCTTGCCGCGCAGACGGGCTTCCAGCTGCTCGGCCGGCAGCTCGGCCAGGTCCACGGCGCCCTGGTTGGTCCAGGCCACGTTGGGCAGCAGGGCGAAGATGCCGGTCAGGTTCAGCCCATGGGGCTTGACCAGGCGATGGGACAGCAGATGCAGCTTCAGGTAGGCCTCGGGGGTAGAAGCGGGTGCGGCGTCTTCGGCCAGCAGGGTGGCCACCAGCGGCTTGTTGCTTTCCGCCAGGCGGGTCAGCAGCGCCGACTGCACGGCATCGATGCCCTTGAGGGCTTCGGCCAGACCGCGGGCCTGGGCCGGAGCGAAGGCGATGGCCTGGTTGCCACCCTGGTACTCCAGCAGTGGCGCGACCGCCTCGACCAGCGCTGCCGGGGGATTCAGCAGAGGCTGTGCATAGAAGACTTCCAGCCAGGCGTCCTGGCGATTCTGGGTGCCGACACCGAAGGCGATACTGAAGAGGGCATTCGACATGTGACTGTTCCTTTGCAAAGGCACCGATCCGGTCGGTGCGAGATGTGCGGTAGTGGGGGCGGTGGCCGCGGAGTCAGTTCAGGGCCGCGGCATAGAGCTCGGGCTTGAAGCCCAGCAGGGTACGGTCGCCGAGATCGAGCACGGGTCGCTTGATCATCGAAGGCTGCGCCAGCATCAGGTCGATGGCCCTGACGGTATCGAGGTCGGCCTTCTGGGCGTCGTCGAGCTTGCGGAAGGTGGTGCCGGCGCGATTGAGCACCTTGTCCCAGCCATGTTCCGCGCACCAGGCCGCCAGCCGTTCGCGGTCGATGCCGCTCTGCTTGTAGTCATGGAAGTGATAGGCCTGGCCATGCTCATCAAGCCATTGGCGGGCCTTCTTCATGGTGTCACAGGCCTTGATGCCGTAGAGGCTCAGGCCACTGGCCGCTGCGGGCATGGCGTTCTCCTGCGAAAGACTGCAACCGCAGATTATGCCATGACGGGCCGGAAAAGGGCCGGGCGTCGCGCCCCGAGTGACGAGGGCAGGCGCCGGAAAGCAGAGGGCCGGGGAGTCCCCGGCCTTGGCGATCAACCGCGGCTTTTCACGCCGTAGGTTTCGTCGAGGGTGCCGGGGGTGCCGTCACCTTTGGGCGCATAGTCCCGCGGCGCTTCGGTCGGACCGTCGATGCGCTCGCGACTGGACGGGTAACGCTGCTCGGCGCTGTGCAGCGAGGCCAGCAGGTGCTGACGGGTCAGCTCGTCCTGGGCCAGACGCTCGGCGCCTTCGGACAGGTGCGACTGCATGTCCTGGTAGGTCTGGGTGAGCTTGCGCACCAGGCCGGCGGTGGTGCTGAAGTGGCTGGTGACCTCGTGCTGGTAGTCGTCGAACTTCTTCTGCAGGTCATCCAGCTGGCGCTGCACGCGGCTCGGCGCGGCACCCGGCACCAGGCGCGCCAGCAGAAAACCTATCCCGACCCCGATCAGCAGCGCGATCAGGGGCAACAACCAGGTAGTGAGCGACTGTTCCACGAAACTTCCTCTATGAGCGGCTTTGCTTTACGGTAACGGCAGACCGGCGAGCCTGTACACTGGGTTGCGTCATCTGCCATTCGCTGGGCGTCATCATACCCCGCAGTCAGGCATCGCGCAGGATCGACCCTATCAAAATCAACTCTTTGGATGAGCACTGTTCGTCCGGGATCACGGAGTCAAGCGTGTCAGCCCGTGAACAAACCCTGCTGCTGGAGGGCCCCGCCGGCACTCTGGAAGCGCTGTACCAGAGCCCGGATGCCGCCACCGGCGCGGTCCTGCTCTGTCATCCCCATCCGCTCCATGGCGGCGCCATGCAGAACAAGGTGGTCGCCACCCTGCAGCGCATCGCCCGGGACGCCGGCCAGGCGACCCTCAGATTCAACTTTCGTGGCGTCGGCGCCAGCACCGGCGTGCATGCCGGCGGTGAAGGCGAGATCGACGATGCCGCGGCCGCTGTGGCCTGGTTGCGCGACCGCCACCCCGACCTGCCGCTGACCCTCTGCGGTTTCTCCTTCGGTTCCTATGTCGCCGCCTGCCTGGGCGGCCGCCTGGAAGGCGAAGGCGTGGCGGTGGAACGGCTGTTCATGCTGGCGCCGCCGGTGGAGCGTTTCGCGGTCGACGGTCGCCTGCCACAGCGGGCGCGCCTCACGGTGATCCAGCCCGAAGCCGACGAGGTGGTGACCCCCGAGCGGGTCTACGCCTGGTCCGCCGCGCTCGAACAGCCGCACGAATTGCTTCGCGTCGCCGAGTGCAGTCATTTCTTCCATGGCAAACTCGTCGAACTCAAAGATCTGGTCCTGCCGCGCCTGCAGGCCTGACCCTCGTTAGTCTCTCGGATTCCCAGCGCCTCCATGACCACTCGCATTCTCACTGGCATCACCACCACCGGCACCCCGCACCTGGGCAACTACGCCGGGGCCATCCGTCCCGCCATCCGCGCCAGTCTGGCCGCCGATGCCGACTCCTTCTATTTCCTCGCCGACTACCATGCCCTGATCAAGTGCGACGACCCCGCGCGCATCCAGCGTTCGCGCCTGGAGATCGCCGCCACCTGGCTGGCCAGCGGCCTGGATCCGGAGCGGGTGACCTTCTATCGCCAGTCCGACATCCCCGAGATCCCCGAACTGACCTGGCTGCTCACCTGCGTCGCGGGCAAGGGCCTGCTCAATCGCGCCCATGCCTACAAGGCCGCGGTCGACCGCAACCTGGAACAGGGCGAAGACCCCGACGCGGGCGTGACCATGGGCCTCTACAGCTACCCGGTGCTGATGGCCGCGGACATCCTCATGTTCAATGCCCTGCGCGTGCCGGTCGGGCGTGACCAGATCCAGCACGTGGAGATGGCCCGCGACATCGGTCAGCGCTTCAATCACCTGTTCGGCAACGGGCGCGACTATTTCGCCCTGCCCGAGGCGGTCATCGAGGAAAGCGTCTCCACCTTGCCCGGTCTCGATGGCCGCAAGATGTCGAAGAGCTACGACAACACCATCCCGCTGTTCGGCAGCGCCAAGCAGCTCAAGGACGCCATCGCCCGGATCGTCACCGACTCGCGCCTGCCCGGCGAGCCCAAGGATCCTGACAGCGCCCATCTCTTCGCCCTCTACCAGGCCTTCGCTACCCCCGAGCAGAGCGCGGCCTTCCGCGCGGCCCTGCAGGATGGCCTGGCCTGGGGCGAAGCCAAGGGTCAGCTGTTCGAGGTACTGGATGCCGAGCTGGGCGAAGCCCGCGAGCGCTATGCGGCGCTGATCGCCCGTCCCGACGATCTGGAAGACATCCTGCTGGCCGGCGCCGCCAAGGCCCGCCGCGATGCCACGCCCTTCCTCGGCGAACTGCGCGAAGCCGTGGGCCTGCGCTCGCTCAAGACCCAGGTCGCTGCCGGCAGCACCAAGAAGAAGGCCAGCAAGACCGCTCGCTTCGTCAGCTTCCGTGAAGGCGATAGCTTCCGGTTCCGCCTGCTCGACGCCGACGGCACTGAACTGGCGCTGTCGATCCCCTTCGCCGAAGCCAAGACCGCCGGCATCACCAGCAAGCAGCTGGTCGCGACGCCGGCCAGTGTCGTGGCAGGCGAGGGCAACGGCTTCCAGCTGCTGCTGGACGATCAGGTGATGGCTGAGGGCGTCGCCAGCGATTCCCCCGCCGCGCGCGATGCCCTGATCGAGCGCACTCGGGCCGCGCTCGCACAACTGGCCGAGTCCTAAAGGGCACCCGTGGTCCCCGGCGTTGTCAACGCCAGGGACCGCCATTACAGTGACCACCCTTTTTTCCCACCCGACCAGAAGCCGCCATGACCCCCCTCGAGCGTTACCAGGCCGACCTCAAGCGCCCGGAGTTTTTCTACGATGCTGCCCAGGAAGAGGCCGTCCGCCATCTGCAGCGCCTCTATGACGAATTGCTCGTCGAGCCCGCGTCCAAGGGTGGCCTGTTCGGCAAGCTGCTCGGGCGCAAGACGGTCACGCCGGTCAAGGGGCTGTATTTCTGGGGTGGGGTAGGGCGTGGCAAGACCTACCTGGTCGATACCTTCTATGACGCCCTGCCGTTCAAGCAGAAGATGCGCACCCACTTCCACCGCTTCATGAAGCGCGTGCATGAAGAGCTGCGCACCCTCAAGGGCGAGAAGAATCCCCTGACCATCATCGCCCGGCGCTTCGCCGACGAGGCGCGGGTGATCTGCTTCGACGAATTCTTCGTTTCCGACATCACCGACGCCATGATCCTGGCGACCCTGCTCGAAGAGCTGTTCAAGAACGGCGTAAGTCTGGTCGCCACCTCGAACATCGTACCCGACGGCCTCTACAAGGACGGCCTGCAGCGCGCGCGCTTCCTGCCGGCCATCGCGCTGCTCAAGGAACATACCGAGATCGTCAACGTCGACAGCGGTGTGGACTATCGTCTGCGTGCTCTGGAGCAGGCCCAGCTCTTTCACTATCCGCTGAGCGACGAGGTCGAGGCGGCGATGGCCAAGAGCTTCCGTTCGCTCACCGTCGAGTGCAACGACCTCTGCGAAAACGTGCCGCTGATGATCGAGAATCGCGAGATCCGCGCTCGCCGCACCTGCGAAGACGTCGCCTGGTTTGATTTCCGCGCCCTTTGCGACGGTCCGCGCAGCCAGAACGACTACATCGAGCTGGGCAAGATCTTCCAGACGGTGCTGGTCAGCAATGTCGAGCAGATGGATGCGCTCAAGGACGACATGGCACGACGCTTCATCAACTTGGTCGATGAGTTCTACGATCGTCAGGTCAAGCTGATCCTGTCTGCCGAGGTCGAGCTCAAGGACCTCTATTCCGGTGGCCGCCTGGAGTTCGAATTCCAGCGCACCCTCAGTCGCCTGCTGGAAATGCAGTCCCACGAATACCTGGCGCGTCCGCACAAGCCGTGAACCCTGCCTGGGTTGAGGGATCAACCCCTTGACCCAGGTTTTCGGGAGGTACGCGTGAATTCCGATCCCTTCGCCGATTGGGATGGCTCGCCCACTCAGGCGCGCATCCTGCAAAGGCAACTCGCCAGGCAGGTCCTGCTGCACGACGACTTCGGCTCACCGCGGCGTTACGCCGGTGTCGATGTAGGTTTCGAAGAGGGCGGCGAGATCACCCGTGCGGTGGCCGTCCTGCTGGATGCCGAGACCCTCCAGCCGCTGGCCCATGCCGTCGCGCGCATCCCCACGGTGATGCCCTATGTCCCGGGACTGCTGTCCTTTCGGGAACTCCCTGCACTGCTCCAGGCGCTGGCGGAATTGCCGGAGACTCCCGATCTGGTGTTCTGCGATGGCCACGGCATCGCCCACCCGCGCCGGCTGGGCATCGCCGCTCATCTGGGTGTGGTCACCGGTCTGCCGACGATCGGTGTGGCCAAGAAAATCCTTACCGGCCACCACGGCGAACTCGCCGAGACGCGCGGCAGCCAGGTCGACTTGCTGGATCGCGAGGGTGGGGTGATAGGTACGGTGCTGCGCAGCAAGGATCGGGTCAGGCCGCTGATCGTGTCGCCCGGGCACCGGGTCGGTCTGGCCACTGCACCCGCGCTGGTCATGGCCTGCGTAAGGCGTCACCGCCTGCCGGAACCCACGCGACTGGCAGACCACCTGGCCTCACGCCGTCAGGGTTCGGCGGCTACCCAGGCGCTATTTCCCTTCTGATTCTCTGCTTGCTTTTTTACCCTGAGCGGGTATCATGCCGCAGCTTTCTTGGCGGGGGATGCCTAAGCCTGCCGAGATCGCCGTAGCGGACGCCGACCCGAGCCCCCGAAGAGCGTCTGTTTCCGGCTGCCCCCGACTTGTCTGGGGTTGCACTGTTGTGTAGAATTTGCCGTCTTTTTACCAGGGCGGCCTCTGAGGCCATAGAGAATGAAAACTTTCACCGCAAAACCGGAAACCGTTAAGCGCGACTGGTACGTCGTCGACGCTGCTGGCCAGACTCTGGGTCGTCTGGCTACTGAAATTGCCACTCGCCTGCGTGGCAAGCACAAGCCCGAATACACCCCTCACGTTGACACCGGCGACTACATCGTCGTCATCAACGCCGAGCAGGTTCGTGTGACCGGTGCCAAGACTACCGACAAGATGTACTACCATCACTCCGGTTTCCCGGGTGGCATCAAGTCGATCAACTTCGAAAAGCTGATCGCCCGTGCTCCCGAGCGCGTCATCGAGACCGCCGTCAAGGGTATGCTGCCGAAGAACCCGCTGGGCCGCGACATGTATCGCAAGCTCAAGGTGTACAAGGGTGCGAACCATCCGCACACCGCTCAGCAGCCCCAAGAACTCAAGTTTTAATCGGGATAGTACAACATGTCGGCAACTCAAAATTACGGTACCGGCCGTCGTAAGACTGCCACCGCTCGTGTCTTCCTCCGTCCGGGCACTGGCAAGATCTCCATCAACGATCGCGCTCTGGACACCTTCTTCGGCCGCGAAACCGCGCGCATGGTCGTGCGTCAGCCCCTAGAGCTGACCGAGACCCTGGAGAAGTTCGACATCTACGTTACCGTCGCTGGCGGTGGTGTGAGCGGTCAGGCCGGTGCTATCCGTCACGGCATTACCCGCGCTCTGATCGAGTACGACGAAGGCTACCGCAGCTCCCTGCGCAAAGCCGGTTACGTCACTCGTGACGCCCGTGAAGTCGAGCGTAAGAAAGTCGGTCTGCGCAAAGCGCGTAAGCGTCCGCAGTACTCCAAGCGTTAATCCTTCGGGATACGCTCGAAAAACCCAGCCAATGGCTGGGTTTTTTTATGCCCAGGATTTTTCCCGCATGGGCGCTGGAGCCTCCGGCAGACAGGCTATCTCGCCCGGCGTTGGGCTTCGCTTCGCTGCGCTCAGCACCAACCTACCCGGTATGCCGAGGCATGGTAGGTTGGGCTGAGTCGGCTCCACCGCCGAAGCCCAACAGTCCGGCCATTCCTTCCGGCGTTGGGCTTCGCTGCGCTCAGCGCCAACCTACCGGCTATGCCGGGGCACCGCAGGTTGGGTTGAGGCGGTTCCATCGTCGAAGCCCGGCAGCCTTGGTTATCTCGCCAGCGTTGGGCTTTGCTGCGCTCTACCCAGTATGCGGGGCACCGTAGGTTGGGTTGAGGCGGCTCCATCGCCGAGGCCCAACAGTCCTGCTATCGCGCCAGTGTTGGGCTTCGCCGCGCTCAGCATCAACCTACACAGTATGCAGGGGGCCGTAGGTGGGTTGAGGCAGCCCCGGCGTGGGGGTTGGCACGAAGGTCATCTTCCCCTGCTTCTGGCTCAGTGCTCGCCTTCGCGAGGCTGCTATGGCATGTCCAGGGTGGCGTCGAGCGCGTACCGGCGCCTGTACGGATTCCAGGCATAAAAAAAGAGGCGCCTAGGCGCCCCTTTTCATGGGTGGCTGAGATCAGCCGGGATGATTTTCCCGGGAGTCCTTGAGCTTGCGATCGAGTTCGGCCTGAGTGGCCTCGTCCTCTTTCACGGCATCGGCCTTGGGCGCTTCGTCAGTGACACTGTCCTGACCGGTCAGGGCGACACTGGCCGCTTCTTCCTGGGCAGGGCTGGGTACGACCTCGACGGGCTCTTCCACCACGATCGGTGCCGACTCGGCCTCGGCTGCGGGCAGCTCCTCGGTCGCCTGGGCGGGCTGGACCTCGGGCGCCTGCTGCGGCTCCACGGTGCCTACCGCTGCGGTAGCGAAGGTTTCCTCGGTTTCGGCTATGGCGCCCAGCGCGGGTGCCTCGGCCTGCTGCTCGGGCTGGCTGGCGCGAGCGGCTTCAGCTTCACGAGCCATGCGCTCACGGCGACGACGCTCGCGCGGGTCGTTGGAGGCGCGGCCTGCGGCCGACTCTGCGGTTTCAGCTTCGACCGGTGCGGTAGGAATGGCGGCAGGGGTCGCGACCGGGGCGATCTGCTCGGCGGCAGGTGCGGCAATTTCCACTTCCTGGTGCGGCGCACGCTCGTCCTGCAGCTGGCTCACGTCGGGCGTGAGGATCTCCGGCTGGGCCGGCGCTTCGGCGGCAGGCTGCTCCACCGCGGTTTCCCGGGTGACTTCAGCGACAGGGGTGTCGGCAGCAGCCACTGGCTCCTGCTGATGAGCCTCACGAGCCGCTTCCTGGGTGGCGACGGCAGTCACGCTCTCGCTCACCACGACAGCGGTGCCCAGAGCTATGGCGGCGGGCGCTACAGGGGCATCGGTACCCGGCTCTTCGTCTTCGATGAAGTTGCCATTGGCATCGCGCTGACGCTCACGACGGTTGCTGCGGCGACGCTGACCGCGGGAACGGCGACGCGGACGCTCTTCGCCTTCTTCCAGCTCGTCATTGCCTTCCAGTACTTCTTCTTCGTTCAGCTCTTCGGCACTGGCCGCTTCCTGACGCTCTTCGCGAGCCTTGCGCTCCTCGCGGGGCTGACGCTCTTCACGTGGCTTGCGTTCCTCGCGAGGCTGACGCTCCTCACGCGGCTGGCGCTCTTCGCGAGCCGGACGCTCTTCGGCACTCACGCGCTCTTCGCGCGGCTGGCGCTCTTCACGGGGTTGACGCTCTTCACGGGGTTGACGCTCTTCACGCGGCTGACGCTCTTCGCGAGAGGCGCGCTCCTCACGGGGCTGACGCTCTTCGCGAGCCGGGCGGTCTTCGCGCGGCTGGCGTTCTTCACGCGGTTGACGCTCTTCGCGAGTGGCGCGCTCTTCGCGGGGCTGACGCTCTTCGCGAGCCGGGCGGTCTTCACGGGCCTGACGCTCCTCGCGGGGCTGACGCTCTTCCCGCGGCTTGCGCTCTTCACGGGCCGGGCGCTCGCTGCGCTCGCCACGATCGGCGCGGGGCTGACGCTCTTCGCGCGGCTTGCGCTCGTCGTCACGACGACCTTCGCGGCGGCGATTCTGCTGACGGCCGTTGCGGCGCTCGTCCTGGCTGCGCTGCTCGTCGCTGCTCTTGGCGGCGACCGGCGCGGCAACGGCCTTGTCGGCCATGGGCTGCTCTTCGGTCTTGCCGGCGAACAGGCTGACCAGGGACTTGACCAGGCCCTTGAACAGATTGGGCTCGGCGGTGGCCTTGGCTGCAGGGGCGACGGGCGCCACGACTTCGGCCGTGACCGGGGTGGGGGCCGGTGCGCGCTCGGGCGCAACCTTCACCGCTGCTTCCTGGCGCACCAGGGTGCGGGTGGAGCTGACCGGCTGCACCTCTTCGGCTTCGGTGTTGGCCATCTCGTAGCTGGACTGGCTGTTCAGCAGCTCGGGATTGTCGTCACGCAGACGCTGCACTTCGAAGTGCGGGGTCTCGATGTGATCGTCCGGCAGGATGATGATGCGCACGCGGGTGCGCAGCTCGATCTTGGTGATGCTGTTGCGCTTCTCGTTGAGCAGGAAGGACGCGACCTGGATGGGTACGTGGGCACGAACCTCGGCGGTGCGATCCTTGAGGGCTTCTTCCTCGATCAGGCGCAGGATGGCCAGCGACAGGGATTCCACGTCGCGGATGATGCCCTGGCCGTTGCAGCGGGGGCAGACGATGCCGCTGGTTTCGCGCAGGGAAGGGCGCAGGCGCTGGCGGGACATTTCCAGCAGGCCGAAGCGGGAGATGCGACCGATCTGCACGCGGGCGCGGTCGGCTTCCAGGGCTTCGCGGACGCGATCTTCCACGGCGCGCTGGTTCTTGACCGGGGTCATGTCGATGAAGTCGATGACGATCAGGCCGCCGATGTCGCGCAGGCGCAGCTGGCGGGCGATTTCCTCAGCCGCTTCCAGGTTGGTCTGCAGGGCGGTTTCTTCGATGTCGCCGCCCTTGGTGGCGCGCGCCGAGTTGATGTCGATGGACACCAGGGCTTCGGTGGGGTCGATGACGATGGAGCCGCCCGAGGGCAGCTTCACTTCGCGCTGGAAGGCGGTCTCGATCTGGCTTTCGATCTGGAAGCGATTGAACAGCGGGACGCTGTCCTGGTACAGCTTGATCTTGCTGGCGTACTGCGGCATCACCTGGCGGATGAAGCTCAGGGCTTCTTCCTGGGCTTCGACGCTGTCGACCAGCACCTCGCCGATGTCCTGGCGCAGGTAGTCGCGGATGGCGCGAATGATGACGTTGCTTTCCTGATAGATCAGGAAGGGACCCTTGCGCTCGCCCGAGGCTTCGTTGATGGCGGACCAGAGTTGCAGCAGGTAGTCGAGGTCCCACTGCAGTTCTTCGGTGCTGCGACCGAGACCGGCGGTGCGCACGATCAGACCCATGTCGCCCGGGGCGTTCAGGCCGTTCAGGGCTTCGCGCAGTTCGTTGCGCTCTTCACCCTCGATGCGACGGGAGATGCCGCCCGCGCGGGGATTGTTGGGCATCAGCACCAGGTAGCGACCGGCGAGGCTGATGAAGGTGGTCAGGGCGGCGCCCTTGTTGCCGCGCTCTTCCTTTTCGACCTGGACGACTACTTCCTGGCCTTCGGAGAGCACTTCCTTGATGTTGACGCGGCCTTCCGGGTTCTTCTTGAAGTATTCCCGGGAGATTTCCTTCAGCGGGAGGAAGCCGTGGCGGTCGGCGCCGAAGTCGACGAAGGCGGCTTCCAGGCTGGGCTCGATGCGGGTGATGCGACCTTTGTAGATGTTGGCCTTTTTTTGTTCGCGGGCTCCGGACTCGATGTCCAGATCGAACAGACGTTGACCGTCGACCAGGGCAACCCGCAATTCCTCGGGCTGGGTCGCGTTGATGAGCATTCTTTTCATGTAATACCACTACGTTCCAGGCTCTCGGCCCACGTGGTGGCAACAGGATTCAGGAGAAGGGTGCACGGGGTCGTATCGAAGCCGGTCCAAGCCGGCCTTCGTGTCCAGCAGCAGGCCCGGGGGCGTGCCGCGACTACGTCTCCTGCAGGCGCTTGAGCGACTGCCGTTGCAGCTCCACAAGAGGAGGAATCAACCAGGCATGGTGCGGGCGTGACAGCCGAAAGGCTCAGGCAGCCGGGTCGTCGCGGGATTCGTGTCAGGTGTCGCGGTTGGAGCATCGGCCGTTGGCCTTGAGGCTTCCACCTGCGATCGTCACCTTGGCCGAAGCTGGGCGCGAAGCGGGCTGCAGGCGTACTGTCAGGCTACGCGATACGCTGGTTGTGCATCTCCATCCTGCACACAATCTTCAGGAATCTGGTGCCGCCCGCAAGGTCCGGAGCGGTTGTCGTTTTACAGCTGACACCCTGGGTGCCGCTGCCTTGGTTACCAGGCGGATCGCAGCTCGCCACTCACCCCCTTGGGCAGAGTCGGCGGTCTGCTGGACGGCCAGACGTCCAGTGACTATTGCATTTGCAGCCTATTATTCGCGGGCGGAATCTACGGCCTCGCGAGCGGTGCCATCCAGACAGGACTGATAACCGCCTCCGGACTATAGCAGCAAGCTTTAAGTGCTTCAAATAAGGGAAAATTGCTATCATCTGCCGATGACTAAGCCTCCTTCTCCCAGCACCGGCGTTCAACTGCTCGATGTGCCCGCCGACTATGCCGGCCAGCGTATCGACAACTTCCTGCGTACCCAGCTCAAGGGCGCGCCCAAGACCCTCATCTATCGCATCCTGCGCAAGGGCGAAGTACGGGTGAACAAGGGGCGCATCAAGCCCGACTACCGACTGCAGGCCGGCGACCAGATCCGCGTACCGCCACTGCGCCTGTCCGAACCCGACGAGCCAGCGCCCCTGGCCAAGGGACTGCTTGAGCGCCTGGAAGACTCCATCGTCCACGAGGACAAGACCCTCATCGTCATCAACAAGCCGGCCGGCATCGCCGTGCACGGCGGCAGTGGCCTGTCCGGCGGGGTCATCGAGGTCTTTCGCCAGCTGCGTCCCGACGCCCGCGACATCGAGCTGGTCCATCGTCTCGATCGGGATACCTCGGGCCTGCTGATGATCGCCAAGAAGCGCAGCATGCTGCGCTTCCTGCACGAAGCCTTGCGCGGCGACGGTGTGGACAAGCGCTATCACGCCCTGGTGCGCGGCCATTGGCCGGCGGCCAAGAAGAAGATCAGCGCGCCGCTGCTGAAGAACACCCTCAGGTCCGGCGAGCGCATGGTCGAGGTCAATGACGAGGGCAAGGAGGCACTCACCGAATTCCGGGTGCTGCGGCGCTATGGCGAATTCGCCACCCTGGTCGAGGCACGGCCGGTGACCGGGCGGACCCACCAGATCCGCGTCCATGCGCGCCATGCGGGGCACGCCATCGCCGGCGATCCCAAGTACGGCGACGAAGCCTTTTCCCAGGAGATCCGCGAGCTCGGTGGCAAGCGACTGTTCCTGCACTCCGCGAGTCTGGTGATCCCCTTGCCCGAAGGCGGTGAGCTGCGCCTGGAAGCGCCGGTCGACAGCACCTGGAGTCAGACGCTGGAGCGTCTGGATGCCTGACTACCAGCTGCTGATCTTCGATTGGGACGGTACCCTGGCGGATTCCATCGGCCGGATCGTCGAGGTCATGCACGTGGCGGCCGAGCAGTTGGGGTTGCCGCCGCGCAGCGACGTGGCCATCAAGGGCATCATCGGCCTGGAACTGGTCGCAGCGATCCAGACCCTCTATCCGCAGCTGGTGACCCCGGCGCAGATCGAGGGCTTTCGCGATGCCTACAGCGCCGAATTTGTCCGTCACGAGCAGGCGGCCTCGCCGCTGTTTCCCGATGTGCTGAGCGGGCTGCAGCGCTTTCGCGCCCAGGGCTATCAGCTGGCCGTGGCGACGGGCAAGAGCCGTCGCGGCCTGGCCCGTTCGCTGCAGCAGCATGGCCTGAACGATTTCTTCGACATCACCCGTTGCGCCGACGAGGCCGCCGGCAAGCCCGATCCGCAGATGGTGCAGGAGATTCTCGCCCACTGTGGCGTGGCGCCGGAGCGGGCCCTCCTGGTAGGAGATGCGGTCTTCGACCTGGAAATGGCGCGACGCGCTGGGGTTGCTGCGGTCGGGGTCGCCTATGGTGCCCAGCCGGCCGAGGTCCTCAGGGATTTCGGACCGCGCCTGGTGATCGAAGCTTTCGCGGACCTGGCGCTATGGCTGGGTGACAATGTGGTGTGCAGGAGTGATAGCGGGCATGGCTGACGAGTGGAAGGAAGACAGCGGACGTACGCGTCCGGCGGACGACAAGACCTGGGCCCTGATCGAGAAGACCATGCTCGCCAGCGTGCGCGAGCAACGGCGAGCGCGGCGCTGGGGCATCTTTTTCAAGTTGCTGACCTTCGCCTATCTGATTGTCATGCTGGTGCTGTTCACGCCCCTGCTGTCCCTGGGCAAGAAGGGCGGGGTGACCGAGTCCGGCGCCCATACCGCGCTCATCGAGCTCAAGGGCGTGATCGCCGACGACGAGAAGGCCAGTGCCGACAATGTCGTGACGGCGCTGCGCAAGGCCTTTGACGACAGCAACACCCGCGGTGTGGTGCTGCGTATAAACAGCCCAGGCGGCAGTCCGGTGCAATCCGGCTACATCTATGACGAGATCAAGCGTCTGCGCGGTCTGCACCCGGACATCAAGCTGTACGCGGTGATCACCGACCTGGGTGCCTCGGGCGCCTACTACGTGGCCAGTGCGGCCGATGCCATCTATGCCGACAAGGCCAGTCTGGTCGGCTCCATCGGCGTGACCGCGGCTTCCTTCGGTTTCGTCGGCACCATGGAAAAGCTGGGCGTGGAGCGGCGGGTCTATACCTCCGGCGAACACAAGGCCTTCCTGGATCCCTTCCAGCCGCAGAAGCCCGAAGAGACCCGCTTCTGGCAGCAGGTGCTGGATACCACCCATCAGCAGTTCATCGACAGTGTCAAGAAAGGCCGCGGCGATCGACTCAAGGTCGAGGGTCATCCCGAGTTGTTCTCCGGACTGGTGTGGTCCGGCGAGCAGGCGCTTTCCCTGGGGTTGATCGATGGGCTCGGCAGTGCCAGCTACGTGGCACGGGATGTGGTCAAGGAGGAGCGCCTGGTGGACTTTACCCAGGAGGACTCGCCCTTTGATCGCTTCGCCAAGCGCCTGGGTGCCAGCGTTGCCGAGCGTCTGGCGCTCTATATGGGCTGGCAGGGTCCGGCGCTGCGTTAATTGGTGCCAGCTGCAGGTGGCCTAGGGCACCTGCACTCCTGCCTGGCGCAGCAATGCGGCCAGGCGGATCAGCGGGAGGCCGATCAGACTGGTCGGATCCTCTCCCTGCATGGCTTCGAACAGGGCGATGCCGAGGCCTTCGGCCTTGAAGCTGCCGGCGCAATCATAGGGTTGCTCCGCCCGCAGATAGCGATCGATCGTCGCAGCATCCAGCGGGCGAAAGCGCACCTGGAAATCCACCACCTCGCTGCGGCACTCGCCGGTTCGACTGTCCAGTACGGTCAGGCCGGTATGGAACACCAGGGTGCGACCGCTGGCCCGGGCCAGTTGCTGATGAGCCCGTTCATGAGTCAGGGGCTTGCCAAGAATCTCGCCGTCGACGGCGGTCGCCTGATCCGAGCCGATGATAAGTGTCGGCTCCCGCTGATCGGCCAGGGCGGCGGCCTTGGCGCGGGCCAGGCGTTCTACCAGCGCCCGCGGGCTCTCGCCGGGTAGCGGCGTCTCGTCGATGTCCGGCGACTGGTGGGCGAAGGGCAGCTGCAGCCTTTCCAGCAATTGGCGGCGGTAAGGCGAGCTGGAAGCGAGTAGAATGAGAGGCATCAGTTTGTTCTCGGGCGAGGTCGACCAAAGGTCGGTCGGAGTCGCTTCGGGGTTAATTTCCTTTGACAGCCGTAAGGCCGTCCCTATAATGGCGCGCTTATGTTGAATGGGCCAATTCCACCTCAGGTCGATCCTCGCAAATTGGCGGATCGCGGCGTAACCCTCAAGGGTGAGCTGCCTCTCGCGAACATGCGGCGTGTCGGCGAGCAGCTCGTGAAGTCCGAAGGCGCGGTTGCCGTCGTCCTCGACTTCGGGCGTGATCAACAAAAGCAATTCGTCATCCATGGTGTCCTGGATACCAAGGTCGAGATGATTTGCCAGCGTTGTCTGGAGCCGGCAGTGCTTCCCATTAGCAGCGAATTCGATTTCGCCGTGCTCTGGGAAGGGAAGTCGGCCGATGCCTTGCCACAGGGTTACGATGCCCTGGAGGTTGGTGAAGAGCCCCTGGATCTGCATAGTCTGATCGAAGAAGAGCTGCTGCTCGCGCTGCCGATCATTCCCGTGCATCCAGAAGGTGCTTGCCAGCATCCGGAAGGTTTCGAGGCGCCCGAAGAGCCGGCGGACGAGGAAAAGCGACCCAACCCGTTCAGTGTACTTGCGCAGTTGAAGCGTGACCCAAACGTTTAGGAGTTAAATCATGGCTGTTCAGCAGAACAAAAAATCCCGTTCCGCTCGCGACATGCGTCGTTCGCACGACGCCCTCGAAGCGAACGCTCTATCCGTGGAAAAGAGCACCGGTGAAGTTCACCTGCGCCACCACGTGTCGCCCGACGGTTTCTACCGCGGTCGCAAAGTGATCGACAAAGGTTCCGACGAGTAATCCTCGATCGAAATCGTCATCGCGATCGATGCAATGGGCGGGGACTTCGGTCCCCGCTGCATTGTTCCTGCTTCATTCGACGCTCTCGAGCGTTTCCCCGCCTTACACCTCCTTCTCTGTGGTCAGCGCGACGCCCTGTCGGCCTGGTCACCGCCTGCCTCTCTTGCCGCTCGCCTGCAGTTCGAATACGTCGATGGCCTCGTCGGGCCCGATGAGCGACCCGCCAGTGTGGTGCGCAGTCGCACCCGTACGTCCATGCACGCTGCGCTCGAAGCGGTGCGGCAAGGCCGCGCCCAGGGCTGCCTGAGCGCCGGCAATACCGGGGCCTGGATGGCGCTTGCGCGCCTGCTGCTCGGGACGCTGCCGGGCATCGATCGCCCGGCCATGATGTCGGCACTGCCCGGGCAGGGCGGGCATCGGACGCTGCTGCTGGATCTTGGCGCCAATCTCGACACCACCGCCGAACAGCTGGTGCAATTCGCCTATCTGGGGGCAGGTGCGGCCCAGGCCCGGGGCCTGGCGCGGCCAAGGGTCGCGCTGCTGAATGTCGGTCGCGAACCGGGCAAGGGCACGCCGGTGATCCAGGACGCCGCACGGCGCCTCGCCGAGAGTCAGGCCTTCGACTTCATCGGCTTCGTCGAGGGCAGCGATCTCTATGCGGCGGTGGCGGATGTGGTGGTCTGCGATGGCTTCACCGGCAATGCCGTGCTCAAGTCCGGAGAGGCGCTGCTGCGCCTGCTGGTCGAGCGCAGCGGCACGGCTTCCTGGCTCGAGCGTCAGTTGCTGCAGCCCTGGCTGGCCCGGCGTTTCCGCCACTGGGATCCGGAGTTGCGCAATGGCGCGAGCTTTCTCGGCCTGAATGCGGTGGTGGTGAAAAGCCATGGCGCGGCAGGCGAAGTTGGTCTCGTTCAGGCCATCGAGCGTGCCCTGCGCGATGTGGAGACTGATCTCCCCGGGCGGATCCGGTTAAACTTGGCGGTTCTGAAAGCGGTGTGACCGACCGGTCGACACCGACATCTCAGTCTGTCAGTGGCGGAACCGCGGTTTCGCCGGCAATGGACCTACAAGAGACCTGCCTATGTCCGCCTCTCTCGCTTTCGTCTTTCCCGGTCAGGGTTCCCAGGCCCTGGGCATGCTGGGTGAGCTGGCCACGCACCACGCGCTGATCGGCGAAACCTTCGCCGAAGCGTCCGCTGTCCTCGGCTATGACCTCTGGGCGCTGACCCAGCAGGGCCCGCAGGAGTCGCTCAACCAGACCGACCGCACCCAGCCCGCCATCCTGGCCGCCTCCATCGCATTGTGGCGTCTGTGGCTGGCCGAAGGCGGCGCCAAGCCGGCCTATGTCGCCGGTCACAGCCTGGGCGAATATTCGGCGCTGGTCGCCGCGGGCAGCCTGCCGTTCGCCGAGGCGGTACGCCTGGTGGCGCGCCGCGGTGAGCTGATGCAGGAAGCCGTCCCCGCCGGGCAGGGCGGTATGGCCGCCATCCTGGGTCTGGAAGATGCCCAGGTGCTGGCCGCCTGTGCCGAAGCCGCCCAGGGTGAAGTGGTGAGCGCGGTCAACTTCAACGCTCCGGGCCAGGTGGTGATCGCCGGTGCCGCCGCTGCGGTGGAGCGCGCCATCGAGGCCTGCAAGGCCCTGGGTGCCAAGCGCGCCGTGGCGCTGCCGGTCAGCGTGCCCTCTCACTGCGACCTGATGCGTCCGGCGGCCGAGCGCTTCGCCGAGGACGTGCGTGGCTGCACCTGGAGCCAGCCGGAAATTCCGGTGGTGCAGAACGTCAATGCCGGCGTCAACACCGATCTGGCCAGCCTCCAGCAGGATCTGCTGGCCCAGCTGTACAGTCCGGTGCGCTGGGTCGAGTCCGTGCAGTACCTGGCTGCCCAGGGCGTCACCCACCTAATGGAGTGCGGCCCCGGCAAGGTACTGGCCGGTCTGAACAAGAGATGCGTCAAGGGCGTGGAAACACTGGCCCTGGACACCCCCGACGCCTTCGCCGCCGCGCGCGCGGCTTTTTGAATCGAGGAAAACGAGATGAGTCTGCAAGGTAAGGTCGCCCTGGTCACGGGCGCCACGCGTGGTATCGGTCAAGCCATCGCCCTGGAACTGGGTCGGCTCGGCGCCACCGTGATCGGCACCGCGACCAGCGAGGCGGGTGCCCAGCGCATCGCCGAGTCGCTCAAGGCCAATGGCATCGAAGGTACCGGTCTGGTGCTCAACGTGTCCGACAACGCCTCCGTCGCGGCTGCCCTCGAGCAGGTCCAGACGCAATTCGGCGCGCCGTCGATCCTGGTCAACAACGCCGGTATCACCCGCGACAACCTGATGCTGCGGATGAAGGACGATGAGTGGTTCGACGTGATCGATACCAACCTCAACAGCCTGTTCCGTCTCTCCAAGGCCGTGCTCAAGGGCATGACCAAGGGTCGCTGGGGTCGTATCATCAGCATCGGCTCGGTGGTCGGCGCCATGGGCAACGCCGGTCAGGCTAACTATGCCGCCGCCAAGGCCGGCCTCGAGGGCTTTACCCGGGCGCTGGCTCGCGAGGTGGGTTCGCGCAACATCACCGTCAATGCCGTGGCCCCGGGGTTCATCGATACCGACATGACCCGTGAGCTGCCCGAAGCCCAGCGCACCGCGCTGCTGACCCAGATCCCGGCCGGCCGCCTCGGTCAGGCCGACGAGATCGCCAAGGTGGTCGGCTTCCTGGCGGGCGAGGGCGCGGCCTATGTGACCGGCGCCACGATCCCCGTGAATGGCGGAATGTACATGAGCTGACCGACGTTACCCCCCGCGCGGCTATTGCGCTAAGCTGGTAAACTGTCGGACCAGCAATGGCCGCGCATACGTCTTGATGTCGCGTCAGCTTGAAATACGGAAATCCCTTTCTATACACTTACGCGCAATCCGTTGTGCGGATTTTTCCTTTAGGAGTGAGAACACGGTATGAGCACCATCGAAGAACGCGTTAAGAAGATCGTCGCTGAGCAGCTCGGCGTGAAGGAAGAGGAAGTTACCAACAGCGCTTCCTTCGTCGAGGATCTGGGCGCCGACTCCCTTGACACCGTCGAACTGGTGATGGCTCTGGAAGAGGAATTCGAGACCGAAATCCCGGACGAGCAGGCTGAGAAGATCACCACCGTCCAGGAAGCTATCGACTACATCGTTGCTCACCAGCAATAAGTAGTCGCCAGTTTCGGACAAAAGAAGCCGCACGTCCTGTAGGGCGTGCGGCTTTTCTTTAGGTCCAGGGTCAAGATCGATGCAATCGGCTGTTTTTAAGAGGGGTGGCCGCCCCGGAAGGACAAGAGGAGTTGGGTGTGTCGCGTAGACGTGTCGTGATCACGGGTATGGGCATGGTATCGCCGCTTGGCGCCGATGTGGCGAGCAGCTGGGAAGGCATCCTGGCCGGTCGCAGCGGTATCGCGCCGATCGAGCATATGGACGTCTCTGCCTTCAGCACGCGGATCGGCGGATCGGTCAAGGGATTCGACGTGGAGCAGTACCTGTCCGCGAAGGAAGCCCGCAAGCTGGATCTGTTCATCCAATACGGTCTCGCCGCCAGCTTCCAGGCCATGCGTGACAGCGGTCTCGAGGTCAACGATGGCAATCGCGAGCGCATGGGTGTCGCCATGGGTTCCGGCATCGGTGGACTGACCAATATCGAGACGAATTGCCAGTCGCTGCTCGCCCAGGGTCCCCGCCGTATTTCCCCCTTTTTCGTACCGGGCTCCATCATCAACATGGTGTCCGGCTTCCTGTCGATCCACTTGGGTCTGCAGGGCCCCAATTACGCCATCGCCACTGCCTGTACCACGGCAACGCACTGCATCGGCATGGCGGCGCGCAACATCGCCTATGGCGAAGCCGACGTCATGGTCGCCGGCGGTTCGGAGATGGCGACCTCGGGCCTGGGTCTGGGTGGCTTCGGCGCGGCGCGTGCCCTGTCGACCCGCAATGACGATCCGACCCGCGCCAGCCGTCCCTGGGATCGCGATCGCGATGGCTTCGTGCTGTCCGACGGTGCCGGCGCCCTGGTGCTGGAAGACTACGAGCACGCCAAGGCGCGGGGCGCCCGCATCTATGCCGAGCTGATCGGCTTCGGCATGAGCGCGGACGCCTTCCACATGACCGCCCCGCCGGAAGATGGCGCGGGTGCTGCTCGCTGCATGAGAGCGACGCTCAAGGATGCCGGTATCGCGCCGGAAGCGGTCGACTACGTCAACGCCCATGGCACCTCCACGCCAGCCGGCGACCTGGCCGAAGTGGCGGCCTTGAAGCAGGTGTTCGGCGAGCAGGCCAAGCGTCTGAGTGTGAGCTCCACCAAGTCCATGACCGGTCACCTGCTGGGCGCCGCGGGCGCGGTGGAAGCCATCTTCACGGTGCTCGCCCTGCGCGACCAGGTGGCGCCGCCCACCATCAATCTGGACAATCCCAGCGACGGCTGCGATCTGGACTTCGTGCCCCACGAGGCACGGCAGCGGCCCATCGAAGTGGCCCTGTCCAATTCGTTCGGCTTCGGTGGCACCAACGGCAGTCTGGTGTTCCGGCGCTTCGACGCTTGATCCAGGACTGGCTCAACGGCCAACCGCTGGACCCCGGTCTGCAACGCGATCGGGGTCTGGCCTATGGCGATGGGCTGTTCGAGACCATCGCCGTACGCCGGGGCCAGCCGCGTCTGCTCGACCGTCATCTGCAGCGGCTGGCCACCGGTTGCCAGCGGCTGCGTATTCCCTGCGACATCGCCCAGCTGGACGCCGAGATTCGCGCCTATGCGGCGCTGCTGGGGGAGGGCGTGGCCAAGCTGCTGCTCACCCGCGGCGATGGCCTGCGCGGTTACGCCCCGCCGGCCGAACCCGAGGTGCGGCGCCTGCTGCTGGGATCGCCCACGCCGGCCTATCCACCGGCTCACGCGACCGAGGGTATCGCCCTCTATCCCTGCACGACGCGTCTGGCTACCCAGCCGTTGCTGGCCGGGCTCAAGCACCTGAATCGACTCGAGCAGGTCCTGGCGCGCGGGGAATGGACCAGCACCGACTATGCCGAAGGCCTGATGCTGGATCAGGACGGCCGGCCGATCGAAGGGGTGTTCAGCAACCTGTTCCTGGTCTGCGCGGGGCGGCTGCAGACCCCCGCGCTCGATCGCTGTGGCGTGGCCGGGGTATTGCGCGGTCTGTTGCTCGACCTCGCCGCCCAGGCAGGCATCCCGAGCGAGATCCGGCCGCTGGCGCTGGACGAACTGCTCGGTGCCGACGAAGTTTTCCTCTGCAACAGCCAATACGGTATCTGGCCCGTGCGCCGGTACGCAGCCGCGAACTGGTCCGTGGGGCCGGTGACCCGTAAACTGCAAGGTTCGATAAACGAGATTCTGGAATAGCCGATGCGCAAGGCGAGAGCTCTGCTTACGGCGGTCTTGGCCGCCGGTGGCCTGCTGCTGGTCCTGGCCGGTTGGCGCCAGCACCAGGCACTGATTCAGCCGTTGAAAGTCGATGGCGAGCAACTGATCGAGATCCCCAAGGGCGGGACCCCGGGCGGCAGTCTGCTGCGCCTGGAAGAGCAGGGCGTGCTCGATGGCGCCTTCTGGCTGCGCCTGTACTGGCGCTTCAATCTGGCCGGGCAGACGCTGCACAGTGGCGAATACCGCCTGACCCCGGGCATGACGGTGGAGCAATTGTTCAGCCTCTGGCGCAAGGGCGAGGTGGTGCAATACGGCCTCACCCTGGTGGAAGGCTGGAATATCCGCCAGGTCCGCGCTGCCCTGGCGCGCCAGCCCAAGCTCGAGCACGATACCGCCGAGCTGGACGATGCGGCCCTGATGAAACGCCTGGGCCTGGACGGCCAGCACCCCGAGGGGCGCTTCTTCCCCGATACCTATCGCTATGTGAAGGGCCAGCGCGAATCCGACCTGTTGCGCCAGGCCAACCAGCGACTGCAGGCCGTGCTCGATCAGGAATGGCAGGCGCGGGATCCCGCGGTGCCCTACAAGGACGCCTACCAGGCGCTGATCATGGCCTCGCTGGTGGAAAAGGAAACGGGCGTCCCCGAGGAGCGCGACGAAATCGCCGGGGTCTTTGTCCGGCGCCTGGCGGCCGGCATGCTGCTGCAGACCGATCCCACGGTGATCTACGGCATGGGCGAACGCTACAACGGCCGGATTACCCGCGCCGATCTGCGCGAGCCTTCGCCCTACAACACCTATCTCAACGCGGGACTGCCCCCCACGCCGATCGCCATGCCCGGTCGCGAGGCCATCCATGCGGCGCTGCATCCCAAGGACGGCGACAGTCTGTATTTCGTCGCCCGCGGTGATGGCAGCCATGTCTTTTCCAGGGACCTGGAAGCGCACAACCAGGCGGTCCGCGACTTCCAGCTCAAGCGGCGCTCCGACTATCGCTCCAGTCCCGCTCCGCAGACGTCCGAAACCAAGGAAACCCCATGACGGCAAACGGCCTGTTCATCACCCTCGAAGGCCCCGAGGGCGCGGGCAAGAGCACCAACCGCGACTATCTCGCCGAACTCTTCGGCGCCAGCGGGCGTGAGGTGGTGCTGACCCGCGAGCCGGGTGGTACGCCGCTGGCCGAGCGCATCCGCGAGATCCTGCTGGCGCCGGCGGCCGAGCCCATGGCCGTGGATACCGAATTGCTGCTGATGTTCGCCGCCCGCGCCCAGCACCTGGCCCAGGTCATCCGGCCCGCCCTGGCGCGCGGAGCCCTGGTGCTCTGCGATCGCTTCGTCGATGCGACCTATGCCTACCAGGGCGGCGGCCGCGGCGTACCCGTCGAACGCATCGCCACCCTGGAAGCCTTCGTGCTGGGCGATCTGCAACCCGATCTGACCCTGGTGTTCGACCTGCCGGTGGACATCGGCCTGGCCCGTGCCGCCCGCCGTGGTGCCCTGGACAGATTCGAGCAGGAGCAGCGCGCCTTCTTCGAGGCGGTGCGCCAGACCTATCTGGATCGCGCCCGGGCCGTGCCGGCCCGCTATCGCCTGATCGATGCCTCGCGCAGTCTCGCCGAGGTGCAGACTGATCTGCGCGCCCTGGTCGCCACCCTGGAGTCAACGTTTGGTGGCTGACGTCTATCCCTGGCAGCAGGACCTCTGGGCGCGGATCTCGCCCCGGCGGCAGCATCCCCATGCCTATCTGCTGCATGGCCCGCGCGGCATCGGCAAGCGTGATCTGGCCGAACGCCTGGCCGCCCTGCTGCTGTGCCAGGCGCCCCAGGGGGATGCCGCCTGCGGCCAGTGCAAGGCCTGTTCCCTGCTCAGGGCCGGGACCCACCCCGATTACTGCGTGATCCAGCCGGAAGAGGCCGAGAAGCCTATCCGCGTCGACCAGATCCGCGGGCTGGTGGACTTCGTTACCCAGACCGCCCAGCTGGGCGGGCGCAAGCTGATCCTGCTGGAGCCGGTCGAGGCGATGAACCTCAATGCCGCCAACGCCCTGCTCAAGAGTCTGGAGGAGCCCTCGGGCGCAACGGTGCTGCTGCTGGTGAGTCACCAGCCGAGTCGCCTGCTGCCCACCGTGCGCAGCCGCTGCGTGCAGCAGGCCTGTCCGGTGCCCTCGCGCGCCGAGAGTCTCGCCTGGCTGGGCGAGCGCCTGCCGGAGCTTGAGGAAGAGATCCGCATCCAGTTGCTGGTGCTGGCTGGCGGCTCGCCGCTGGCGGCCCTGCGCCTGCATGGCGAGGACGTGCTCGCCCGCCGGGCCTTGGTGGTGGAGGGGGTGAAGCGCCTGCTCAAGCGCCAGGCGGCGCCCAGTCAGCTGGCCGAGAGCTGGAACGCCGTGCCGCTGCCGTTGCTGCTCGACTGGTTCTGCGAGTGGACCCATGGCGTCCTGCGTCAGCAGTGGGGTGGCGCCGATGCCGAAGCCGCACCGGACATGGCCAAGGTGCTGGGTTATCTGGCCGAGAAGAGCGCGCCGCAGGCAGTGCTGACCCTGCAGGAATGGCTGCATGCCGAGCGGCAGAAGGTGCTGGGCAAAGCCAACCTCAACCGCGTATTGTTGCTGGAATCGTTGTTGATCCGCTGGGCCGGCCTGGTGCCCGGACGCTAGCGATCCGCGCGTTCGTCTTGCCTGTCTCGAGAGAATCTCATGAGTTTGCCGCAGAACCTGGGCCCCCGTAATGGCATCCTGTCCCTCACCATCAAGGACAAGTCGGTGCTCTATGCCGCCTACATGCCCTTCATCCGCAACGGTGGCCTGTTCATTCCGACGGGCAAGACCTACAAGCTCGGCGACGAGGTCTTCATGCTGCTCAACCTGATGGACGAGCCGGACAAGATCCCGGTCGCCGGCAAGGTGGTCTGGATCACCCCCAAGGGCGCCCAGGGCAATAGAGCCGCCGGGGTCGGCGTGCAGTTCAACGAAGGCGACAATACCGCGCGCAACAAGATCGAAACCTATCTGGCCGGCTCGCTGAAGTCGGACCGTCCCACCCATACCATGTGATGCCTGCGCCGTCCCGCTGGGGCGGGGTGTCGCTGCTGATTCAAGGCTATTTCTCGTGCACTTCGTCGACTCCCACTGTCACCTGGATCGACTCGATCTTTCCCTTCACGACGGCTCCCTGGACGCAGCGCTGGATGCCGCGCGTGCCCGGGGCGTCAGCCAGTTCCTCTGCATCGGCGTCGATGCCGGCAATGCCCCCACGGTGCAGGCCCTGGCCGAACGCTATGCCGACGTCCACTGCGCCGTGGGTATCCACCCGCTGGATGCGGCCCAGGGCAGTGCCATCGATCTCGACTGGCTGCTGGCGCGGCTGGCCCATCCCCGCGTCGCCGCCATCGGCGAGACCGGGCTGGACTATCACTATCAGCCGGACACCGCCGAGATCCAGCAGCGGTCCTTCGCCCTGCACCTGGAGGCGGCCCGCCGCACGGCGCTGCCCCTGGTGATCCATACCCGCGAGGCGCGGGCCGACACCCTGGCCATGCTGGGCGCCGCCGACCTGCCAGGCGCCGGGGTGCTGCACTGCTTCACCGAGGATTGGGCGACGGCCAAGGCGGCGCTGGACCTGGGCTTCTACATCTCCTTTTCCGGCATCCTGACCTTCCGCAATGCCGCCGACCTGCGCGACGTCGCGCGCCAGGTGCCGGCCGATCGCCTGCTGGTGGAAACCGATTCGCCCTATCTGGCTCCGGTGCCCCACCGCGGCAAGGCCAATCTGCCGCAATTCGTGGTCGAGGTCGCCCAGTGCCTGGCCGACGTGCGAGGCGTCAGTCTGGAGACCCTGGCCGAGCAGACCACGGCCAACTTCCGGCGGCTGTTTCCCCGCGCCACCCTCTAGGCAAAAAAATGGCCCGGGTATCCAGGGATACCCGGGCCGGACCAGCGGTTCGCCTGGACGGAGAGCCGCCTCCCTGGCCCGCGCCGCGGGGGTCGACGCGGCCAGTCACTTGAGTATTGGTCAGCTCGGAGAAAGGTCCAGTCGGGATTGGACGTTTTTTAAACAGTTTTGGAATAGCGCTGCCCCGACACTGGCTATGCCGGGCCTTTCAGGCCATCAGAAGCGCGCCAGCGCCCCGACCAGATCCAGCGTCTGTTCCAGGACGTGCTCGCTGGTATAGAAGTGTGGCGACAGGCGGATGCCCGGACCCCGCTGGGCGCAGACCACGTCGGCGGTCTTGAGCCGTTCGAACAGTTGGCGGTTGTCCCAGCCTTCGAGCGAGAAGGTGAGGATGCCCGAGCGCCGCTCGACGTTGGCCGGCGAATGCAGGACGGCACCGGGCAGGCGGCGGATATGGCTGTCGAGCAGCTCGATCCGCGCCAGCAGGTCCTTGCCCACCTGTTCCATGCCGGCATCCTCCAGCAGCGACAGACTCGCCTCCAGGGCCACCGCACCGAGCATGTTCGGGCTGCCGCACTCGAAGCGCATCGCCGTCCTGGCCGGTTGCCATTCGCGCTGGCTGTAGTCGCCGGCGTTGTCCAGCATGTGCCAGCCGTACTCGTGCAGCTTCAGCTGCTCGCGCAGATCGGCGCGGCAATAGAACACCCCCAGGCCTTCCGGGCCGAGCATCCACTTGTGGCCGTCGGCCATGGCGAAGGCGCAGTTGCAGGCCTGGGCATCAAAGGGCAGGGCGCCCAGTTGCTGGATGGCGTCGACGCACAGCAGCACGCCCTTGGCGTCACAGCCCTGGCCCAGTTGGGGCAGGTCCAGGCGCAGGCCGCTGGCGTATTGCACGGCGCTGATGGCCATGAGTCGGGTGCGCGGGCCGCAGGCCGCCAGCAGATTGGCCTCGGGGGTGTCACCCAGGCTGACTTCCACCACCTCGACGCCAAAGCGGGCCAGGGCTTCCCACACCACCCGGTTGGAGGGGAACTCCTCGTCGCTGATCACTACCTGGTCGCCGCTCTGCCAATCCAGGCCGAAGGCGACGAAGGAGAGCGCTTCCGAGGTGTTCTTCACCAGGGCGATGTCGCTGCTGGACGGCGCATTGAGCAGGCGGGTCAGGCGATCGCGCAGGCGCTGTTCCATGACCAGCCAGGTCGGATAGTTGCGCGCACCGTATTGGCAGTTTTCGGCGGCGAATTCGGTGACGGCCTGCGCAGCGCGCTTGGGCCACGGGGCCACGGCCGCGTGGTTGAGGTATCTCATGGCGTAGGCCTGAGGGAATTCGTGCTTCCAGGAAGACATTGACTCGATCCGTACAATCTGGGTGTGATGGGGCATAATAAGGGGCGCGCCCGCGCGGTTCACCGATGCTTTCGGTGCAGCTCGCCCAAGGTGTGACGAAGTGCCGGTATGCCGAGGGGTGACTGGCGATTCGAAGGCCCTATCCCTTTTCAAAACAACAAGTGGGCTGCCATGCAGAAAGAATCCCGCAAAGTCCGCGAGTTCCGTCGCCGCGAACAGGAAATCCTCGATACCGCCCTGCAGCTGTTTCTCTCCGAAGGAGAAGACAGCGTCACCGTCGAGATGATCGCCGAGGCGGTCGGTATCGGCAAAGGCACCATCTACAAGCACTTCAATTCCAAGGCCGAGATCTATCTGCGGCTGATGCTGGATTACGAGCGGGACCTGGCCGAGCTGTTCCAGTCGGACAACGTCGCCCGCGACCGCGAAGCGCTCTCCCGCGCCTATTTCGAATTCCGCATGAGCGATCCGCAGCGCTACCGCCTGTTCGATCGACTCGAGGAGAAGGTGGTCAAGACGCGTCAGGTGCCCGAACTGGTCGAGCAGCTGCACAGCATCCGCACTTCCAACTTCCAGCGGCTGACCAGTCTGATCGAAGGCCGGATCGACGAAGGCAAGCTCGAGGACGTCCCGCCCTATTTCCATTACTGCGCCGCCTGGGCGCTGGTGCACGGGGCCGTGGCCCTTTACCATTCGCCCTTCTGGCGCGACGTGCTGGAGGATCAGGAGGGTTTTTTCCAGTTCCTCATGGAGATCGGCGTGCGCATGGGCAACCGCCGCAAGCGAGACGTCGAAACGCCTGTCCGATCCTAGGGTCCGATAGAGGCAAGGGATGCCGCGCCATCCCTTTTCTCTTGTCCCACTGGAGTACCCCCAAGATGATCGTTGACCGCCAGGGTAGGGCGTTTCGCAACTTGCGGATCAGCCTCACGGCGGCCTGCAACTATGCCTGTACGTACTGCGTGCCCGACGGCAAGCGGCTCGTGGCGGCGCAGGACGAACTCAGTGCCGAAACCATGGCCCGAGGTGTGGAATACCTCATCGATGCCGCCGGTATCGAACGGCTGCGCATCACCGGGGGCGAACCCCTGGTCACGCCGCGGCTGGAACCCTTTCTCGCCCGTGTCTCCCAGCTCGGCCTCAAGGACATCAGCCTGACCACCAACGGTCAGCTGCTGCCGCGCAAGCTGGACTTCCTCATCGACCACGGTATCCGTCGCCTCAACGTTTCCCTCGACACCCTCGATGCCGAAGCCTTCCCGCGTCTGGCGCGGGGGGGCGATCTGGCCACGGTGCTGGCCGGACTGGAAGCGGCGCGGGCCGCCGGTCTCAAGATCAAGCTCAACATGGTGCCCCTGCGCGGCCAGAATCTCGACCAGGTGCTGCCGCTGCTGGACTATTGCCTGGAGCGGGGCTTCGAGCTGAGATTCATCGAGCTGATGCGCATGGGGCACCTGGCCAAGAATCCCGCGACCTTCAACAACCAGCTGGTACCCCTGGCCGAATTGCTGGAGATCATAGGTTCGCGCCATGCCTATGTGCAGGCCGATGCCCCGGTGGATTCCACGGCGCTGCGCTATCGCGTCGAGTCGGGCGGCCACTTCGGCGTCATCGCCAACGAAAGCGTGCCCTTCTGCCGGACCTGCTCGCGACTGCGCCTGTCGTCCACCGGCTGGCTGCACGGCTGCCTGTCGTCGAGCAACCGCCACTATGTCGGCGATCTGCTGGACAAGCCGCGTCATCTGGCATTGCCAGCGCTGCAGCGGCTGCTGGTGAAGGCGCTAGGCGACAAGCAGGAGGTGGCCTTCTCGGGGGGCGTGACCGTCATGAAGATCATCGGCGGCTGATCTACCGGCTGCGCCTCGAACTGGCGCGAAAGCTGCTAAGGCCCCTGTATCGACGACAACTTGGCGCCGGACGGGGTCTGCTCTTCATGGTCAAACTGCGTTTTCTCTTCATTTCCGTGCTGCTGGCCTGCCTGGGTGGCTGCATGAACGTCAGCGACATGGCGTCCGGTGTCGAGTACCACCTGCGCGACGCGGGGCTGCTCGACTACAGCAGGACCCAGCGGCTGAACAACTTTCGGCTACAGGCCGACTCCTACATCTACATAGCCCAGGGAGCCTTCGTGCCTGCGGGCCATCCCTATGCCCGCCCGAATGTGGTTGCGGAAGAGGCCTTCAAAGGCTTTGTGGAATACTTCCCGCGGGTAAGGCGGGCAGACAAACCTGAGGGTTTCGACGAGGCCATGGCCAAGGCCCGGCAGCTCGGAGCCCACTATGTGCTCTATACCCGCTTCGCTGGCGCGGACGATCGCATCGGCACCTGGGAGGAATGGGAAGATCAGGACGACATCGGGAGGGTCGGGCGCGATCGCAGCGTCGTGCAGATGATGCTGGTGGAGACCGCTACCTTCCGCCTGGTGGACACGGCACGGATTCGCAGTCGTGGCGGCTTCCTGACGTTCTATGACGAGCGCCCGGAAGACCTGCTCGGGCCGGCGCTCAATGAATATGCCCAACGCCTACTCGGTTTGGGCTCCCGATAGAGGAGAAGGGCGTGACCCAGGTTGACGTGACGCGGAATCTGCTGGCGCAGCTGCCAGCCGCCGAGGACGGCAAGCTGCCGCCCGTGGAGCTCTGGCACCCGCCGTTCTGCGGCGACATCGACCTGCGCATCGCCCGGGACGGTACCTGGTATCACCAGGGCACGCCGATCACCCGCCCGGCCATGGTCCGGCTGTTCTCCACCATCCTGAGGCGCGATCCCGAGCGCTATGTACTGGTGACGCCGGTGGAGTGCGTGGGCATCCAGGTCGAGGATGTGCCCTTTCTGGCGGTGGATGTCGAATGGAGCGGCAGCGGCAGGGAGCAGGCCCTGGATTTCCTCACCAACGCCGGGGATCGAGTCGCCGCGGGCGCCCAGCACCCGCTGCGATTCGAAGAACAGGATGACCAGCCTGCACCTTATGTCCGGGTACGAGGCGGGCTGGAGGCGCGGCTCAATCGGGCGGTGTTCTATCGGCTGATGGAGAGGGTCGAGGAGGGCACCCACGAGGGCCGCTCCTGGCTCGGCCTCTGGAGTCGCGGCAGCTTCTTTCCCGTCGCGCCCGCTGAATAGCGAAAGGGCCCCGCAGGGCCCTTTTTTACGCTTACATGTTGGGGTAGTTGGGACCACCGCTGCCTTCCGGCGCTACCCAGGTGATGTTCTGCGCCGGGTCCTTGATGTCGCAGGTCTTGCAGTGGACGCAGTTCTGGGCATTGATCTGGAAGCGCGGCTCGCCGCCATCGCGGACCACCTCGTAGACCCCGGCCGGGCAGTAGCGCTGGGCGGGTTCATCGTACAGCGGCAGGTTCTGCGCGATGGGAATCGAGGGATCCCTGAGCTTCAGGTGAACCGGCTGGTCTTCCTCGTGGTTGGTGTTGGAGAGGAACACCGAGGACAGCTTGTCGAAGCTCAGCTTGCCATCCGGCTTGGGATAGCTGATGCGCGGCGCCTCGTCGGCCTTCTTCAGGCAGGTGTGGTCCATGCGCCGATCGTGCAGGGTGAAGGGCAGGGCGCCACCCAGCAGGTTGTGCTCGACGAAGGCGAAGGCCGGGCCCAGTAGCGGACCGAACTTGTGCATGGCCGGACCGAAGTTGCGGCTGGCGTGCAGCTCTTCCTGCACCCAGCTGCCCTTGAAGCCGTCGACGTAACCCTGGAGTTCGTCGCCTTCGCGACCGGCCGCCAGGGCGGCGACGATGGCGTCGGCGGCGAGCATGCCGGACTTCATGGCGGTGTGGCTGCCCTTGATCTTGGCCGGATTGAGGGTGCCCAGGTCGCAGCCGATCAGGGCGCCACCGGGGAAGACCATCTTCGGCAGGGAATTCAGGCCGCCCTTGACCAGGGCACGGGCGCCGTAGGAGACGCGCTTGCCGCCTTCCAGGTACTGGGCCACCACCGGGTGGTGCTTGTAGCGCTGGAATTCATCATAGGGCGAGAGGTGCGGATTGCTGTAGGCCAGGTCGACGATCAGGCCGACCACCACCTGGTTGTCTTCCAGGTGATAGAGGAAGGAACCGCCCGGGTTTTCCTTGTCCAGCGGCCAGCCGGAGGTGTGGATCACCAGACCCTGCTCGTGCTTGGCCGGATCGATCTCCCACAGCTCCTTGATGCCGATGCCGTAGTGCTGCGGATCGGCGCCTTCGCCGAGCTTGAATCTCTGGCCCAGCTGCTTGCCCAGATGGCCACGGCAGCCTTCGGCGAACAGGGTGTACTTGCCGCGCAGCTCCATGCCGGGGGTGTAGACCCCCTCCTTGGGCTGACCTTCGCGATCCACGCCCAGATCGCCGGTGATGATGCCGCGCACCACACCCTGCTCATCGATCAGCGGCTCCTGGGCCGCGAAGCCCGGATAGATCTCCACGCCCAGGGCTTCGGCCTGCTGGCCGAGCCAGCGGCAGAGATTGCCCAGGGAGATGATGTAGTTGCCTTCGTTGTGCATGGGCTTGGGCACGAAGAAATTCGGCACCTTGGTCGCCTGGTGATCATCCTTGAGCAGGTAGATGTCGTCGCGCTTGACCGGGGTGTTCAGGGGCGCGCCGAGTTCCTTCCAGTTGGGAAAGAGCTCGTCCAGGGCGCGGGGTTCGAAGACCGCGCCGGAGAGAATGTGGGCACCGACCTCGGAGCCTTTCTCGACCACGCAGACACTGATCTCCTGGCCGTTTTCGGCCGCCTGCTGCTTGAGGCGACAGGCCGCGGACAGGCCCGCGGGGCCGGCCCCGACGATCACCACGTCGAATTCCATGTATTCGCGTTCCACGGCTCACTCTCCTCAGGCAAAACTCACGATCTGGTTATTTATGTAGGGATGCAACAAAAGACTTCATTATATCCGGCGTGCTCCCTGGTACCCATTCAAACGTTTGTTTAAATTTTCTGCAAGCCTGTTAGACTCGGGAGTTACCAGCCCCTGACGGACTGTCGCGTTGACCCCTGCTGCCGTGGAGGTCAACATAAGAAGAATTTGCAACAAGCTTGGAGCGGCAGGGGTCGTGTCCAACGCAAGGTCGCCTTGGCGTCCTGTTTATTCACCAGAATAAATCGAGGGATTCATGAAGGTTCTCGTAGCTGTCAAACGCGTGGTGGACTACAACGTCAAGGTCCGCGTCAAGGCCGACCAGACCGGTGTCGACCTGGCCAACGTCAAGATGTCCATGAACCCCTTCTGCGAGATCGCCGTGGAAGAAGCGGTGCGCCTGAAGGAAAAGGGTATCGCCAGCGAGATCGTGGTCGTGACCGCGGGTCCCGCCCAGGCGCAGGAACAACTGCGTACCGCCCTGGCACTGGGCGCCGATCGCGCCGTGCTGATCGACACCGGTACCGCCGAGCTGTCGTCGCTGACCACCGCCAAGCTGCTCAAGGCCGTGGTGGACAAGGAACAGCCGCAGCTGGTGATCCTCGGCAAGCAGGCCATCGACAGCGACAACAACCAGACCGGCCAGATGCTGGCCGCTCTGACCGGCTTCGCCCAGGGCACCTTCGCCTCCAAGGTGGAGCAGGCCGCTGACGGCCTCAACGTGACCCGCGAGATCGATGGCGGTCTGCAGACCGTGGCGCTCAAGCTGCCGGCGGTGGTGACCACCGACCTGCGCCTCAACGAACCGCGCTACGCCTCGCTGCCCAACATCATGAAGGCCAAGAAGAAGCCGCTGGAAACCCTGACCCCGGATGCCCTGGGCGTGGCGGTGAAAGCCTCCTACGAGGTGGTCAAGGTGGAAGCCCCGGCGGGTCGTCAGGCGGGCATCAAGGTCAAGTCCGTGGCCGAGCTGGTCGAAAAACTCAAGAACGAAGCTAAGGTGATCTGATGGCCATTCTCGTCATTGCCGACCACGACAACGCCAACCTCTTCGGCGCTACCCTGAACACCGTTGCCGCGGCCCAGGCCATCGGCGGCGACATTCATGTGCTGGTCGCCGGGCAGAACGCCCAGCCGGTCGCCGACGCCGCCGCCAAGCTCGCCGGCGTCGGCAAGGTGCTGCTGGCCGACAACGCCGCCTACGCGCACCAGTTGCCGGAAAACGTCGCGCCGCTGGTGGTCGAGCTGGCCGCCAACTACAGCCACGTACTGGCCGCTGCCAGCACCAATGGCAAGAACTTCCTGCCGCGCGTCGCCGCGCTGCTGGACGTCGACCAGATCTCCGAGATCATCGCCGTCGAATCCGCCGACACCTTCAAGCGGCCGATCTATGCCGGCAACGCCATCGCCACCGTGCGCTCCACGGCGCCGGTCAAGGTGATCACCGTGCGCGCCACCGGTTTCGATCCGGTCGCCGCCGAGGGCGGTTCCGCCGCCATCGAAGCCGTGAGCCTGGTCAAGGATGCCGACATCTCCAGCTTTGTCGGCGAAGAGCTGGCCAAGTCCGACCGTCCCGAGCTGGGCGCCGCCAAGGTGGTGGTCTCCGGTGGTCGCGGTCTGCAGAACGGTGACAACTTCAAGATCCTCTACGCCCTGGCCGACAAGCTGGGCGCGGCGGTGGGTGCCTCGCGCGCTGCGGTGGACGCCGGCTTCGTGCCCAACGACATGCAGGTCGGCCAGACCGGCAAGATCGTCGCGCCGCAGCTGTACATCGCCGTCGGCATCTCCGGGGCCATCCAGCACCTGGCGGGCATGAAGGATTCCAAGGTGATCGTCGCCATCAATAAGGACGAGGAGGCGCCGATCTTCCAGGTGGCCGACTACGGCTTGGTGGGTGACCTGTTCGAATTGATCCCCGAGCTGGAAAAGGCCATCTGAGGCCCACCCCCGTGCAAGAGCCCGCCCTTTGGCGGGCTTTTTCATGGGCGCGGCAAGGCCTCTGGCAGAGCCCCTGACGTCAAGGCGGGGTGCGCCGGTTCCTTGTCGTTTTTGGACATTGCCGCCTCGGGAAGGGAAGGGTTAAGGTCAGGCCTAGCTGTACCGGTATACCTTCAGGGTAGCCTGCTACTGTTCCGCTTTCGTCCAGGAAGACGCCATGACCAATCTGTTGCTCTACCAGCGCATCGCCCAGCAACTGGCGAACGACATCCGCACGGGGGTCTACAAGCCCGGCGAACGGGTGCCTTCGGTGCGCAAGCTGAGTCAGCAGTTGGGCGTCAGCCATGCCAGCGTGCTGCAGGCCTATGCCACCCTGGAAGACCAGGGGCTGATCCGGGCCCGGCCGCAATCGGGCTTCTATGTGCACCAGACCCCGGCGCTGACCGCGCCGACGCCGGACATCGCCACGGTGGAGCGGCCCAGCCTGGTGACCCGCGCGGGCATCATCAACCAGGTGCTGGCGGAATCGCGGCGGGAAGGCGTGGTGCCCCTCGGCATGGCGGTCCCCCAGCCCGACTACCTGCCCTTGCGGGCCCTGCACCAGCAACTGTCCAAGGTGACCCGTTTCCAGGCCCGCGCGGCCTTTTCCTATCTGCACAGTCCGGGCTACGAGCCCCTGCGCCGCCAGGTGGCCATCCGCCTGCGCGATGCGGGGGTGGTGGTGGGTCCGGAAGAGGTGGTGATCACCCATGGCTGCGTGGATGCGCTGCAGATGTCGCTGCGGGTGCTGACCAAGCCGGGCGACCTGATCGCTACCGAATCGCCGTCCTACTACGGGCTGCTGCAGCTGGCCGAGGTGCTGGGCCTCAAGGTGATCGAGATCCCCTGCGATCCCGAGACCGGGCTCAGCGTGGAGGCGCTGCAGCTGGCCGCGAGCCAGTGGCCGGTCAAGGCCCTGGTGGTGGCCGCGCGGCTGAGCAATCCCCTGGGGGGCAGCATGCCGGAGGCGCGGCAGAAGCAGCTGCTCAGATTGGCGGCGGAGCGCAACATCGCCATCGTCGAAGACGACATCTATGGCGAGCTGACCTACGACAGCGGCTCCAAGGCGCTCAAGGCGCTCGACAAGCAGGGTCGGGTCATCTACTGCTCGAGCTTTTCCAAGACCCTTTCGCCCGGTGTCCGCATCGGCTGGGTGGTGGCCGGGCCCTACCAGGAAGACATCTGCCGCCTGCAGACCTTTACCACCCATTCCGCCTGCAGCGTGACCCAGATGGGGGTCTCCGCCTATCTGGAGAACGGCGGCTATGACCGCCACCTGCGGGCCATCCGCCAGGAATACCGACGCAACATGACCGCCTTCCAGCTGGCGATCCAGGAGCACTTTCCCGAGGGCACCCAGATGAGTCGGCCCAATGGCGGCTTCATCCTCTGGGTCAGCCTGCCGGTGCGGGTGGACACCCGCCTGCTGCACCAGCGTGCCCTGGATCAGGGGGTGAGCATCGCGCCGGGCATGATCTTCAGCAACACCGACCAGTTCAATCACTGCATCCGTCTCAATTGCGGTCTGCCCTGGGGGCGCGACGCTCAACGGGCGCTGATGATCCTCGGGCTGCTCGCCCGTCAGCTCTGCCAGGAAAGCCTGGCCGCCTAGCGGCACGCCTGGAACCCGCCACGGGGCAGCGGAGTCGGTTGTAGAGACTGCCCCCTGTCGCGCCTGGTGCCTCGCTCCGGGGGCGATATCCTGAGTGTGGTGAACCTATGCGTGGATACCTGGCAACGACGGTGCTGGCCGTGACCCTGCTGCTGGCGGGCTGCGATAGCGAGTCACCGCCCGCCACCGCCAAGGCGCCTTCGGCAGCGGCGCCAGCGCCAGAGGCGCCGACGTCATCGGTGGCAATCGAGCCCCAGGGCAGCGCCGCCGATCTGCGCGCCTACCGCCTGGACCCGCTCCCGACCAGGGCCTTCGTGCTGCCTGCACCGCCACCCAAGAAACAGGACCTGGCCAGGAACAGCCAGCTCAAGAAGCCTGCCGTGTCCAAGCCGGCGCCGGCTGTCACCCATCCGCTCGACCTCAGTGTACCCGGTGAAACGGCGGCGTCCCCGTCGGTGAGCGCTCGCCGCCTGGGCTCGGGCAAGGCCGACAACAACGTCGCCGAGGCGGGTCTGCTGCCCCAGCTGTTTCGCAAGGAAGGCGACCCCGGTCGTTTTGAACTCGGCGGTCGGGTGATCAGTCGCGATCGCAGCGACGACTTCGAAGGGGCGGAGGTCGAATTGCGCTTTCGGCGCTAGTCCGTGGCTGCCAGGTGGTCGGTGCAGAACATCGGCCCGGAACTTCATCGCCGCAACGCTTGCCGACAGTTCAGGTGGCGGACACAACGTCTGCCCGGATTCGGGAGCGTTCCATGTCCAGTGCGACAGGCAAGATTCGTTATGCGGTGGTAGGCGGTGGCTGGATTTCCCAGGGCGCCTTCATGCCCGGGGTCGGCCAGACCCGCAATTCCGAAATGACCGCCCTGGTCACCGGCGATCCCGTCAAGGCGCGGGATCTGGCCGCCAAGTACGGTCTCAAGAGCTATACCTACGAAGAATTCCCGGCGCTGCTGGCTTCTGGCGAGATTGATGCGATCTACCTGGCCACGCCCAATTTCCGCCATCTGGAATTCGCCGTACCGGCGTTGGACGCCGGCATTCACGTCCTGCTGGAAAAGCCCATGGCGATCAGCGAGGAAGAATGCCAGGCGATTAACGTGGCGGCTGAGCGCTCCGGAGCCAAGCTGATGATCGCCTATCGACTGCACTGCGAGCCGGGCACGGTGGAGATGATCGAGCGGGTGCGCAACGGCGAGATCGGCGATCCGCGCCTGTTTACCTCGACCTTCACCCAGCCGGTCGACACGGCCAACCACCGTGCCCAGAGCGGCTTCTGGGCCGGTCCCGTCACCGACATGGGGCCCTATCCACTCAACGCCGTGCGGGCGCTCTTTGGTGACGAGCCCATCGAGGTCAGTGCCGTCGGGGTGCAGACACCCGGGCGCGACATCACCACCTGGGATGCCGTGACCGTGACCTTGCGCTTTCCCGAAGAGCGGCTGGCGACGTTCTCCGTCAGCTTCAGCGGCCCCAACACCGAGCGCTTCCAGCTGGTGGGCCGCAAGGGCGCGATCGAGGCCTCGCCGTGCTTCGGTTTCGGCGAAGGCGTCGCCATTGGCTGTCGCCTGACGGTGGATGGGGAGACAGAAGAGTTCAAGGCGCCGGTGGTGGATCACTTCGGCGGTGAGACGGCCTATTTCTCCGATTGCATCCTCGAGGATCGTCAGCCGGAGATGGACGGGGAGGAGGGCTGGCGCGACGTGCGCGTGCTGGCGGCCATCGAGCGCGCTCTGCAGAGCGGTCAGCCGCAATCCCTGGAGCCGCTACCCAAGCGCCAGGGACCGACCCGCAAGCAGGTGCGCAGCCTGCCACTGGCGGAAGTGCCGGAATACGTCAACACCAAGGTCCCGCTGGAGTCCTGAGACTATGAAGCCCTGCCGCACGAGACGCGGCAGGGCTTCGTCTGGACAACCCGGAGCGCCATCAGCGGTCCTGGGCCTCCTTGGCATCCATCTCGGCATTGCGCTGCCGGATCTTGGTTTTCTGTTCGTCGGTCAAGGGCACCTTGCGCGCCGTGTCCTTGAGCATGAGCAGGCTGCCGACCACCGAGCCGATGGCAACCAGCAGGATCAACCAGGCATACCAGGGCATCTTTCTTCTCCTTGAATGGCTATATCGCTTCGACCACGGGATAGGCTGTCAGTGCGCCCGGCAGCTCGCATTCGTGCGCCTGACCCAGGCGGCGTAACCCAGGTCGTAGAGCCAGTTGAACGCCAGGGTATAGGGCAGGAAGAACAGGATCAGTCCCAGGTCCAGCAGCAGCGCCTGCCAGAGACCGATGGACAGCCACCAGGCGGCCAGGGGCACCAGCACAACGATTAATCCCCCTTCGAAGCCGAGGGCGTGCAGCAGCCGCACACCCAGGCCACGGGTGAAGCCCAGGCGCTCCTGCAGTCGATCGAAGCCCAGGTTGAAGACCAGATTCCAGAGCATGGCGATAGCGGAAAAGGCCGCGGTGAGCAGGCCCATGTGCCCTAGGGAGCGATCCAGCAGCCAGGCCAGGGTCGGGGTGGCGAGCAGCACCGCGAGGCCTTCGAAAAGCAGGGCATGCAGCACGCGAGCACTCGCAGGACGCTGGGTGAGCGGAATGGACATGAGACGACTCCACAATGGACAGGCCCTTAGTCTCATCGGTTAAGCTGGGGAGATCAAAATGGAATCCATAGGCTGAGCCGATATGTATCCCAATGCCGAAGCCCTCGAGGCCTTCGTCGAGGCAGCCGCGACAGGCTCCTTCAGTGCGGCGGCCCGGGTGTTGGGCAAGCGGCAGTCCAGTATCAGCGAGAGCATCGCCCGGCTGGAGGACGAATTGGGGGTGCCGCTGTTCGATCGCCAGGGCCGCTACCCGGTGCTGACGGCTGCCGGCGAGCAACTGCTCGACCAGGCCCGCGCCGTACTCTCGGCCCATGACCGCCTGGCCAATCGCGCCACCCAGCTCGCGGCCGGGGTGGAGCCGCGCCTGACCCTGGTGATTTCCGATACCTACCAGCCCACCCGCTATGAGGCGCTCCTGGCCGAGCTGGACCAGCGCTATCCGGATCTCGAATTCGAATGCCTGATCGCCGAAGACGCCGATGTGCTCAACCTGGTACAGGGGCGGGCGGACCTGGGCTTGCTGGCGGGTCAGCCGCCTTATCCGGCGGACATCGAGGCGGCAACCCTGGATGGCCTGGTGACCTTTGGCCTGTACGTGGCTGCCGATCACCCGCTGGCGGCGCTGGAAAGGGTCACACCCGCCGACCTGGCGCCCTATCGCCTGCTGCGCCTGAGCACCGTGACCGAAGCCTCCCAGCAGGTCAGTCGCCTGCCGGACACCCGCGGTCGCTGCTGGTCGGCGCCCGACTATCTGCTGCTGCTGGACATGGCGGTGCAGGGGTTCGGCTGGGCCGAGCTGCCGCTGTGGCTGGTGGCGACCTTCGGCCAGGGACGGCTGGTGGAACTGGCCGTTCCCGGCTGGCCGCAGCGGGTAGCGGTGGATGTGGTCTGGTCGCGGCGGCGGCCACTGGGTCCGGCGGGCAACTGGCTGCGCGAGCGATTACTCAGGCCGAGTTGAAGGAGGGGAGCGCATGCCGACAGCGGCCAAGTGCCGGGGCGGCGCTTTTCTGCGAAAATGCCGGCCTTTGCCGTTTTGCCGAGAGCTCCCATGTCCGCCTGCCAGTCCCCCATCATCGTCGCCCTGGATTTCCCTTCGTCGTCCGCCGCCCTGGCGCTGGCCGACCGCCTCGACCCCGCCACCTGTCGGGTCAAGGTCGGCAAGGAGCTGTTCACCGCCAGCGCCGCCGGCGTGGTGGAAGCCTTGCGCACGCGCGGCTTCGAAGTCTTCCTCGACCTGAAATTCCACGACATTCCCAATACCACCGCCATGGCGGTCAAGGCCGCGGCGGAGATGGGCGTCTGGATGGTCAATGTCCACTGCTCGGGCGGCCTGCGCATGATGACCGCCTGCCGCGAGACCCTGGAGGCCATGAGCGGTCCCAAGCCGCTGCTGATCGGTGTCACCGTGCTGACCAGCATGGAGCGCGAGGACCTGGCCGACATCGGCCTGGACGTGGATCCCCAGGAGCAGGTCCTGCGCCTGGCCGGTCTGGCCGCTCGCGCCGGCCTGGACGGGCTGGTCTGCTCGGCCCAGGAGGCCTCGGCGCTCAAGGCCGCGCAGCCGGCGCTGCAACTGGTCACCCCCGGCATCCGTCCGGCCGGCAGTGCCCTGGACGACCAGCGCCGCATCCTCACCCCGCGCGAAGCCCTGGATGCCGGCTCCGACTACCTGGTGATCGGCCGGCCCATCGCCCGCGCCGCCGATCCGGCCCGCGCCGTGGAAGAGATCCTCGCCACCCTGAAATAAGCGGTAAACCTCCGGGACGGCGGTCGCCGGCAAAAGGTGCTGCTATTCTCGTTCTGCAGGCCGACCCCTTCTCGGGTAGGCGCAAGGCGAGAGACCTCAGGGCATGCACGATAGGTTGAACGCCTGTCTCAAGGCGGTAGACGGCGTTTTGTTGGGCAAGGAAACCCAGGTCAGGCTGGCGCTGGCCTGCCTGCTGGCGCGGGGTCACCTGCTGATCGAGGACCTGCCCGGGATGGGCAAGACCACCCTCAGCCATGCCCTGGCTAAGGTGCTGGGGCTATCCTTCCAGCGCATCCAGTTCACCTCGGATCTGCTGCCCGGCGATATCCTCGGCACCTCGGTGTTCGATCGCGACAGCGGCCAGTTCGTCTTCCATCCTGGTCCGGTATTCGCCGAGTTGCTGCTGGCCGACGAGATCAATCGCGCCACGCCCAAGAGCCAGAGCGCGCTGCTGGAAGCCATGGAGGAGGGGCAGGTGACCATCGAGGGCGCTACTCGGCCCTTGCCCGATCCCTTCTTTGTCATCGCCACCCAGAATCCCATCTCCCAGGGCGGCACCTTCGCCCTGCCGGAATCCCAGCTCGATCGCTTCCTGATGCGCCTGTCGCTCGGCTACCCCGGCCGCGCCGCCGAGCGGGCGCTGCTGCTCGGCGGTTCCGGACGCGAGCAGCTGCCGCGCCTTGAGCCCCTGCTGGATCACGCCCAGTTGCGGCTGATCCAGGCCGAGGTGCCGCGCATCCACGCCAGCGAGGCGGTGGTGGATTATGTACTGCGCCTGGTGGAGGCCACCCGCACCCAGACCTCCTTCGCCCTCGGCCTGTCGCCACGCGGCAGCCTGGCGCTGCTGGCCGCGGCGCGGGCCTGGGCGCTGCTGGCGGGGCGCGACCACGTGCTGCCCGAGGACGTCCAGACGGTGCTGCCGGCGGTGGCCGGCCATCGCCTGCGCGACATCGCCGATCCTGCCGGGCACGGTGGCGGCGCTCTGGTGCAGTGGCTGCTGCGCGAAGTCCCGGCGCTGTGACCGGCGGCGCTTGGCAGCGCTATCGAGACGGCTGGCTGACACGGCGGATTCCGCCGGCCAATCGCATCACCCTCGATCAGCGACGCATCTTCATCCTGCCGACCCGCCAGGGCGGCGCCTTCGCCATCGCCCTGCTGCTGATGCTGCTGGCCGGCATCAACTACCAGAACAGCCTGGCCTATGGCCTGACCTTCCTGCTGTTTTCCCTGGCGTTGGTGGCCATGTTGCACACCTATCGCAACCTGGCCGGCCTGCAACTGGTCGGCGGCGGCGCCAGCCCGGTGTTCGCCGGGGAGGTCGCCGGATTTCGCCTGCGCCTGGAGAGCAGTGGCCGCGCGCACCAGGGCATCGCCCTGGGCTGGCGTAACGAGCCGCTGGTGCTCAGCGACGTACCGGCGGAGGAGAGCGTCGCCCTGCAGATCTTTCACCCGGCGCCGAGCCGCGGCTGGCTGAGACCCGGACGGCTGCGGGTGGAGAGCCGCTTTCCCCTCGGCCTGTTCGTCGCCTGGAGCTGGCTGGACCTGGACGTGCGCGCCCTGGTCTATCCGCAGCCCCTGGCGACCACGACGCCACTACGCAGCGGCCAGGATGCCGGCGGCGAGGAGGGCCAGCGCCAGGCCGGACAGGGCGCCGACGACTTCCAGGGTCTGCGGCCCTATCAGCCCGGCGATTCACGCCGGCGGCTGGACTGGAAGGCCTTTTCCCGCGGGCAGGGCCTGCTGGTCAAGGACTTCACCGCCCTGGCCGGCAGCGAACTCTGGCTGGATTTCAGCGTGCTCGATGGCGACACCGAGACCCGGCTGTCCTGGCTGTGCCAGGCGGTGCTGGACTGCAGCGCCCGCCAGCTGCGCTTCGGCCTGCGCCTGCCTGGGGTGGAGCTGGCGCCGGCCACCGGCGAGAGCCAGCGTGACGCGGCGCTGCAGGCCCTGGCCCTGTTCGGACGGCCGACATGAGCACCGCCGTGCCGCAACCCATTCCGCGCATCGCCCTGATCTGGCTGCTGGTGGCCCAGGCCCTGGTGATCCTGCCGCACCTCACCCATCTGCCGCCCTGGGTCGGATTGCTCTGGGCCTTGTGCGCCGGCTGGCGGGTGCTGCTGTTCCGCATGCGGGTGCGGGCGCCGACGCGGATCGAGAAGGGCGGCCTGCTGCTCTTGACCATGGGCGGCATCTGGCTGTCGCGCGGCTCCTTCATCGGCCTGGACGCCGGTGCCGTGCTGCTGCTGGTGACCTTCGCCCTCAAGCTGATCGAGATGCACAGTCGCCGCGATGCCCTGGTGGTGATCTACCTGGGTTTCTTCGCGGTGGTGATCGCCTACCTGTTCGAGGACGGCCTGCTCGCCGCGCTCTACAGCCTGCTGCCGGTGACCGCCCTGGTGGCGGCGCTGATCGGTCTGCAGCAGAGCGCCCTGGCCAGTCGGCCGCTGGCGACGCTGAAGGTCGCCGGTACCCTGCTGCTGCAGGCGGTGCCCCTGATGCTGCTGCTGTTCCTGGTGTTTCCGCGCATCGGTCCGCTGTGGTCGCTGCCGCAAGCGGGCGACCAGGCGCGCACCGGACTGGGCGACAGCATGGCGCCCGGCGAGATCGCCCAGCTGTCGCAGTCCGCCGAGCGGGTGTTCCGGGTCAGCTTCGCCGGCGACCGGCCCGCGCAGCGTGATCTCTACTGGCGGGCCACCACCTACGAACGCTTCGATGGCGCGCGCTGGTCGGTCGATCCCGACACGGCCTGGAGTCCTGAACCGGCCTGGGCGCCGCGCGGACTCCGACTGGATTATCAGGTGGTCATGGAGCCGAGTGGTCGGCCCTGGCTCTATGGCCTGGACGTGGCGCGCAGCGATCAGCGCGACGTGCGCCTGGCCAGCGACTTCCACCTGCAGCGCCGCCGCCCGGTGGACCAGGCGCTGCTCTACCGGGTTTCCAGCTGGCCGCAGGCCATCCGCGAGCCGGAGCGGCTGTCCGCCTCCAGCCAGCGGCGCGCGCTGCAGCTGCCCAGTGGCGGCGAACCGCGTACCCGTGCCTGGGTAGCCCAGCTCAAGACCCAGGCGTCGACGCCCGAGGCCCTGGCCCAGGCGATCCTGGCCTATTTCCGCCAGCAGCCCTTCGTCTATACCCTGCAGCCGCCTACGGCAAGCGTCGATGCCATCGACGCCTTTCTCTTCGACAACCGTCGAGGTTTCTGCGCCCACTATGCCGGCGCCATGACCTTTGCCCTGCGGGTGGCGGGCATCCCCGCGCGGGTGGTGGCGGGCTACCAGGGCGGCGAATTCAACGCAGCGGGTGGCTATCTGCTGGTGCAGCAATTCGATGCCCATGCCTGGGTGGAATACTGGCTGCCAGCGCGCGGCTGGATCAGCGTCGATCCCACCGCCCAGGTAGCGCCCGAGCGGATCGAGCGCGGCTTGCAGGAGGCCCTGGCGGCCCAGGGCGCGGCCAGTGAATTCCTCGCCGACAATCCCTTCGCCGCCAATCGCTATCGCAACCTGGCCTGGCTCAATGAACTGCGTCTGGGCTGGGACCGCGTCAACTACGGCTGGCAGCGCTGGGTGCTCAACTACCAGGAAGACGCCCAGGGCGAACTGTTCAAGCGACTGCTCGGCGAGGGCTCGCTGCAACGGCTGGGACTGCTGCTGGCAGTGGTGGTGCTGGGCGTTCTCGGGGTGATGGCGCTGCTGGTGCTCAAGCCCTGGCAGCGGACCCGCGATCCCCTGCTGACGCGCTTCGGCCAGTTCGAGCGCCTGCTGGCGCGCCAGGGGATAAAGCGGCAAGGCGGGGAGCCTGCCGGCAGCTTCGCCGGGCGCGCCATGGCCGAATTGCCGGCGGCACGCGCGGCGATAATGGCGTTCTCCGCGGAGTTCCAGGCACAGCGCTATGCTGGTCGACCTGCGGATCCGGCGGCGCTATCGAGGGCGCTTAAAGCCTTGAAACGCCAGCTGCGTGAGCGTCAGACGCGCAACGACTGAGGCACGGGGAGGGCGTCGGGTTCCTGCAGGGCGAAGGCCACCAGGCAGACGACGGCCGCCAGGATCAGCGGTTGCGGATGCGGATTGCCGAGTGCCTGGGCGATGCAGCCCAGGCCCAGTAACAACAGAACGGCGGAAGTGAGGGTGGTGACCGAGCGCATGGCGGTTCTCCAAAAACGTGCGGGCATCTTGCCGCCTGTCGGGCAACCGCGCGAATGCGCTCTCGCTATGGAGGCTATAGGCGCAACTGGCGGATCGCCTGATTCAGGGTTCCTGCGAGGGCGGCCAGTTCGGTGCTGGTGCTGGCCGACTCCTGCGTCAGCAGCATGGTCCTTTCCGTGACATCGCGGATGCCTACAACCGACCTGCTCATCTCTTCCGCCACCTGGGCCTGCTGCTCCGCGGCCACGGCGATCTGGGTGTTGCTGTCGCGCATCAGGGTCACGGCGGCGGTGATGTCGGCCAGGGCCTGCCCGGCGGCGCCGGCCTGGACCACGCAATCGTCGGCCTTGAGCGAACTCTCGCGCATGAATTCCACGGCATCGCGGGTGCCGGCCTGGAGGCTGTCGACCATGCGCGTGATCTCGTCGGTGGAGCCCTGGACACGCTTGGCCAGGTTGCGGACCTCGTCGGCCACCACGGCGAAGCCACGGCCGGCCTCGCCGGCGCGGGCCGCCTCGATGGCGGCGTTGAGCGCCAGCAGGTTGGTCTGCTCGGCGATGCCGTGGATGACGTTGACCACGCTGGTGATACGCTCGCTGTTCTCGGCCAGCTCCTGGATCATCACCGCGGTCTGCTGCACGCCTTGGGACAGGTCGGCGATGGAATGGCCGACGCGCTCCACCGCCTGCTGGCCGGCGCCCGCCAGGCGATCGGCCTCCCGGGACTGGTCGCGGGTGCCGGCAGCGTGCTCGGCGATCTGCTGCACGGTGGCGCTCATCTCGTTGATCGCGGTGGCGGCCTGGTCGGTCTCGTGCTGCTGATCGTGCATGCCGCCACGGACGCCCTGCATGCCGCTGGCCAGGCGCCCGGCGCCTTCGTCCAGGCGCGAGGCGCTGGCGGCCACGGTACCGACGACGCGGGTGTAGCTGTCCTGCATGGCGTTGAAGGCCTGGGTCATCTGCCCGACCTCGTCACGCCCGCGCACCTCGACCCGGGCGGTGAGATCGCCGTCGCGCTCCACCCGCAGCATGGTGTCCTTGAGGCGCTGCAGATTGCCGAGGATGAAGCGGATCAGGAGCTGCGAGGCCACCAGCAGCACCAGCATCAACACACCCACGGCCAGGGCGTATTCCGGCGCCCGGGCGATAAAGATGTCGCCGAATGTCGGGGCGCTCAGCCTGGCCGCCGCGTCGCCCGCGGCGGCCTTGACCGCCTTGAGCTGTTCGGCGCGACCCGAGACTTCCAGCTGCATGGCGAACAGCACCAGCAAGAGGCTGGTGACGAAGGCGACGGCGTTGACCGCCCAGAATTTGTACTTGAGGGAAATATCGCGCAGCCAGGCAAACATAGGGGGCATCCAGTCGGCGGGGCCGCACAGCCTGGCAGGCCGGCGCGCCCCGGATCTTGACTGGCGTCAACGTCCTGCAGGGAGGAGGGTGACGCCGCGGAACAAGCCCTGAGGTTAACGGCTCCGGCCTGCGCGACTTTAGCGCAGCGGCGTCCTGCGCCTAGTCGTAGTCCTCCACCCGCTCTGGCTCGGCGATCTCCGGCAGGTCGAAGAAGGCACGAGCGGTGGCGGTGGTGTGCAGGGCGGTCTGCTCCGGCGTTTCGTTGCGCAGGTGCGCCACGGTGCGCAGGATCTCCGGCAGGAAGGCCGGTTCGTTGTGGCCATGGCGCGGCTTGGGTCTGAGGGTACGCGGCAGCAGGTAGGGGGCATCGGTTTCCAGCATCAGCCGACCGACCGGGATCTGCCCGACCAGCTCGTGCAGGTGCAGGCCACGGCGCTCGTCGCAGATCCAGCCGGTGATGCCCAGGTGCAGGTCGAGATCCAGATAGCCGTAGAGCGCCTTGCGCTCGCCGGTGAAGCAGTGCACCACGGCGGCCGGCAGATGGTCGCGATAGTCGCGCAGGATCGCCAGCATCCGCTCGCTGGCGTCGCGTTCGTGGAGAAACACCGGGCGGCGCAATTCGGCGGCCAGGGCCAGCTGTTCCTCGAAGCAGCGCTCCTGCTGCGGTCGCGGGGTGAAGTCGCGATTGAAGTCCAGGCCGCATTCGCCCAGGGCCCGCACCTTGGGCTGGCCGGCCAGGTCCCGCAGGGTCCTGGCCGCGGCTGCGTTCCAGGTCGAGGCTTCGTGGGGATGGACGCCCGCGGTGCTGAACAGGGCTTCGCCGGCGTCCAGGCGCAGGCAGAGATTGAGGGCGTTCTCGCTGTCTTCCAGGGTGGTACCGGTCAGCACCAGTTGCATCACACCGGCGGCCTGGGCCCGCTCGATCACCGCATCCACCTCCTTGAGCAGGCTGGGGTGGGTAAGGTTGACGCCGATGTCGATCAATTGCATGGTGCGGACCTTCTACAGACTTTGTTCCATCATTCTATCCGTAGTCCGGGTGCTATCGGCGCTGTCCCGGCCAGGTCAGGAGTCCTGGATGCCGTTTCGATTCACCCTTGTCATCCTCGGCTGCCTGCTCGCCGGTTCCGCCCAGGCACGGCTCGGCGCGCTGCCACCCGAAGCACCGCGGCATGTCGCGGCCCGCGACCTGACTGCCATCGAGCGTACCGGCGAGTTGCGCGTCCTGGTCAACCAGAGTCGGCACAGCTCCGGCGAATGGAACGGCCAGGCGCTGGGCATCGAGTATCGGCGCCTGGAGGCCTTCGCCCGCTACCTGCGGCAGCAGCCCGGCGGCCGGCCGCTGCGCCTGGTCTTCGTGCCCAAGGCCAAGGACGACCTCCTGGCGGCGCTGCAAAGAGGCGAGGGCGATCTGGTGGCGCCGGGCGAAACCCTGCTGCCACCGCCGCATTCGGCCCTGATCGCCGCGTCGGTGGCGGCGCCTGCCAGCCTGGTGGTAGTGGGCGGACGTGGTCAGCGCCTGCCACGGCATCTGGAACAACTGGCCGGGCGCCGGGTGGTGCTGCCCCAGGGCAGCGCCGCCGGCCCGGCCCTGGAACGGCTCAATGCCCAGCTGGAGAAGCGCAGGCTGCGGCCGGTACAGGTCGAGTGGGCCGATCCGAGCCTGGCGGTGGAAGATGTACTGGAGCTGACCCAGGCCGGCATCTATCCGCTCAGTGTCGTCGAATCCGGCCTGGCGCATCGCTGGACACGGGTGCTGTCGCGCCTGCGGGTCGCCGATCGGGTAGTGGTGGCCCATGACCAGGCGCAGCTCTGGTATCTGCGTGCCCCGGCGCACCAGCTCGCCGAGCGGATACGGGCCTTCGCCCGGCAACCCCAGGCGCGCGACGACGACAAGGCCTTTCGCCAGGCCTATGCGCGCCGCTATCAGGTGCGCGATCCGCTACAGGCCCATGACCGCAAGCGCCTGGCCCAGGTGCGGCCGCTGCTGCAGCGCTATGCCAATGCCTACGACTTCGACTGGCTGACCCTGGCCGCCATGGCCTACAAGGAGTCCGGCCTCGATCCCCATGCCCGCGGTGCTGGCCGCGCCGCGGGGCTGCTGCAGATCACCCCGCGGGCGGCGCGCAGCGTCGGGGTACGCAACCTGCATTCCGCCGAGGACAACGTCAAGGCCGCCACCCGCTATCTGGCGCGCCTGCGGCGAGAATTCTTCTCCAGTCCGCGGCTTGCCGAGCGCGAGCGCCGCGCCTTTACCCTGGCGGCCTACAACCTGGGCCCGGAGCGCGTTCAGGCGCTGCGGGCCAAGGCGCGCAAACAGGGCCTGGACGGCGATCGCTGGTTCTTCCAGGTCGAACGCATCGCCGCCGAGGAGGTGGGTATCGGGGTGGTCAACTACGTCGCCAGCGTCAACAAGTACCGGGTGGCCTTCAGTCGTGAACGGGCGCGCCTGGAAGCACCGGCCGTGGCGGCGACGAGCGCCAGGGCGATCCGCCGCGAAGACGGGTGAAGCCCGCTTGACAGGGCAGTCTGGCCCTCCCTAGGATGATCCTGCGCCGATTTAAACAGCAACTTGCGGGGCGCTTACAAATACCGCTAAAGCGCTGGACGGAACAGGCCTCGTACTACCGCCCAGCTGGATCCACGAGGCGGAATTTCGTTCATGCTACCGCTCCCGCTACGCCTTACCCCCCTGACCCAGGGCAAGCTCGCCAGTCATCCCGCCATCCTGCTCGGCGGTCCCGATCAGCCCACCCTGCTGCGCTATCTCGAGGGCTGGCCGAGGCGCTGGCCCCACAGTCGTACTCTGCAGATCCGCTTCGCCGACCGCGCCGAACAGCTGCGTGGCTTTGCCGACGACAGCTTCGACTTCGCCGTGGTGCAGTCGCCCGGCCAGGCCGGTCTTGCACCCCTGGTGCGGGAATTGACGCGGGTGGCGCGGCAGGGCGTGATTACCCGGCGGCGCTAGCGCGGGCATCAGCCAGACTGAAGCCTCCCTTGCCGGCAAGCTTGGCGGTGTAGAGCGCCTGGTCCGCCCGCGCCAGCAAGGCCGGACTGTCCTCCGTGGTCCGCTGCAGGGCGATGCCGATGCTCACGCTCGTACCCTGAGGCACCAGACGGCCGAGGATACGCCGGGCCAGATCCTGAGCCCCGTTTTCGGTGGCGTCCTGCACCACCAGCAGGAACTCGTCGCCGCCCAGGCGTCCGGCGAAATCACTTTGCCGCACGCTCAGAGTCAATACCTCGCCGCAGGTTTGCAGCAAACGATCGCCGGCGGCATGGCCCTGGACGTCGTTAACACCCTTGAAGTCGTCCAGATCGATATAGAAGACCGCCACGCGCCCAGACCCTGAACGAGGTCGGTGCAGGGCGCCCTCGAGCAGCGCGAGGATGCCCGCACGGTTGTAGAGTCCGGTCAGGCTGTCGTGAGTGGCATGCCAGCGGCTATCGAGTTCGGCCGTCAGTGCGCGGACCAGGGTGCGATTGAGCCTGTCCAGCAGTATCCAGTTGGCCGTGAGATAGAGCGGTGCCTGCAGCAGGAACAGCCGCAGCATGGGCTCGGGCTGGAACAGGGTGGCCAGTTTCATCGGGACGTCGGTGAGCAGGATCTGCAGGAAGGCATAGCGTGGAATGCCCTGGTTGCGCATGGTGATGGCCCCGTTCATGGCCACTGCCGAGGTGCAGCCCAGCACCTGCAGCACCCCATCGCCGCTGATAACGCAGGCGGCCGTGCCCACACCCAGGGTAGCCGTCCAGAGCAGCCCGAGTACCAGTGAAACCTCGCTGAGCCATGGCGGCGCCAGGCCGTCCATCAGCTGGATGCAGTGCAGCAGCACCAGGCGGGTGAGCCAGATCAGGGTATCGAGAATCATCCAGCCGAGGAACAAGGGCGTGGGATGCAAGAAGGCGCAGGTCCAGCTGATCAAAAGACTGTTCAGAGCGCCGACGAACATGGCGCTCCGTGAGGAAAACGGGCCGGCCAGCAGCTGCTGCTGCAGATTTTCGTCGAGCGGGTTCCGCGTGGTCACGAGCCAACGTAGTGCAGGCTGATTGGGCAAAGCGTAGAGCGTCGGCGCTCTCATGCCGCGAATCCTTGCTTGAGAAGGGGGCGGTCCTCCGCCGTATGCGCCGTGGATGTTGCCTTATTTTTGTGATGTAAATCACGTTTTTCGGACGGGAGTATCTGCCGACTCGATCAGTTATCGAGGTATTCGATGTCGACGATGTACCAGCGCTGTTCGCCAGCCGGCGTCTGCAGGCGGACTTCCGCGTCCAGCGCCTTGCCGACCAGCGCCCGCGCCAGGGGCGAGTCGATGCTGATGAGGTTCTGCCGGAGGTCCAGTTCGTCCGGGCCGACGATGCGATAGCGCTTCTCGGCGCCGTCATCGTCTTCCAGGGTGACCCAGGCGCCGAAATAGACCTTGCCCGGATCCGCCGGGCGCTCGCGGATCACCTTGAGATTCTCCAGCCGCTTGCGCAGGAAGCGCACTCGGCTGTCGATCTCGCGAAGCATCTTCTTGCCATAGATGTACTCGGCGTTCTCCGAGCGATCGCCCAGGGCGGCCGCCTCGCTCACCGCCTGGGTGACCTGGGGCCGGCGCACGTTCCACAGTTCGTGGAGTTCGGCGCGCAGCCGGGCTTCGCCGGCGGCGGTGATCAGGGGCGTGCCGGCGGTGCGCGGCGGACGGTAGCGACTCATGGATCAGCTTTCTCTCAGGATCAGTAACGGACTGGCGGTGAGGGCCCGCCGCGTGCCCAGCAGCCCCGCCGTGCCGACCAGCAGGGCGCCCAGCACCGGCAGGAGCAACAGCCAGGGGTGGGGTTGCCAGTCCAGCTCGAAGGCCAGCCGGTAGAGCAGGGCGCTGACGATCTCGCAACCGAGCGCCGCGAGCAAGCCACTGGCACCGCCGAGCAGGATGAATTCGGTGCGCCGCGCCCGTTGCAGCAATTCGCGCCGGGCACCCAGGGCGCGCAGCAGGGCGCCCTGGCGGATGCGTTCGTCGAGGGTCGCCTGCAGGCCGGCCAGCAGCACGGCGATACCGGCGGCCAGCACGAACAGCAGCACGAATTCCACGGCCACGCTGACCTGGCGCAGGATGCTGCGCAGCTGGTCGAGCAGGGCATCGATGGGCAGCAGGGTCACCGCCGGGAATTGCCGGGCCAGGTTCAGCAATTCGCGGTCGTGGCCGGGCGGCAGGTAGAAGCTGCCCAGGTAGGTGAAGGGCACGTCCTGCAGGGTGCCCGGGGCGAAGATGACGAAGAAGTTCGGCTGAAAGTTGTCCCAGCTGACCTGCCGCAGGCTGGTGATCCGCGCTTCGATCTGGCGGTCACCGATGATGAAGCCCAGGGTGTCGCCCAGGCCGACGCCAAGGCTGCGGGCCAGCTCGCTTTCCAGCGAGACGCCGGGCAGCTCGCCGGCGGGCAGCGCATCCCACCACTGACCGGCTTCCAGGCGATTGCCGTCCGGCAACCCAGCCGACCAGGTCAGATTGAGATCGCGCCGGGTGGCACGGCCACCGCGGGAGTCGTCTTCCAGGCCTTCCTGGGCCGGATGCCCCTTCACGCTGACCAGCCGCCCCTGCACGATGGGATAGAGCGGACTGGCGTGAAGCGAGAGCTCGCCCACCGCCGTGGCGAAGGCCTGGCGCTCGTCCGGCAGGACATTGAGGGCGAAGTGATTGGGTGCCTCGGCCGGCAATTGCGCCTGCCAGCGTTCCAGCAACTCGCTCCGCAGCAGCACCACCAGACTCATGGCCAGCAGGATCAGGCCGAAGGCCAGGGTCTGGCCCACCGCCGCCAGCGGATGGCGCAGCAGTTGGCCCAGCCCCAGCCGCCAGGCCAGGGGCGCACCCTGCATCCCCCGGCGCAGGCCACGCAGGGCCAGGTACAGCAGGCTGCCGAACAGCAGCCCGGCGAGCAGGCCGCCCACCAGCAGCGCCAGGGTCAGGCGCAGGTCCAGCGACAGTCGCCACATGATCAGCCCCAGGGCCAACAGGGCGCAGCCATAGACCAGCCAGGTGCGCAGGGGCACCGGCTGCAGGTCGCTGCGCAGGACCCGCAGTGGCGGGACCCGCCCCAGGGCGGCCAGTGGTGGCAGGGCGAAGCCGACCAGGGCGACCATCCCGGTGCCCATGCCGGCCAGCGCCGGACCGATCCCGGCGGCCGGCAGGCGCGCCGGCAAGAGTCCGTGCAGCAGCTCGAACAGCACCAGCTGCGCCAGCCAGCCGAGCAGGGCGCCGAGCAGACTCGCCGCCAGGCCCAGCAGCCCCAGTTGCAGGCCGTAGAGCATCAGGGCGTCGCGCCGGGTCAGGCCCAGGCAGCGCAACAGGGCGCTGGCGTCGAAGCGCCGCGCGGCGAAGCGATTGGCCGACAGCGCCACCGCTACACCGGCCAGCACCACCGCCACCAGACTGGCCAGGCCGAGATAGCGCTGGGCGCGCTCCAGGGCGTTGCCCAGTTGCCGATTGCCGTCGCCCGGTCCCTCGAAGCGCTGGTTGGCGGCCAGGGCCGGGGTGAGGGCCTGGCGATAGGCGGCCAGTGCCTGGGATTCGCCGCGCCAGAGTTCGCGATAGCGCACCCGACTGCCGGGCTGGATGACCCCGGTGGCGGCCACGTCGTCGAGATTGATCAGCACTCGTGGCGTCAGGCTGTAGAAGTCACCGGCGCGGTCGGGTTCATAGGTGAGCACCCGGGCAATGGTGAGGACCTTGCGGCCGATGTCCAGGCGATCGCCGACCTTGGCATCCAGCGCCAGCAGCAGGCGCGGCTCGACCCAGGCCTCCCCGGGGGCCGGAGCGCCGCCCGGCTGTTCGGGACCGTCCGGTACCGCGGCGCTGCGTACCTCGCCGCGCAGGGGGAAGTTGGCCTGGACCGCCTTGACGCTGGCCAGCTGCAGGGCCTCGGCACCTGCCGCCATGGTGCTGAAGTTGAGCGAACGACTGTGTTCGAGGCCTAGCTGCAGGCCGGCGTCCACCTGTTCCGGACGGGGCGGTTCGCTGCCCAGCAACACCAGGTCGGCGGCGAGGAATTCGCTGGCGCGATTTGCCATGCCCGCGCCGAGGCGGGCGGTGAAGTAGCCGATGGCGACGCTGGCCGCGACGGCGATCACCAGCGCCAGGCAGAGCATGCGGATCTCGCCGGCGCGGAGTTCTCTCAGACTCTGCCGCCAGGCCAGGCCGAACAGCCGGGCGAAGGGGAGACCGGTGCGCCTCATGCCGCGACCTGCCGACCGCCTTCCAGGCGCAGTTGGCGGGCGCAGCGCGCGGCCAGGCGTTCGTCATGGGTCACCAGCACCAGCGTCGTGCCCCGCTCGCGATTGAGTTCGAACAGCAGATCGCTGATATGGGCGCCGGTGCGGCTGTCGAGATTGCCGGTGGGTTCGTCGGCGAAGAGGATGCTGGGTCGCGGCGCGAAGGCGCGGGCCAGGGCCACCCGTTGCTGCTCGCCACCGGAGAGCTGGCGCGGATAGTGCCGCAGTCGCTCGCCCAGGCCGACCCGTTCCAGCAGGGCTACTGCCTGTTCCCGGGCCTGGCGCACGCCCTCCAGTTCCAGCGGCAGCATGACGTTTTCCAGCGCCGTGAGGCTGTCCAGCAACTGGAAGGACTGGAAGACGAAGCCCACCCGTTCTGCGCGCAGGCGGGCGCGGGCGTCTTCATCGAGGGTGTCCAGCCGCTGACCGGCGAGATGGACCTCGCCGCCGCTGGGCAGGTCGAGACCGGCCAGCAGGCCGAGCAGGGTGGACTTGCCGGAACCCGAGCTGCCGACGATGGCCAAACTGTCGCCGGCCTCCAGTTGCAGATCCAGCGCCTGGAGGATCGGCAGCGCGCCTTCCGCGCCCGTGACGACCTTGCTAAGGTCGCGTGCCAGCAGTATGACTTCGCTCATGAGGATTCCGATGCCGTATTCGAAGGGCCCGCACGCGGGCGGCTGTGGCGAGTTAGAGTCAAAAAGCCGGGCGAAGTCCAGTGCGCCTTTGCGCCAAGGCATTGCCTGGCTGCTGGCCGTGCTTTGCCTGACCCTGGCGCCCCTGGCCATGGCGCGCACCCTGCTGGTGGTGGGTGACAGCATCAGCGCCGGCTACGGCCTCGCCGAAGGCCAGGGCTGGGTACGGCTGCTGGAGCGGCGCCTGCAGGAGCAGAAGCTCGATTATCAGGTGGTGAATGCGTCCATCAGTGGCGACACCACCGCCGGTGGCCTGGCGCGCCTGCCAAAGCTGCTGGCCGATCATCAGCCCACGGTGGTGGCCATCGAGTTGGGCGGCAACGACGGCCTGCGGGGCCAGCCGCTGGCCCAGTTCGAGCGCAACCTCACCGCCCTGGTGGAGCAGGCCAAGGCCAGGGGCGCCCGTGTCCTGCTGCTGGGCATGCGCCTGCCGCCCAACTACGGACCGCGCTATACCGACGGCTTCGCCCAGGTGTATACCGACGTGGCCAAGGCCCAGCAGGTGGCCCTGGTGCCCTTCCTGCTCGAAGGAGTGGGCGGCGATCCCGCCTTCATGCAGCCGGATGGCATTCATCCTCAGGCCAATGCCCAGCAACGTCTGCTGGACAACGCCTGGCCCCAGTTGCAGCCGCTGCTGCGCGACTGAACGTCGGACTTTTCCCCGGCGGGGCTTTCCGCTAAGGTTGCGCGCCCCGCCGGTCCGGCCAATCTACCGCCCGGCGGATCCGCCCCTGGAGTATCCCGATGTCCCGCCTTTCCCGGTCCATGCACGGCTATCAGCTGATCCAGCCCGATGCCCAGCTCGACCTGTTCGCCTGCCGCGAGGGGCGGGTGCATATCGTCGCCCGGCAGCTGGAGCTGGGCTCGCCCACCGACCGGACCCTGTGCGGCACCCTGTTGCCGGCGCGGCCCCGCTTGCATCCGCTGAATCGCCGGGCGCTCGGTCTCAAGACCCTCTGTCCGGCCTGCATGCAGCGGCTGCAGGGTGCCAAACGAGGCCTGCCGAATCCATTACAGGTCTTTTGAGGCCCTGCCGGACGCCGATCGAGGCGTGTACAATTCGCGCCGTCACCTTTTTGCTTCTTGCAAGGATTCATCCCATGCCCGCGCGCGTTTCGACCCTGGTCGGTTCCCTCTCGCTGTTTGGTCTGTTGAGCGCGGGTACGGCGCAGGCACTGGAGTTGCCGCTGCCGCCACCCGGTGAAGACGTGGTCGGCGAGGTTCAGGTCATCAAGGCCGCCTACGAAGACACCTTCGCCGATCTCGGCCAGAAGTACGATCTGGGCTACACCGAGATGGTGGCCGCCAATCCGGGCGTGGACGCCTGGCTGCCGGGCGCCGGCACCGAGATCGTGCTGCCGACGCGCTTCATCCTGCCGCCCGGGCCGCGCGAAGGCATCGTCATCAACATCGCCGAATACCGCATGTACTACTACCCCAAGGGTGGTCATTCGGTGTTCACCTACCCGTTGGGCATCGGTCGTGATGGCTGGGGCTCGCCGGTCGGCGTGGCCAAGGTGGTGGACAAGATCAAGGATCCGGCCTGGTATCCGCCGGAATCCATCCGTGCCGAGCACGCCGCCGAAGGCGATCCGCTGCCCAAGGTGGTGCCGCCCGGTCCGGATAATCCCCTTGGCCCCTACAAGATCCGTCTGACCCTGCCGGGCTATCTCATCCACGGCTCGGACAAGAAGTTCGGTATCGGCATGCAGGTCAGCCATGGCTGCTTCCGCATGTACAACTTCAACGTCACCGAACTGGTTGGCATGCTGCCAATCGGCACGCCGGTGCGCATCATCGACGAGCCCTACAAGTTCGGCGTGAGCCAGGGCAAGCTCTATCTGGAAGCTCATCAGCCGGTCAACCTCAAGGGCGACCCGACCGATATCGACCGTCAGGCCGCGGTGGTCAATGCGCTGATCAAGCGTGACGACCTGCTGCAGGCCAACAGCGCGGTGAACTGGAACACGGTACGGGACGTGGTCCAGGGCCAGGACGGCCTGCCGGTGGAAATCGCCGACCTGCCTGCCGGCATGGTTACCGGTACGGTGGCCAAGGCGCCCGCCAAGACCCTGTGATCGCGACCGGCCGAGCGCACTCGGCCGGTTAGACAAACAAAAAGCCCGCCATCTGAGATGGCGGGCTTTTTGTTTGCTCCGGGAAAGGCGACTGTTGCCACTCGCCTTTCCAGCCGAGGCGCTTACTTGCGGCTGGCTTTTTCCAGCATACGCAGGGCGCGCTCGTTGGCTTCGTCAGCGGTCTGCTGAGCTTTCTGAGCGGCGGCCAGGGCCTCGTCAGCGTGACGGTAGGCTTCGTCAGCACGAGCCTGAGCGCGGGCAGCGGCGTCTTCGGTAGCGGTCAGGCGAGCTTCGCTTTCCTTGTTAGCGGTGCTGCAACCAGTGGCCATAGCAGCGGCCAGAGCCAGGGCGGCGAATTTCAGAGCGTTGTTCATCGTAAACCCCTTGAGGTAGACATCCTGTTTTAAGATCAATTTCCCAGGTGGAAAATTGCGGCTACATACTACTCATTACCGGTCGTAAGTAAACTGAGCTAAACCCGTTGAAGAAAGATTTTTTGCGGAAATCCTGCTTCGCTCCCCGAGTTCGTCCCCGAATGCCCGCACCCGGTACCAGCAACTGCTTGGATGGCTGAAAGCCACGAACGTTTCAAAACGTTAGAGGATGACCGGAAGTTGTCAAGGTCAAAGCCGCGCCTGCTCCCGCGTGAACAGCCCTGATATAGTGTGATTTCTCGGTGCGACGGCTGGTCAGAACCTGCTTCTTCCGGAGGGGTCTGACGCGCTGTGGCTCAGTCCCGCACAGGAAGGGTGCGTTCTCGTCTTCGGGTATCATCGATAACAATGGATAAGGCGGAGCCAAACCGCCAAGGAGTAGTCATGAACGAATCCCTGCACGTGGAACACGATGAGGCCAATCATCAATTCCAGCTTTCTGTCGACGGTCAACGCGCCTATCTCGCCTACATGGATCTGGGTAAGCAGACGATGGATTTCTATCGCACCTTCGTCCCCGATGCCCTGCGTGGGCGCGGCCTGGCCGCCAGGCTTGCCGAGCACGCCTTGAACTACGCCGAGAGCCGCGGCTACAGCGTCATACCGTCCTGTTCCTATGTGGAGCACTATCTGGAGCGGCGTGGCCAGGTGACGCCGCTGGCCTGAGAGCCTGTCCTAAGTCTGCTGCGCGTCGGCCAAACGGCGTTGAAACTGGCCTGGGTCGCCAGCCCGGCCAAGGTGGCCCCGTCGCAATGCTCATTTACCATTCGTAAACCCGAGCGCGGGTCCGATCCGCTTCCTCAGCCAGCTTCGCCTTGTTTGTCTCTAGCTCGCGAGACTTTGAACAGGCTCTGGTGCGGAAGAAAAACGCCGGGCTGAGCCCGGCGTTTTCGTATCCGCTGGCGGATCAGCTGCGCGCGCGGCGCGGCAGCACATCCTTGAGCTTGCGGTGCATGTCGAGAATGCTCTTCTCGGTCATCGCCCAGTCGATGCAGGCGTCGGTCACCGAGACGCCGTACTCCAGGTGCGACAGATCCGCCGGAATCGGCTGGCTGCCGAAGCCCAGGTGGCTTTCCACCATCAGGCCGACGATGGAGTTGTTGCCCTCGACGATCTGGTTGGCGACGTTGTCCATCACCAGCGGCTGCAGGGCGGCATCCTTGTTGGAGTTGGCGTGGCTGCAGTCGACCATGATGTTCGGCTTGACCTTGGCCTTGACCAGCGCCTGCTCGCATAGGGTGACGCTGACCGAGTCGTAGTTGGGCTTGCCGTTGCCGCCGCGCAGGACCACATGACCATAGGCATTGCCCTTGGTCATCACCACCGAGACCTGGCCGCGCTGGTCGATACCCAGGAAGCGGTGCGGACTGGAGACCGACTGCAGGGCATTGATGGCCACCGTCAGGCTGCCATCGGTGCCGTTCTTGAAGCCGACCGCGGAAGAGAGGCCCGAAGCCATTTCCCGGTGGGTCTGGGATTCGGTGGTGCGGGCACCGATCGCCGACCAGCTGATCAGGTCCTGCAGGTACTGCGGGGAGATGGGGTCCAGTGCCTCGGTGGCGGTGGGCAGGCCCATTTCCGCCAGGTCCAGCAGCAGCTGGCGACCGATGTGCAGGCCGTCCTGGATCTTGAAGGAGTCATCCAGGTAGGGATCGTTGATCAGGCCCTTCCAGCCCACGGTAGTGCGGGGCTTTTCGAAATAGACGCGCATGACCAGATAGAGGCTGTCGCTGACCTGGGCGGCCAGTGCCCTGAGCCGCTCGGCGTATTCGTGGGCAGCCTTGATGTCATGGATCGAGCAGGGGCCGATCACCACGAACAGGCGATGGTCCTTGCCGTCGAGGATATCGCGGATGACCTGGCGGCCCTGGGCGACGGTGTCGGCGGCGAGATCGCTCAGCGGGATCTCCTGCTTGAGCTGCTCGGGCGTGATGAGCGGCTCGTTGGCTTCGATGTTGAGGTCGTTAAGGCGGGGCTGTGCGGCCATGGTGCTACTCGTCGGTCACGGCGCTGCGACAGGACGGGGCCCGTGCAGGCAAAATACGGTGGAGAGGGTGGGGCACCTTAACGCGTGTCCCGCCCGGTCACAATGGTTACGACGCTATTGGCGAGCCTGAGGGCGCGCCTTGGCGATGAGCGTGGCGAGGAAGCGATGGAATTGGACGATGGGACGGCGGATGCCGTCCTGCTGGCGGCGCCCGGGCGCTCGCTGCTGATCTTCACCAGCGTCGGCTGCGCCACCTGCCGGTTGGCGCGCCAGGTGCTACCTGCGGCGAGGCTGCCGGTCGACCGACTGTACTGGGTGGACGCCGAGCGCAGCGGCGGCCTGGTGCAGCGCTATGGCGTCTTTCATCTGCCGGCGCTGTTTCTGGTCCGGGACGGCGAGCTGCTCGGCCCGGTACAGGCGCCGCTACGCGAGCCGGCCCTGGTGGCAGCGATCCAGGCGGCGGATGGGCGCGCGTCCGAGGAACTGCCCTGAGCGTCCTGAGCAGGCTCTAAGGCGCGGGTTGCAGCGCAATCGGTGATCCCCTGCTACGCTGGTGAGGCTATCCCGCGTCGTACCGGCCTGATCGGCTGATCTGGCCAGGAGGAATCGTGATCCGCTCGCTGCTTTACGCCACGGACCTGGGCCTGTGTTCGCCCTATGTCTTTCAGCATGCCTTGAATCTCGCCCGTATCCATCAGGCCCAGCTGTATGTCGTCCATGTGGTGGAGCCGCTCGGCCTGCTGGCGTCTACCCTGTTGCAACAGCATCTGGACGGTGAATCCCTGGACCGCCTGCGCAATGGCGGTCTGGATCTGGTGCTGGAGACCATCGAGCAGCAGGTGTTCGAATCCCTGCGCGAGGACCTGCTGGAAACTCCCGCCACCGTGGGGCTGGTGCGTGCCGTGCGGGTGGTGCAGGGCGATCCGCCAGCGGCCATCCTCAGGCAGGCCCAGGAGTTCGCCGCGGATCTGCTGGTAATCGGCAGTCGCAGCCAGGGCGACGCCCAGGTGACACCTCTGGGGCGGACCGCCAGCTGCCTGCTGCAGACCGCGCGCATCCCGGTGTACCTGGTTCCGCTGCGTCAGGGCTGATCCATGAGCGTCAGCCTTGCCCCTTCGCGACTTAATTCGATTTCGGTCTAGAAAAAGCTTAAGGGCTGCATTACTGTTATATGCTTGCGCACGGGGTCAGCGAGGAGCCGGCATGAAGCTGCAACAGTTGAGATATATCTGGGAAGTCGCCCACCACGATCTGAACGTATCCGCCACGGCCCAGAGTCTCTATACCTCGCAGCCCGGCATCAGCAAGCAGATCCGCCTGCTCGAGGACGAGTTGGGCGTCGAGGTCTTTGCCCGCAGTGGCAAGCACCTGACCCGGGTGACCCCGGCCGGCGAGCGGATCATCCAGACCGCGGGCGAGATCCTGCGCAAGTGCGAGAGCATCAAGCAGATCGCCCAGGAATTCTCCAACGAGCGCAAGGGCACCCTGTCCATCGCCACCACCCACACCCAGGCGCGCTATGCGCTGCCGGACGTGATCAGCGAATTCATCAAGCAGTATCCGGACGTGGCCCTGCACATGCACCAGGGTTCGCCGACCCAGATCGCCGAGATGGCCGCCGACGGCACCGTCGACTTCGCCATCGCCACCGAGGGGCTGGAGCGCTTCAACGACCTGGTGATGATGCCCTGCTATCGCTGGAACCGCTGCGTCATCGTGCCCCAGGGCCATCCCCTGGCGAAGGTGGAGCACCTCACCCTGGAGCACCTGGCGGAACAGCCGCTGGTGACCTACGTCTTCGGTTTCACCGGGCGCTCCAAGCTCGACGAGGCCTTTGCCCGCCAGGGCCTGGAGCCCAACGTGGTGCTGACCGCTGCGGACGCCGACGTCATCAAGACCTATGTCCGCCTCGGCCTGGGCGTGGGCATCGTCGCCGACATGGCGGTGGATCACAAAGCCGATGCCGACCTGGCCTGCCTGGACGCCAGCCACCTCTTCGAGGCCAGCGTGACCAAGATCGGCCTGCGCCGCGGCACCTTCCTGCGCGGCTTCATGTGCGACTTCATCGGCCGCTTCGCGCCGCACCTGACCCGCGATGTCCTCACCGAAGCGATGCAGACGCCCTCGCGACAGGAGCTGGAGACCCTCTTCCACGGGGTGACGTTGCCGACGTATTGAGGTTGGTTTTTTGATGGTTTATCGCGGCCATGGGCCGCTCCTACAGGGCATGATGCTTTCGTAGGAGCGGCAGCATCGGCGGACCGCCATGGCCGCGATGCATTTCAGGCCGCAGCAGTACGTAGCGTGGAAAACGGCGTAGCCTTTCCAATGGAGACTGCGCTGAAGGGGACAACCCTCACCCCAACCCTCTCCCGAGGGGAGAGGGGGCTATCCGAGTAGGCGTTTAGTCGCGTCAGACTCGGCGAAATCGCAACAAGCCGTAGTGCTTTCATCTATAGGAGCGGCAGCATCGGCGGACCGCCATGGCCGCGATAGATGTTTCACGCTTCCAGCCGCCACTGCTCCAGCAGCAGCTGCGCGGCCGCCGACAATCCCGCGCCCTGGCGCACCAGAATGGAATAGGGCTCGTTGCGGGTGCGCTGGACCACCGGCAGGCGGCGCAGCAGGCCGTGTCTTTCGCCGAACTGGGCGATGTCGCTGGGCAGCATGGCCACCTGATTGGCGTCTTCCTGCAGCAGGCCGAGCAGGGTGAAGGTGGAGGAGGTTTCCACCGGATAGCGGGGAAACTCCAGTTCCGCGGCGCGAAATTCCCGTTCCAGGGTCAGGCGCATGGGCAGGTTGGCCGGATAGACGATCCAGCGACTGTCGACCAGTTCGGCCAGCCCCAGCGTCTCCGACTCCGCCAGTGGATGGCGGGGATGGCAGACGATCTCCAGCCGCTCTTCGCGCACCTCCAGACAGTCATAGGCATCCGGCCGGCGGCTGACGCTGCTGCGGCAGATGGCCACTTCGATGCGGCCGGCGTCGAGCAGGTCGAGCAGACGCACACTGGTGTCCTCGATGATCTCGATCCCCAGCTGGGGTTGCGCCGCACCCAGGCGCGACACCGCGGCGATCAGGCGGGGCACGGCGCCCATGATCACCCCTACCGCCAGCCGGCCCCCTTCGCCCTGGAGAATGCCGAGCATCTCTTCGCGCAGATGGGCCAGGTCGCTCTCGATCAGCCGCGCATAGCGAATCACGCAGCGGCCCAGGTCGTTGGGCTGCAGGCCCTGGTGGGTGCGCAGGAAGAGGGTGGCGCCCAGGGTGCTCTCGATTTCGTGCAGCGCCTTGGTGGCCCCGGGCTGGGAGATGGCGATGCGTTCGGCGGCCTTGTGCAGCGAGCCTTCCTCGTCGAGGGCGATCAGCAGGCGCAGTTGCCGCAGGCGCAGACGGGAGGCGATGGAGCCTAGGGATGGCAGCATGGGAATAACCGTTGGTTATCGCGGGATAGGGAGCTCTCATTAGGCAGGCCCCGTAGCGCCGAGTAAAGTCTCCTTCAGGCGATAACCAACAAGGAGAATGCCATGCACCTGATTCAGTTCGAAGACCAACAGGGCCAGCGCCGCGTCGGCGTGGTCGAGCGCGGCGAAGTCCAGCAGGTCCGGGGTGCGACCAGCACCCGGACCCTGGCGCTGCAGGCCATCCGCGCTGGCGTGTCGCTGGAGTCTCAGGTGCAGACCCTGGGCCTGGAGCCCGGACCGGCCTATGCCGAGCTGCTCGATGGCGGCCGCCTGTTGCCGCCGCTGGACCACGAGGACCCCGCACACTGCCTGGTCACCGGGACCGGTCTGACCCACCTGGGCAGCGCCGCCACCCGCGACAAGATGCACCAGCAGAACAGCCAGGAGGAGGCCAAGCTGACCGACTCCATGCGCATGTTCAAATGGGGCGTGGAGGGCGGTCGGCCTGCAGCGGGTAGCGCGGGTGCCCAGCCGGAATGGTTCTACAAGGGCGACGGCGGCATCCTGGTGCGTCCCGGTGCCGATATCCCGCTGCCGGAATTCGCCGAGGACGCCGGTGAAGAGCCCGAGCTGACCGGTCTCTACGTGATCGGCGACGACGGCATGCCCTATCGCCTGGGTTATGCGGTGGGCAACGAATTCTCCGACCACGTGATGGAACGCAAGAACTATCTCTATCTGGCCCATTCCAAACTACGCTACTGCAGCTTCGGTCCGGCGCTGCGTACCGGTGAGCTGCCGCGTCATCTGGCGGGCACCAGCCGGATCCGTCGCGGCGAGCAGGTGGTCTGGGAGAAGGAGTTCCTCTCCGGCGAGGACAACATGTGCCACAGCCTGGAGAACCTCGAGTATCACCACTTCAAGTATGCGCAGTTCCTGCGGCCGGGCGATGTCCATGTGCATTTCTTCGGCACGGCGACCCTGTCCTTCGCCGACGGTGTGCGCGTCGAGCCGGGCGACAGATTCGAGATCGCGGTGCCGGAATTCGGCGAGCCGCTGAGCAATGGCGTCAAGGCCGGCACGGCAGCCTTCCAGCCCGGGCAGGTCCAGCAGCTCTGATAGTTGTATGATGACTGCTGACTATGCGAATGCTAGAGTGGGTATCGCACAGGCTGGCCCGGCCGCTCTGAGACTGAGCGTGCCACCCCTTCGAAGACTACCCCAGTCGGGTGGTCTTCCCTGAACCCCTAGGTATAAGGAGTCGAGAACAATGCAGATCCAAGGCAAGAACTACATCGGTGGCGCTCGCAGCGGCGAGGGCGAGGTGCGGGTCTACAGCATCGACGCCACGACTGGCGAAAAGCTGCCCTACGAATTCTTCCAGGCGTCCGCGGCCGAGGTCGATGCCGCCGCCCGTGCCGCCGAGCAGGCCGCGCCCCTGTACCGCAAGCTGAGCGCCGAGCAGCGCGCGGCCTTCCTCGATGCCATCGCCGACGAACTGGACGGCCTGGGCGATGATTTCGTCCAGCTGGTCTGCCAGGAAACCGCACTGCCGGCTGGCCGTATCCAGGGCGAGCGCGGCCGTACCAGCGGCCAGATGCGCCTGTTCGCCAAGGTGCTGCGCCGCGGTGACTTCCACGGTGCACGCATCGACACCGCGCTGCCCGAGCGCAAGCCGCTGCCGCGTCCTGACCTGCGTCAGTACCGCATCGGCCTGGGTCCGGTGGCCGTGTTCGGTGCCAGCAACTTCCCGCTGGCCTTCTCCACTGCCGGTGGCGACACCGCCGCGGCCCTGGCCGCCGGTTGCCCGGTGGTGTTCAAGGCCCACAGCGGCCACATGGTCACCGCCGAATACGTGGCCGATGCCATCCTGCGCGCCGCGGAGAAGACCGGCATGCCCAAGGGCGTGTTCAACATGATCTATGGCGGTGGCGTGGGCGAGCAGCTGGTCAAGCACCCGGCCATCCAGGCAGTGGGCTTCACCGGCTCGCTGCGCGGCGGTCGCGCCCTGTGCGACATGGCCGCGGCCCGTCCGCAGCCGATCCCGGTGTTCGCCGAGATGTCCAGCATCAACCCCGTGGTGATCCTGCCCGAGGCACTCAAGGCCCGCGGCGAGGCCATCACCGGTGAACTCGCGGCCTCCGTGGTCCTGGGCTGCGGCCAGTTCTGCACCAATCCGGGCCTGGTCATCGGCGTGCGTTCGCCCGAGTTCAGCAGCTTCCTCGAGCGCCTGGCCGGCGCCATGAACGAGCAGGCGCCCCAGACCATGCTCAATCCGGGCACCCTGAAGAGCTACGAGAAGGGCGTTGCGGCGCTGCTGGCCCATTCCGGTGTGCAGCACCTGGCCGGTGCCAGCCAGGAAGGCAATCAGGCGCGTCCGCAGCTGTTCAAGGCTGATGTGAGCCTGCTGCTGGAAAACGACGAGCTGCTGCAGGAAGAAGTCTTCGGTCCCACCACGGTGGTGGTGGAGGTGGCTGACGAAGCCCAGCTGCACCAGGCGCTGCAAGGCCTGCACGGCCAGCTGACCGCCACCTTGCTGGCGGAACCGGCCGATCTGCAGCGTTTCGAGGCTATCATCGGCCTGCTGGAGCAGAAAGCCGGTCGCCTGTTGCTCAACGGCTATCCCACCGGCGTGGAAGTCAGCGATGCCATGGTCCATGGCGGTCCCTATCCGGCGACCTCCGATGCCCGCGGCACCTCCGTCGGTACCCTGGCCATCGATCGCTTCCTGCGTCCGGTGTGCTACCAGAACTATCCGGATGCCTTCCTCCCGGAAGCCCTGCAGAACGCCAATCCGCTGGGTATCCAGCGTCTGGTGAACGGCGAGAACACCAAGGCCGCGATCTGATCCTGGTGCTTTGAGGTGGTAAGAAACCCGGCGTCGCGAGGCGCCGGGTTTTTTATTGGGGGTGGGAAGGGGAGTGGCAGGACAGTGGAAAAGGCTGCGCCGTTTTCCACGCTACGGAACACGGAACACGGAACACGGAGCACGGAGGCGAAAGGCGCTCCGCTCCTGCCCCCTCTCCCTCTGGGAGAGGGTTGGGGTGAGGGGAGCACCAAAGCAAAGGCCGCTCCCGGGAGCGGCCTTTGCTTGAGTCAGAGCAGGCCCTACTTGCCGGCGAACTTGAAGATCGTCGTCTGGGTGTAGGTCTGGCCGGGATCCAGGCGGGTGGTGGGGAAGTTCGGCTGGTTGGGGGCGTCCGGGTAGTGCTGGGTTTCCAGGGTGAAGGCGCCCCAGTGGCCGTAGGTCTTGCCGGCCTTGCCCTTGATGTTCCCCTCCAGGAAGTTGCCGGTATAGAACTGCACGCCCGGTTCGGTGGTGTAGAGGGTCAGGGTGCGGCCGGAGCCCGGGTCGGTCACCACGGCAGCGGCTTTCTGCAGATCGCCAGCGGTGTTGAGCACCCAGTTGAAGTCATAGCCACCCTGCTTGGGTTCGGCGTACTTCAGTTGCTGATTTTCGTCGGCGATGTGCTTGCCGATGGCGGTCGGCTTGCGGAAGTCCATCGGCGTGCCGGCCACGGGCGGCAATTCGCCGGTGGGGATCAGCTTGGCGGTCACTGGCGTGTATTTGTCGGCATTGAGCATCGCCACCTGCTTGAGCACCGTGCCACTGCCGGCGCCGGCCAGGTTGAAGTAGCTGTGGTTGGTCAGGTTGAGCACCGTCGGCTTGTCGGTGGTCGCGCGGTACTTGAGGGTCAGCTGGTTGTGCTCGTCCAGCTGGTAGGTCACCTGGGTGGTCAGGGTGCCGGGAAAGCCCATCTCGCCATCGGGGGAGACATAGCTCAGGGTCACGCCGACCCAGCCGTCGCCCTTGGCCGGCTCGGCCTTCCACACCTTGGTGTTGAAGCCCTGGGGGCCGCCGTGCAGGGCGTTGGTCTTGTCGTTCTGGGGGATCTGGTAGCTCTTGCCATCGAGGCTGAAGCGGCCCTCGGCGATGCGGTTGCCGAAGCGGCCGATGGTGGCGCCAAAGAACACGGTGGGGTTGTCGAGATAACCCTGGACGTCATCGAAGCCCAGGACCACGTCTTCGCTGTGGCCCTTGCGGTCGGGCACCTTGAGCGCCTGCAGCACGCCGCCATAGGTGATGACGGTGGCCTGCATGCCGTGGCTGTTGGTCAGGACGAACTTCTCGATGGGAGTGCCATCGGGCAGCTTGCCAAAGCTCGACTGCTGGCTGGTGAGGCCGGCCGCCTGGGCGGTAAGGGTGCTGATCATGAGTGACAGTCCAAGTCCGGTGAGGGCTAACGTGCGTTTCATCTCGACCACCTTTTCGGTTTGTTGTTGTGCAAGAGTGGGGCAGAGGGCCCCGAGTTCCGGAACGAGAGGCTGCGCCAGCCCCTCACCCCGACCCTCTCCCGGTGGGAGAGGGGGTAGAGCCGGTCAATGGGAGTGGCGAGGCACCTCGGCGCCGCGGCAACCGACCAGGAAGTCGAAGTCGCAGCCTTCGTCGGCCTGCAGCACATGGTTGACGTAGAGGCGGCGATAACCGCCGGCCAGCAGCTGGTCGGCCGGCGGTTGCCAGTCGGCCAGGCGCGCGGCCAGTTCTTCGTCGGGGATATCCAGGTGCAGGCGCCCGGAAGCGCAGTCCAGTTCGATCATGTCGCCTTCGCGAACCACCGCCAGCGGGCCGCCGGCCGAGGCCTCGGGTGCCACGTGCAGGACCACGGTGCCGTAGGCGGTGCCGCTCATGCGGGCGTCGGAGATGCGCACCATGTCGGTGATGCCCTTGGCCAGCAGCTTGGCCGGCAGGCCCATGTTGCCCACCTCGGCCATGCCCGGATACCCCTTGGGTCCGCAGTTCTTCAGCACCATCACGCAGGTCTCGTCGATATCCAGGTCCGGGTCGACGATGCGCGCCTTGTAGTCTTCCAGGTTCTCGAACACCACGGCGCGACCGCGATGCTGCATGAGCGCCGGGGTCGCGGCCGAGGGCTTGAGCACCGCGCCCTTGGGCGCCAGGTTGCCGCGCAGCACGCAGATGCCGCCGTCGGCGCGCAGCGGGTTGTCCAGGGCGCGGATGACCTCGTCGTCGCCGTAGATGGGCGCCTCGGCGCAGTTGGCCCAGAGGCTCTTGCCGTTGGCGGTCAGGGCCTCGGGGTGGGGCAGCAGCTTGGCTTCGCCCATGCGGCGGATCACCGCCGGCAGGCCGCCGGCATAGTAGAACTCTTCCATCAGGAAGCGTCCGGAGGGCTGCAGGTCGACGATGGTGGGGGTGCCGCGGCCGACCCGGGTCCAGTCGTCCAGCTCCAGGTCCACGCCGATGCGGCCGGCGATGGCCTTGAGGTGGATCACCGCGTTGGTGGAACCGCCGATGGCGGCGTTGACGCGAATGGCGTTCTCGAAGGCTTCCTTGGTGAGGATCTTCGATAGCCGCAGGTCTTCTTCCACCATCTCGACGATGCGCATGCCGGACAGGTGCGCCAGCACGTAGCGCCGCGAATCTACCGCCGGAATGGCCGCGTTGTGCGGCAGCGAGGTGCCCAGGGCTTCGGCCATGCAGGCCATGGTGGAGGCGGTGCCCATGGTGTTGCAGGTACCGGCCGAACGCGACATCCCGGCTTCGGCGGAGAGGAATTCGTTGAGGTCGATGGCACCGGCCTTGTAGGCCTCGTGCATCTGCCAGACGATGGTGCCGGCGCCGATGTCGCGGCCGTGGTGCTTGCCGTTGAGCATGGGGCCGCCGGTGACGACGATGGCCGGCACGTCGCAGCTGGCGGCGCCCATCAGCAGCGCCGGCGTGGTCTTGTCGCAGCCGGTGAGCAGCACCACGGCGTCCACCGGATTGCCGCGAATGGCTTCCTCCACGTCCATGCTGGCCAGGTTGCGGGTCAGCATGGCGGTGGGTCTGAGGTTGGATTCGCCGTTGGAGAACACCGGGAATTCCACCGGGAAGCCGCCGGCTTCATAGATGCCGCGCTTGACGTGTTCGGCGATCTTGCGGAAGTGGGCGTTGCAGGGGGTCAGCTCGGACCAGGTGTTGCAGATGCCGATGACGGGCTTGCCCTGGAATTCGTGGTCCGGGATGCCCTGATTCTTCATCCAGCTGCGGTACATGAAGCCGTTCTTGTCGTTGCTGCCAAACCACTGGGCGGAGCGGAGCGGGCGTTTGGGCGTGGTCATTGTCTTGTCCTCGGGCATTTCACGGGCAAAGCGGTCCCCGGCACGGCGCCCGTGGCGCCGCGGGGGAGGGCACAGTCTGGGTTTAGCGCTGCTTGAAGCGGTCGATGACCACGGCCAGCAGCAGGATGGTTCCGCGGATGACGTACTGGTAGAAGGTGTCGATGTTCTTCAGGTTCATGGCGTTCTCGATGATCGCCAGGATCAGCACGCCGGCGATCACGTGGCGGATCATGCCGATGCCGCCGGCCAGGGAAACCCCGCCCAGCACGCAGGCGGAGATCACCGTGAGTTCGAAGCCCTGGCCGATCATCGGCTGGCCGGAGGTCATCCGCGAGGCCAGCACCACGCCGGCCAGGGCGCCGATCACCCCGTGCATGGCGAAGATGATGATCTTGGTGCGATCGACGTGGACGCCGGCCAGCAGCGCGGCTTCCTCGTTGCCGCCGATGGCCATGGTGTTGCGGCCGAAGGTGGTGTAGTTGAGCAGCCAGCCAAAGAACAGGATGCACAGCAGGGTGATGACGATGGGCACCGGCAGGCCGAACAGCTGGCCGTTGCCGAACACGAAGAACTGCTCCTGGGAGACGCCCACGGCCTTGCCGTCGGAGAAGATGTAGCCCAGGCCGCGCACGATCTGCATCGTCGCCAAGGTCGTGATCAAGGCGTTGATCTTGAGCTTGGCGATCACCAGGCCGTTGATCAGGCCGACCACCAGGCCCATGGCCAGGGCGGCGGCGACGCCGAGAAAGACGCTGTCGAATTCGCGCATCACCACTGCGGCGACCACCCCGGCACAGGCGATGACCGACCCCACCGAGAGGTCGAAGTGGCCGGAGGCCAGGCAGAACAGCATGGTGCAGGCGGCGATGCCCACGGTGGAGATCGCCAGGCCCAGACCGCGCATGTTCAGCGGCGAGAGGAAGTTCTGCACGAACAGCGCGCAGAGGGTGAAGATGACGACGGCGGCCAGCATCATGGCCCAGTCGTCGAGGAAGCGACGCATGTCGAAGCCGCGGCGCGGCGGGGTCAGGCTGTGGGGTTGGGCGGACATGGACTGAACCTCTTTTCTTGTTTTCATCAGGCCCGGGTACGGGGCAGGGCGAGCTGCAGCAGGCGCTCGTCGTTGAATTCGGCGCGGGCCACCTCGCCGGTGATGGCGCCTTCACTCATCACCAGGATGCGATCGGCCACGCCCATGACTTCCATCAGGTCGCTGGACACCACCACCACGGCGATGCCGCGGGCGGCGAGGTCATGGATGATGGCGTAGATCTCCGACTTGGCGCCCACGTCGATGCCGCGGGTGGGTTCGTCGAGCAGGAGCACCTGCATGGGCATCGACAGCCAGCGACCGAGGATGGCCTTCTGCTGGTTGCCGCCGGAAAGATTCTTGATCTTCTGCCCGGCGTGGGGCGTCTTCACGTTCAGCGCGCGAATCTGCTTTTCGGCGTTGGCCTTTTCCCAGCGCCCCTGGATCAGGCAGCCGAGACTGGCGTGATGGGCGCGAGCGCTGATGTTGATGTTCTCGGCCACGCTGGCCAGGGGCACGATGCCTTCCTTCTTGCGATCTTCCGGGCACAGCAGGATGCCGGCGGCGATGGCGTCACGCGGCGACCTGAGGCTGATCGGGGCGCCCTTGAGGCTCAGGCTGCCAGCCTTGTGCTTTTCCAGGCCCGCCAGCAGGCGCAGGAGCTCGGTGCGACCGGCACCGACCAGGCCGAACAGGCCGAGGATTTCGCCCTGGCAGACCTCGAAGCCCACCGGCTGCTGCAGGCCCTGGCCGAGCAGGCCCTCGACCTTGAGGCAGCCACCGCCGATTTCGCGCGGGCGGTAGTCGTAGATGTCGGCGAGGTCGCGGCCGACCATCAGGGTGATCAACTGGTCGGGGGTGATGTCGGCCAGGCGCTCGATGGTGCGCACGTGGCGACCGTCCTTGAACACCGTCACCGCGTCGCAGATGCGGAACACCTCTTCCATGCGGTGGGAGACATAGAGCACCACCCGGCCTTCGTCGCGCAGCCGGGCGATGATGGTCATCAGCCGATCGGTCTCGCGGGCGGACAGCGAGCTGGTCGGTTCGTCGAAGGCGATGACGCGGGCGCCGCGGGAGAGCGCCTTGGCGATCTCGACTAGCTGGCGCTGCCCGAGCGACAGGCGTCCGACCTTGGTGTTGGGGTCGATCTCTTCGGCCAGGCCCTTGAGCAGGTCCAGGGCCTGGCGGCGCAGGTGGCCGCGATTGACGATGCCGTAGCGCGCCGGCAGGTGCCCGAGAAAGAGATTTTCGGCGACGGTCATCTCCGGCACCAGCTGCAGTTCCTGCTGGATCACGGCGACGCCGGCGCGGATGGCTTCGGCGGTGCTCTTGAACACCAGTTCCTGGCCGTCGATGTTGAGGTGGCCAGTGGTGGGGGCGTGGTAGCCGCTGAGGATCTTCAGCAGGGTCGACTTGCCGGCGCCGTTCTCGCCCATGAGGGCGTGCACCGAGCCGGGACGCACGTTGAAGGAGATGTCGGCGAGCGCCTTGACGCCGGGAAAGGTCTTGCCGATGCCGACGAAACCGAGGCTGTCGGCGCTCTGGGCGGTGGTGTGTTCCAGGGCTGCCATGAAGCACTCCTGTCAGACGAAAGAGGAGGGCGGCGCCAGCACGGGCGCCGCCGGGGTCATCACTTCCAGAGGCCGATCTTTTCCAGCTCTTGCTGGAAATTGGCGCGGGTGATGAGGGTGACCTTGTCCATCGCGGTGTACTTGGGTGGTTCCTTACCGGTGGTCACCCACTCGTACATCATGCTGGCGGTCTGGTAGCCCTCTTCGTGGGGGCTGGGCAGCATTGAGCCGAAGAAGCCGCTGTTGGCTTTCTTCAGTTCGCCGATGGCATCGGTGCCGTTGATGCCGATGCCGATCACCTGCTCGGCCTTGAAGCCGGCGCTTTCGGTGGCGCGGACGCCGCCCAGCACGGTGTTGTCGTTCATGCCGCCGATGATCAGGTGCTTGGCGGCCGAAGGCAGCTTGACCAGCGCGGAGGTGGTGGAGTCCATGCTGCCGGGCACGTCCAGGGTCTTCTGCGGCGCGAAGATGATGTGGTCGGCGGGCAGGCCGGCCTTCTTCAGGGCTTCCACCGAACCGTCGGTGCGCTTCTTGCCGGTATCCAGCTCGTTGTAGGTGTTGATCACCGCATAGGTGTCATCCCACTTCCAGCCACGCTTCTCGGCTTCGGCGGCCATGGCGGCGCCCTGCTGCTGACCGACCTCGAAGGCGGCCATGCCCAGGTAGGGCACGTCTTCCATGAATTTGCCCTTGGCGTCGACGAAGCGGTCGTCCACGGCCATGACCTTGAGGTCGTTGAGCTTGGCCTTGGCCACGATGGCCGGGCCGAGGGAGACGTCGGGCGGGCAGATCACGAAGCCCTTGGCGCCGTTGGCGGCCAGGCTGTCGATGGCGGCGAGGGTCTTCTCGCCATCCGGCACGGCGATCTTGAGCAGGGTGAAGCCCTTGTCCTTGGCGGCTTTCTCGGCGAAGGCCCACTCGGTCTGGAACCAGGGTTCCTCGGGTTGCTTGACCAGGAAACCGATCTTGACCGGATCGGCAGCGAAAGCGGAAAGGGACAGGCTGACAGCGCCGGCGGCGAGGGCGGCACGCAGCAGAGAACGAACTCCCGGAACACGGAACATAGCTGGAACTCCTTGTTTTTATTGGTGTGGCCAGGCAATGCGAGGCGGCGGGCTGCCGTCGTGGAGGTCAGACGACGCCGCTCTGCATTGATATTATGATTGGATGGGTGCGGGCGCAAGAAAAAGGTGACGAGATTTTTCGTCACCTCTGTCACCAAGCTGTTACATAGGGCCCGAAGCGGAAAGGCGCCGCGGAAGGGCGCCTGGGTCGGTAGGATGAATCAGCCGGCGAACCTGTGGCAGGGCATGCCGGCGACCGGCGCGGGCGCCTTGAGCAGGGCGCCGTCGAGGGTACCGTCGGCGGCGGCGCTGGTGACGTAGAGGGTGCGCAGATCCGCTCCGCCGAAGACGCAGCTGGTGGGCCGCTGCACAGGCAGCTCGACGATCTCCAGCAGCTCGCCCTCCGGCGAGAAACGCAGCAGGCAGTTGCCGTCCCAGCGTGCGTTCCATACGCAGCCTTCGCTGTCGATGGCCGAGCCGTCCGGCGAGCCGCGCTCGTGGGGACCGGCCCAGACGGTGGGTGCACCCAGGTTGCCGCTGGCATCCAGCGGATAGCGATAGAGGGTGTCCTTGAGGGTGTCGGCGCTGATGACGTGGTTGTCCGCCGCGCTCCATACCAGGGTGTTGGCGATGCCGAGGTCGCTGGCGTGCCGGCTGACGCTGCCGTCGGGATCGATGCGGAACAGGCCGCCCGAGTGCCGGTCGATGGCCACGTCGCCGCCCTGGGCATCGAGGTTGTTCTGCATGGTGCCCAGCCACAGACGCCCCTGGGCGTCACAGCGGGCCTCGTTGCCGCGATTGCCCGGATCGGGATCGGCGACGCAGAAGAGTTCCAGCGCGGGACGTTCTGGCGGGGAATCGAGATCCAGGCGGAAGACGCCGTTCGGCAGGGTCACCAGGGCATCGCCGCGGACCGTGGGCACGAAGGCGGAGCAGGGACGATCCAGCTGCCATTCCTGATACTGCTCGCCGCGCAGGCGGCAGGCCTTGAAGCCGGCGATATCTACCCAGTAGAGCGCCTGGGTCTCCTGGTCCCAGAAGGGGCCCTCGGCCAGTTTGAAGCGCTGGGGAAGCAGCGGCTGCCAATCCATCGTTCACCTCTCTTGTTGTGGCAGGACGGGAAATCCAGGCATGGGAACCTGGAGAGACGCCAAGGTTGCCGACCGAAACGTCAGTCGGTATAGCGCGCCAGGGTCACCGCCGCGCTGTCGATCAGCATCATGCAGGCCCAGACGGCGCGCGCCGCATCGCGCGAGGCGATGCCGTCGGCCAGGGTCTTGTGCAGGGGGAGGGTACGCCGCAATTCGTCGGGATCGGCCGACGACAGGGTGAAGGAGGCTGCCAGCAGCGCGCCCAGGGCAGGCACCATCTGCTCGATGAACTGATTGTGGCTGGCCGCCAGGACGCATTCGTGGAAGCGCTGGTCGGCGGTGTTGTAGTCGCCGCCATCGAGCGACGCTTCCAGGTGCTGGTAGGCGACCTGGATCGCCTGGACCTGCTCGGGAGTGGCCCTTTCGCAGGCCCAGCGCACCGCCGCCGGCTCGATGGCGTGACGCAGATCCAGCAGGTCCTTGACGAAATGGGCGGGCAGACCGCCCGTGGCCAGCCAGCCCACCACCTGGGTATCGAACAGATTCCAGCGACTGAGCGGCAGGACCCGGGTACCGACCTTGGGGCCGACTTCCAGCATGCCCTTGGCCGCCAGGGTCTTGATCGCTTCGCGCAGGATGGTGCGACTGACGCCCAGCTCCTGGCAGAGGTCCGCCTCTACCTTGAGGGCGCTACCGGGTGGAAATTGCCCGGCCGCGAGTCGCTGGCCGAGTTGTTCTACGGTAGAGGCATGGTAGCTGCTGGACATGAGGGCATACCGCGAGTGGGTTCTTGCCCTCAATGATCATACGAAATTTCACCTTCAGACAAGGGCTGCGGCCGGAAGGCTTCGGCGACCATGTCATCGACACCGGCCAACTGGGCGATGGCGGCGTGGCGGGCGGTCAGCGGGTCGCGGTGCTGGATCGCGGTGAGGATCGCCTTGTGCCGGGAGACCAGCAGGTTGAGGCTGTCTCCGGCGGCGAACAGCGCCGAGGAGCGTTCCAGATAGTCCCGCACCGGCAGCAGCATGATGCTGTAGAGGTGAGTCAGCAATTCGTTGTGGGTGGCCGTGGCGATGGACAGGTGAAAGGCCATGTCCGGCTCGGCCATGTTGGCGATGTCCGCCGCCTGCTCCATCCGCTGGTAGGCGTCCTCGATGGCCTTGACGTCTTCGGGCTGGGCGTTGGCAGCCGCCATGGCGGCGACCTCCGGCTCGATGATGTTGCGCACCTTGACCAGGGTCTCGTAGAAGCTGTGCCGCGAATCGCTCTCCAGCAGCCAATGGAGCACGTCCGGATCGAGCAGATGCCACTCGTTGCGTGGTTTGACTACGGTTCCGACCTTGGGCTTGGACCTGACCAGACCCTTGGCCACGAGCACCCGGGTGGCCTCACGCAGGACGGGGCGGCTCACTTCGTACTCTTCGCACAGCTGCGCCTCGGGGGGCAGGCGCTGTTCTGGCAGGAAGTGCCCGGACACGATCTGGGTGCCGAGCTCATGAACGATGCGAGCGTGTCTGCTTTTGCGCGGCAGCGGTGTCTTGTAATTCATCGAAAGGCATCCGAAGTCGTCGTGCCATCACTATAACACCATCAGCGCGATAACCGATGTTATCGCGGGCCAAGCGGCTCTGTAACGGGGATCAGCGGAAATCAAGAGGTAAGATCTCTCACTTCGTAACAATATTTTAGTATTATCAAAATAACATTAAGAGCCGATTAATGGCCTGATTAGGGTATTTAACGATTCAATGATAGTACGTTAGAATTTTGATCGATCTGCGCTTCAACCGCACAACAACAACAAGTCGGAGAACGCCATGCACCCTGAATCCGCCCTCATCCGTCGGATCACGCTCAAGCTGGTCCCCTTTCTCGTATTGCTCTATCTGGTCGCCTACATCGACCGCTCTGCCGTGGGCTTTGCCAAGCTGCACATGGGCGCCGACATCGGCATCGGCGATGCCGCCTATGGCCTCGGTGCCGGGCTGTTCTTCATCGGTTATTTCCTCTGCGAGGTGCCCAGCAACCTGCTGCTGGAGCGCTTCGGTGCGCGCCGCTGGTTCGCCCGCATCCTGGTGACCTGGGGGGCCATCACCATGGGCATGGCCTTCGTCCAGGGACCGAACAGCTTCTATGTCATGCGCTTCCTGCTGGGTGCGGCCGAGGCCGGCTTCTTTCCCGGCGTGCTCTACTACCTCACCCAGTGGTTCCCGGTACGCCATCGCGGCAAGATCATGGGGCTGTTCATCCTCTCCCAGCCCATCGCCATGCTGGTGACGGGACCGCTATCGGGCATGCTCCTGCAACTGGATGGCGCACTCGGTCTGCACGGCTGGCAGTGGCTGTTCCTCTGCATCGGCGCGCCGGCGGTGCTGCTGGCCTGGCCCACCCTGACCCGGTTGCCGGATGGTCCGCAACAGGTCGCCTGGCTGGACGTCGATGAAAAGCGCTGGCTGGCAACGGAGCTGGAAAAGGACCTGCACCTCTTCGACCAGACCCGCCATGGCAATCCCCTGCATGCGCTCAAGGATCGCCGCGTGCTGCTCTTGGCGCTCTATTATCTGCCGGTGACCCTGAGCATCTATGGCCTGGGGCTGTGGCTGCCGACGCTGATCCACCAGTTCGGCGGCAGCGATCTCACCACGGGCTTCATTTCCGCCATTCCCTACGCCTTCGGCATTCTCGGCCTGCTCATCGTGCCGCGCAGTTCCGATCGCCTGGGCGATCGCTATGGCCACCTGGCCGTGCTCTATGGGGTGGGTGCCCTGGCCATGGCTGGCAGCGCCTGGTTCGGCACTGCCGTGCTGCAACTGGCGGCGCTGTCGGTGGTGGCCTTCTGTCTGTTTTCCCTCACCGCGCTGTTCTGGACCCTGCCGGGGCGCTTCTTCGCCGGGGCCAGCGCCGCCGCCGGTATCGCCCTGATCAACTCGGTGGGCAATCTCGGCGGTTATCTCGGCCCCTATGGTATCGGCGCGCTCAAGGCGGCCACCGGCACCCTGGCCTCGGGGCTCTATCTGCTGGCCGCGGTGCTGCTGTTCGGCCTCTTGCTCACCGGCCTCGTCTACGCCCGCCTGGAGCGCAAGAATCGGCGGGAAGAGGGTTATGCCGCGGAGCGTTCCGCCGGCTGACGCCCCGGACAGGTCTCGGCGGCGAACCAGGCGGCGCCGAGACACACCAGGTTGGCCACCAGCAGGTAGGCGGCCGGCGCCATACGGTCGCCGGTGGCGCCGATCAGCCAGGTCACCACGATCTGGGCGGTGCCGCCGAAGGCCGCCACCCCCAGCGCATAGACCAGCGAGAAGCCGGTCGCCCGCACCCGCTGCGGAAAGCTTTCCACCAGCAGCACGATCAGGGCGGCGCCACTCATGCCGTGCAGGCCGGAGAGCACCGCCAGGGTCAGCAGGAAGGTGCCCGGCCCGGGTGCCTGGGTGATGAGCTGCAGCGCCGGATAGAGCAGCACCAGCAACAGCAGTCGCGGCAGGATCAGTACGATGCGCCGGCCATAGCGATCGCTGAGCACCCCGCCCAGGATCGAGCAGACCGCCATGGCCGCGCCTATCACCAGGGTGGCGAGCATGGCGATCCCGGTCGGCAGCTTCAGTTCCACCAGGGCGAAGGTGGTCATGTAGTTGAGGAAGTACTGGGTGATGGTGCTGCCGGAGAGGATCAGCAGCCCCAGCAGCAGTGGCCGCCGCTGGGTGGCCAGCACCTCGCCCAGCACCGCGCCGGTACCCCGGGTTTCGCCGACATGGGTATCCACCAGGCCCCGGCGGATATAGAGGCCGATGGGCAGGATCGCCAGGCCCAGCAGGAAGGGCAGGCGCCAGCCCCAGGCCAGCAGCTGCTCCGTTGTCAGCCAGAGGGTCAGGCCGTAGCCGATCAGGCCGGCCGCTACCGCGGCCAGCCCCTGGGCCACGACCTGCCAGCAGGCGTAGGTACCTCTCTTGTGCAGTGGCGCCGCTTCCAGGATGTAGGTGGTGGCCGGGCCGGCCTCGCCACCCCAGGCCAGGCCCTGCAACAGCCGCGTCAGCACCAGCAGGATGGGCGCGGCGATGCCGATCTGCTCGTAGCCCGGCAGCACGGCGATGCCACCGGTGCCCAGGGCCATCAGCACCATGGTCAGCAGCATCGCCGGCTTGCGCCCGACGCGGTCGGCCCAGGCGCCGATGAGAACGGCGCCCAGCGGCCGGACGACGAAGCCGACGCCAAAGGTGATGGCGCTGGCCATCAGGCTGGCGAAGGCATTCTGCGAAGGAAAGAACACCTGGCCGATCAGCACGGCGAAGGTGGCGTAGACGCCGAAGTCGAAGAACTCCACGGCGTTGCCGAGCACCACGGCAAAGACGCCCTTGCGGGAGTGGATAGGGCGGGAAGCGTTCATGGGCGATGGTTCAGCAGGAGCAGAGCGCGCGCCCGGAATCGAGCGCGCGGGAGGTATCGACTCAGTGGGCGAGGTGCAGGCCGCACTCGCGGTTTTCGTCACCCTTGGTGGGGTCGAAGTAGTCGAATTCGTTGGGCAGGTCGTGGGCGGTGAGGTACTGGTAGAGGTCCTTGGAGGTCCAGTGCAGCAGCGGCGCGACCTTGATCAGGCCGTCCGGATTGACGCTGACCGGGTCCATCTGGGCGCGTACCGCGGTGTCGGTGGCGCGCAGGGCGGTGAACCAGACTTCAGGCGCCGTCTCGCGCAGGGCGCGGGCGAAGGGTTCCAGCTTGACCTCTTCGGTGAAGGCGGTGTGGCGCGGATCGTCCAGCCCCGGCACCGGGCCGTCGATGGCCTCGCGATGGGCGCGGGAGCGCCTGGGCAGGTAGGTCACCAGGTTGAGACCGAGCTTGCGCACGATCTCGTCGGCGCAGCGGTAGGTGGCGGGGGTGTTGTAGCCGCTATCCATCCAGACCACCGGGATATCCGGCTTGACCTGGCTGACCAGGTGCAGGATCACCGCCTCGAAGGGGCGGAAGTTGGTGGTGACGATGGCGCTCTTACCCAAGCCCAGGGCCCAGGCGACGAGCTTTTCGGGATCGCGGCCGAGGTCGGCGTTGATGCGGGCGAGATCGAGAGACATGGCGGGCTCCAGCCGGGGAAGGGATGCCGCCATGGTAGCAAAGCCGGATCAGCTGTGGGTCTCCAGCGTCTCCAGCAGCACCCGCACCTTGGCCAGGGATTCGGCGTATTCGTCGGCCCAGTGGGAATCCATGACGATGCCGCCGCCGCCCCAGCAGCTGAGCATGCCGTCTTCGGCCAGCAGGCTGCGGATCAGGATGGAGCTGTCGCTCTCGCCGCGCACGTCCAGATAGAGCAGCGAGCCGCAGTAGGGGCCGCGGCGGGTTTCCTCCAGCTCGTCGATGATCTGCATGGCGCGGATCTTCGGCGCGCCGGTGATGGAGCCACCGGGAAAGCTGCCGGCCAGGAGGTCGAGGGCGTCCAGGTCCGTGGCCAATTCGCCGGTGACGGCGCTGACCAGGTGATGGACGTTGGGATAGCTCTCCAGGGCGAACAACTCGGGCACCCGCACCGAGCCGATGCGGCAACTGCGCCCCAGGTCGTTGCGCAGCAGGTCGACGATCATCAGGTTCTCGGCGCGATCCTTGGGGCTGGCCAGCAGCGCGCGGGCTTCGCCGGCATCGGCGGCCGGGTCGGCGCGGCGCGGGCGAGTACCCTTGATCGGGCGGGTTTCCACCTGGCCACGGCTCACCCGCAGGAAACGCTCTGGCGAATGGCTGAGCAGGGCGCCGCGCTCCAGTGCCAGATAGCCGGAGAAGGGCGTCGGGCAGGCCGCGCGCAGGGCCTGGTAGGCGGTCCAGGGCGAACCCTGGAAGGGCGCGCGAAAGCGCTGGGCGAAGTTGACCTGATAGCAGTCGCCGGCGGCGATATAGGCCTGGATGGCCTCGATGCGCTGGCGATAGGTGGGCTGGTCGATCTCGGCGGCGAAGGGGGCGGTCAGCCGGAAGCCCTCGGCCCTGGGCGCCGCCCCGGTGTCGAACAGGGCGATCAGTCGCTGGCGTTCCCCGGCGTCCAGCGCCGGATGGCAGACCAGTTGGCTGGTGCGGGCCTGGTGATCACTGACCAGCGCCCAGGCATGGAGGCCCAGGTGCGCATCGGGTAGTGCCAGGTCGGCGCGGGCGCCCGCGGGCAGGCGCTCCAGGCGCCGGCCGAAGTCATAGCCGAGATAGCCCAGCAGGCCACCGGCGAAGGGCAGGTCCGCACCAGCCGGCAGGTCGGCGCGACCCAGGCTGGCCAGGGCCGCGCGCGTCCGCGTGAAGAAGGCCTGGCCCGTTTCACCGGCAGCGGGCTGCAGCACCTGCAGCGGCCAGGCCGCCATGAGGTCGTAGCGACCCCGCTCGGCAAGCGGCCGCCCTGAATCCAGCAGCACCGCGCCGGGTTCGCCCTGCAGCAGGGTGAAACGCACCGTGGGATCGGCGTGGTAGGGCAAGGGATGCAGGTGGCAGAGGGGCATGGCGAAATCGGCTGGGAGGGACGGCGCGCTAGTGTAGCGAACCGCCTCTGGCGGAGCGAGATACAGGCTGTCACAGCCGGATTGTCGACAAATGTTGACTGATAAGGCGTTCAGGCGTAGTTATTCAGCCCATAAACACAAAAGGTGTCGACAATGATCGATAGCCCCCTCCCGGCCGAAGCGCCCGAGACCGACAGCGGGACCCTCTCCGAGCAGGTGTTCCGGCGGATCCGCGAGGCCATCGTCCGTGGCGATGTGGCGCCGGGCAGCAAGATTTCCGAGCCGGAGCTGGCCCGCACCTATGGCATCAGCCGCGGGCCGCTGCGGGAAGCCATTCACCGGCTGGAAGGCCAGCGCCTGGTGGTGCGGGTGCCCCATGCCGGCGCCCGGGTCGCTGCCCTGAGCCTGGCCGAACTGGTCGAACTCTACGAAATCCGCGAATCCCTCGAAGGCATGGCCTGCCGCCTCGCGGCCGAACGCCTCACGCCCCAGGGCATCGACGAATTGCGCCACTTGCTGGACACCCACGAGCGCGATCCGGCGTTCCAGGCCGGCACCGGCTACTACCTGCAGGAAGGCGACCACGACTTCCACTACCGCATCATCCAGGCCAGCGGCAACGGCATGCTGGTGCGGCTGCTCTGCGGCGAGCTCTATCACCTGGTGCGCATGTATCGGCTCAAGGTCTCAGCCACCCCCAATCGACCGCGCCAGGCCTTCGCCGAGCACCATCGCATCCTCGATGCCCTGGCCGAGGGCGATGGCGAACTGGCCGAGCTGCTGATGCGCCGCCACATCGCCGCTTCCAAGCGCAATCTGCAGCACCATCCCCTAGTCCAAGATCAGTCGAGGTAACGCCATGCCTGCCGTCAGTCCCGGCCAGAAATTCCGCGCCGCCGTCGCCGCCGAACGCCCGCTGCAGGTGGTCGGCACCCTCAATGCCAATCACGCGCTGCTGGCCAGGCGCGCCGGCTTCCAGGCCGTCTACCTGTCCGGCGGCGGCGTCGCGGCTGGCTCCCTGGGGCTGCCGGACCTGGGCATCAGCGGGCTGGAAGACGTGCTGATCGACGTCCGCCGCATCACCGATGTCTGCGACCTGCCGCTGCTGGTGGATGTCGACACCGGCTTCGGTGCCTCGGCCTTCAACGTGGCGCGCACCACCCGCGCCCTGATCAAGGCCGGCGCGGCCGCCATGCACATCGAGGATCAGGTGGGCGCCAAGCGCTGCGGCCATCGGCCGGGCAAGGAAATCGTCAGCCAGCAGGAGATGGTCGATCGCATCAAGGCGGCGGTGGATGCCCGCACCGATCCCGACTTCGTCATCATGGCGCGCACCGACGCCCTGGCGGTGGAGGGCCTGCAGGCCGCCATCGACCGCGCCTGCGCCTGTGTCGAGGCCGGCGCCGACATGATCTTTCCCGAGGCCATCACCGAGCTGCCCATGTACCGCCAGTTCGCCCAGGCGGTAGAGGTGCCGATCCTGGCCAACATCACAGAGTTCGGTGCTACGCCGCTGTTCACCACCGAGCAACTGGCCGGCGCCGACGTGAGCCTGGTGCTCTATCCGCTGTCGGCCTTCCGCGCGGCCAATCGCGCCGCCGAGAACGTCTATACGGCGATCCGCCGCGACGGCAGCCAGCAGGCAGTGGTCGACACCATGCAGACCCGCGCCGAGCTCTATGACCGCATCGACTATCACAGGTATGAGGACCAGTTGGATCGCCTGTTCCAGCAGCAGAAATCCTAACGATCTGCTGCGCGTCGGCCAAACTGCGTTGGAAGTGGCTTCGGAATGCTCATTTACCACTCGTAAACTCCGCTTCCTCAGCCACTTCCGCCTTGTTTGTCGCTAGCTCGCGAGATCGTAAAGAAAGCTTTGAACGCCCGCTTTTTCGCACAACAACTCCAAGAGGAGCGAGACGATGGCAGACAGCAAAACCCTCGGCGGCGCCGGCCTGCGTGGCCAGGTCGCCGGCCGCACCGCGCTTTGCACCGTCGGCAAGACCGGCGCCGGCCTCACCTACCGGGGCTATGACATCCGTGAACTGGCGGCAGGAGCCGACTTCGAGGAAGTCGCCCACCTGTTGCTCTATGGCGAATTGCCCACTCAGGCGCAACTGGACGCCTATCGCCAGCGCCTGGCGGCGTTGCGCGACCTGCCGCAGCCGCTCAAGGAAGGCCTGGAGCGCATTCCCGCCAGTGCCCACCCCATGGATGTGATGCGCACCGGCGCCTCCTTGCTCGGCACCCTGGAGCCGGAGCACAGCTTCGCCGACCAGCAGCAGGTGGCCGATCGCCTGCTCGGCGCCTTTCCGGCGATCCTGCTCTACTGGTATCACTTCAGTCAGCGCGGCACTCGTATCGACTGCAGCAGTGACGCCCCGGACATCGCCAGCCACTTCCTCACCCTGCTGCACGGCAAGGCACCCAGCGATCTGCATGCCCGGGTGATGAACGTCTCGCTGATCCTCTATGCCGAGCACGAATTCAACGCCTCCACCTTTACCGCCCGGGTCTGCGCCTCGACGCTGTCCGACCTCTATTCCTGCGTCACCGGCGCCATCGGCTCCCTGCGCGGCCCACTGCATGGCGGCGCCAACGAGGCGGCCATGGCGCTGATCGAACGCTTCGCCTCGCCCGAGGAAGCGGTCACCGGCCTCAAGCAGATGCTCGAACGCAAGGAAAAGGTGATGGGCTTCGGCCACGCCATCTACCGCGACAGCGATCCGCGCAACGAGGTGATCAAGGACTACGCCCGGCAACTGGCGGCGGAGGTGGGCGACAGCGTGCTGTTCCCGGTCTCGGAGGCCATCGACCGCACCATGAAGGAAGAGAAGGGGCTGTTCCCCAACGCCGACTTCTACCATGCCTCGGCCTATCACTTCCTCGGTATCCCGACGCTGCTGTTCACGCCGATCTTCGTCTGCTCGCGCACGGCCGGCTGGTGCGCCCACGTCTTCGAGCAGCGCGCCGACAACCGCATCATCCGCCCCAGCGCGGACTACATCGGTGTCGAGCAGCGGGCCTTCACGCCCATCGCCAATCGCTGAATATCTCTGATCGCGGCCATGGGCCGCTCCTGCGGGAGCGCCTACGGCTGCCAATCCCCTGTACGAGCGGCCCATGGCCGCGATAGACGCGATATAAGGAAAATTCATGAGCGCCAACGTCGATCTCAACAACCGACCCGATTACGACCAGGTCATCCAGGACCTGGCCGATTACGTGCTGACCTACCAGGTCACCTCCCGCGAGGCCCTGGACACCGCCCGCAACTGCCTGATGGACACCCTCGGCTGCGGCCTGCTGTCCCTGCGCTTCCCCGAGTGCACCAAGCTGCTCGGCCCCCAGGTGGAGGGCACCGTGGTGCCCCAGGGCGCGCGAGTGCCGGGCACCAGCTATCGCCTGGACCCGGTTAAGGCGGCCTGGGACATCGGCTGCATCATTCGCTGGCTGGACTACAACGACACCTGGCTGGCCGCCGAGTGGGGCCATCCTTCCGACAACCTCGGTGCCATCCTGGCGGTGGCCGACCACCTCTCCCAGCGCCGCGTGGCCCAGGGCGAAGCCCCCCTGACCATGCGCCAGGTGCTGGAAGCCATGGTCATGGCCCACGAGATCCAGGGCGTCTTCGCCCTGGAAAACTCCTTCAACCGTGTCGGTCTCGACCACGTCTTCCTGGTCAAGCTGGCCTCCACCGCGGTCAGCGCCAAGCTGATGGGCGCCAACCGCGAGCAACTGCTGGCGGCGCTCTCCCACGCCTTCGTCGATGGCCAGGCGCTGCGCACCTATCGCCATGCGCCCAATGCCGGCAGCCGCAAGTCCTGGGCCGCCGGTGACGCCTCCAGCCGCGGCTTGCGCCTGGCCGACATCGCCCTGCGCGGCGAGATGGGCATTCCCGGCGTGCTCAGCGCACCCCAGTGGGGCTTCTACGACGTGCTCTTCAGCCACACCAACAAGGACCTGGCCACCAAGCCGGCCGACCAGCGCCAGTTCAGCTTTCCCCAGGCCTTTGGCAGCTACGTGATGGAACACGTACTGTTCAAGATCAGCTTCCCGGCGGAATTCCATGCCCAGACCGCCGCCGAAGCCGCAGTGATCCTGCATCCCCAGGTGCGCGATCGCGTCGATCAGATCGAGAAGATCGTGGTGACCACCCACGAATCGGCCATCCGTATCATCTCCAAGCAGGGCCCCATGGCCAATGCCGCCGATCGCGACCACTGCCTGCAGTACATGATCGCCGTACCGCTGCTGTTCGGCGACCTGGTCGCCGAGCATTACGAGGATGCCTTCCACCAGGCCCATCCGCGCATCGACCAGCTGCGCGAGAAGATGGAGATCGTCGAGGACGAGCGCTACAGCCGCGAGTACCTGGAAGCCGACAAGCGTTCCATCGCCAACGCCCTGCAGGTGTTCTTCACCGACGGCAGCAGCACCGAGAAGATCGCCGTGGAATATCCCATCGGTCATCGCCGTCGCCGCGAGGAGGGCATTCCGCTGCTGGAGCGCAAATTCCAGAGCAACCTGGCGACGCGCTTCCCGGCCGCTCGCTGCGCCCAGATCTTCGAGCTGTGCAAGGACCAGGCGGGACTGGAAGCCACTCCGGTGCATCGCTTCGTCGATCTGTTCGTTCTATGAAGAGAAGAGGTGACTCGCATGGCCCTGCAGGGCCATGCAGGATCAGGCGAGTCACCTCATAGGTGGGGCAGGGCGCGCCGGGTGGTCAATCACCCGGCGCGCCCTTTTTTCATGGCTAGCAGTAGCGATCCACATAGGCCGGCTGTTGCTGCCGACCGGCCAGGCGCCAGTGCTCCTGCAGGGCGGCGTGGACGCTCCTGATGAAGTTGTCGTCCGCCGCGGCCGACTTGCCGACGTAGCCGCCGCCCTTGTTGTAGGTCTTGAAGCGGATGCGCAGGCTGGGATGGCGCTCCTCGAACTGCTCGGGCGTCTCGCCGCCGGGCAGGCGGTCGACGTGCACCGCGCCGCTCTCGCAGACCCAGAGGATGTGGGTGTGGTTCTTGTCCTTGAGCCGGCCGAACAGTTGCTTGAGATCGTCCAGGCTGGGGTTGTCGTTCAGGTTCATGAGCGTGTCCTCCGCAGTGGCCGTGTTCAATGGAACTGGTTCATGGTGTTGTCCTTGCCCGCCGCCTTGAGCGCGGCCTCCCCGGCAAAGTATTCCTTGTGGTCGTCGCCCATGTCCGAGCCGGCCATGTTCTGGTGCTTGACGCAGGCGATGCCCTGGCGGATCTCCTGGCGCTGCACGCCCTTGACGTAGGCCAGCATGCCTTCCTCCGCGAAGTAGCCCTTGGCCAGGTTGTCGGTGGACAGGGCCGCGGTGTGGTAGGTGGGCAGGGTGATCAGGTGGTGGAAGATGCCCGCTTCCCGCGCTGCATCGCGCTGGAAGCTCTGGATACGCGCATCGGCCAGACGCCCCAGTTCGGTGTCGTCGTAGTCCACGCTCATCAGCTTGGCGCGGTCGTAGGCGGACACATCCTTGCCTTCGGCCTGCAGGGCGTCGAACACCTGCTGACGGAAACTCAGGGTCCAGTTGAAGGAGGGGCTGTTGTTGTAGACCAGCTTGGCGTTGGGCACGACTTCGCGGATGCGGTCGACCATGGCCTTGATCTGGCCGATGTGGGGCTTCTCGGTCTCGATCCACAGCAGGTCGGCGCCGTTCTGCAGCGAGGTGATGCAGTCCAGCACCACCCGGTCCACGCCGCTGCCGGCACGGAACTGGAACAGGCCGCTGACCAGACGCTTGGGCCGCAGCAGCTTGCCGCTGCGGCTGATCAGGACGTCGCCGTTACCCAGCTGGCTGGCATCCACCTCATCGCAGTCGAGGAAGCCGTTGTATTGGTCGCCCAGGTCGCCCGGCTGCTTGCTCACGGCGATCTGCTTGGTCAGGCCGGCGCCCAGGGAATCGGTACGGGCGACGATGACGCCCTCGTCCACGCCCAGCTCCAGAAAGGCGTAGCGCACCGCGTTGATCTTGGCCAGGAAGTCCTCGTGGGGCACCGTGACCTTGCCGTCCTGATGGCCGCACTGCTTCTCGTCGGAGACCTGGTTTTCCAGCTGGATGCAGCAGGCGCCGGCCTCGATCATCTTCTTGGCCAGCAGGTAGGTGGCCTCGGCGTTGCCAAAGCCGGCGTCGATGTCGGCGATGATCGGCACCACGTGGGTCTCGTAGTTGTCGATCTTCGCCTGGATGGCGGCGGCCTTGGCGTTCTCGTCGGCGGCGCGGGCAGCGTCCAGGTCGCGGAACAGCATGGCCAGCTCGCGGGCGTCGGCCTGGCGCAGGAAGGTGTAGAGCTCTTCGATCAGCGCCGGCACGCTGGTCTTCTCGTGCATGGACTGATCGGGCAGCGGGCCGAATTCCGAACGCAGCGCGGCGATCATCCAGCCCGACAGGTAGAGGTAGCGACCTTTCGTGCTGCCCAGGTGCTTCTTGATGGCGATCAGCTTCTGCTGCCCGATGAAACCGTGCCAGCAGCCCAGCGACTGGGTGTAGGCGCTGCTGTCGGCGTCGTAGGCGGCCATGTCCCGGCGCATGATGGCCGCGCAGTGGCGGGCGATGTCGAGACCGGTCTTGAAGCGATTCTGCAGGCGCATCCGGGCGGCGTATTCCGGATTGATGGCGCTCCAGTGATTGCCGGTGCTGTTCTTGAGGGCGGCGATGGCCTGAACGTCGTTCTCGTAAGCGGACATGAGTCGATCCTTCTCGATGAGGTTGGCTTGGGTACCAGTCTTTTCCCAACGTCCGGCAGCGGGATGGCGGTTGCCATCCGGATGCCGGTCGCGAAGGCGAAAGGTCAGCCCAGCTGTCGAGTCATGTCGCCGTACGTACCTGCATGGATCCGGACGTCACCTCTGGCGACGCTGCCTCGAGCAGCGCGGCATTTCAGTCGTCTTCTTTTGTAGTGCCTCTTGAGCATCACTACGCAAGACGGCCCGAGGGTCACCCGGAGCCCAGGCGCGACCCGCATGGATAGGGGGTTCGCGTCCGGTGCAGCTAGAGATTTGCAGGAGATCAGGCCGTCGTCAATCGGGTTTTGTAGTGCTTTCGTATAGTCACTACAAAAGTCGTAGACGCGGCCGTGAGTGGGTTTGGGGCGTCTATTGCTGACTCATGGGTCGCTGGCAGGGGCAAAATGGGGGTGCAAGCCACGGCGCTGGCCGTGACCCTGCGGTCACTCGGAAGGTGATCCGACGCCCACCGGTATCTGCCCCTGGTGAGGGGCAGCTACGGGGGCGGCGGGTGCGACTTGCCGGTCAGTGCCGACGAACGGTAAGTCCTTGCGGCCTAGGACGACGTGGCGGCGGTAAGGCCGGTGAGGGTATCGGCGATGTCCTTGGTGCGATGGGAGGTCTGGGCGGTGAGCCGACCGGATTCGCGCAGGACGGCGAGGAGCTCCTGCAGCGAGCCCACGTCCTCGGCCTGGCCGGCGATATGGGCACCGACCTCGCTGATGGCGCGGGACAGCTGGTCGATGTCGGCGCCGATCTCGGCGGCGTTCTTGTGAGTGATGGCCGCCAGGTTGCGCACCTCGTCGGCCACCACCGCGAAGCCGCGACCGCTCTCGCCGGCGCGCGCCGCCTCGATGGCCGCGTTGAGCGCCAGCAGGTTGGTCTGGCCGGCGATCTGCTGGATCACCTGGACGATGGACTGGATGCGCAGACTCGACTGGCTCAGTTCGTTGGCGCTGCGCACCACGTCCTCGGCCTGTTCGGTGAGGTGCTGCACGGTGCTGTCGGCCTGGCGGGTGACCTCGCCCTGCTGCAGGATGTTGCCCGCCAGATCGTCCATGCTGCTGTGCAGTTCGCCGGAGTAGTGCCGCAGCTGTTCGCCGATCTCCTGGCGACTCTGGTGGGCCTGGCGCAGGACCTGACCCAGATCGGCGAGGCCGCCGAACACCGCCTGGATGGAGTCGTCGAGGCCCTGGGCATCCACCACGCCGGTGAAGTTCTGCCGCTTGAATTCGTTGATCTGATTGACCACCACCTGGCTCAGGCCGGCCAGCTTCTTGATCTGCCGGCGCAGGAAGAAGGCCTTGAACTCGCCGTAGTGGGCGGCGAAGTTGTCGACGTAGTCGTCGCGGAAGGGCGCGCCTTCGGGGGTGCGGAAAAAGAACACCGCGGTGAGCGTCTGGTTGAGATTCAGGCCAAGGATCTCGCCAAAGGTGGAGAAGCCCACCACTGGCGTCTGGCCGAACACCTCGCCCATGCGCGGCAGCTCGGCGCCATTGTTGGCGCGGCGCAGGATGCAGTCGTTGAGCACGCCCACCAGCGGGGTGCCGCTCTTGCCCTGCAGGAAGCGCGCGAAGTCCTGGCGGGTGGCGTCCACCAGCGAGGTGCGCTTAACCATCACCAGCTCTTCGCCGGGCGCCACGTCGCAAAACAGATGGATGCGCTCGCGCGCGTAGTCGATGCGGGCGATGGAGCGGACGAACAGCTCCTCGCCCACGCGGATCGCGAAGGAATAATCCGCCAGGCGCTGCTCCAGCTGTTCGGCGCGGCAGCTCAGGGCCTCGCAGAGGGCCGCCACCATGCTCTTGATCTGGCCGCGGCTGTCGACCACCTGGCTGATGTAGCGCTCTTCCAGGGAGGCGGTGAGGACACTGAGGCTGAGCGGCGTGGCGCTGAAATTCTGGCTCTTGAACACCCCGAAGCGGGTGTTCCTGGCCATCTTCAGAAAGACCAGCTGGGCATGGTTTTCATAGGCCTGGCGGCCATCGTGCAGCAGCGTCTGGCGGAAGTCGCCCTTGCCGCCGGCGGAGCCGCCGACGAACAGGCAGGGGAAGCGGCCGGACTCGTACAGTGCCTCCATGAAGAAGGATTCCGAGGCGGACAGGCCGTCGAACAGCACGAAGGCCAGGGTATCGCGGTGATCGATGGGCGTGCGCACCTGCAGGCGCTTGAGCGACTCGGTCAGGCGGGCAAGGCGTTCCTTCATGCTGCGCCGCGGTCCGCCGCGGCGGATGTCTTCGCTGTCCAGCGGGACGTGCACCACCTCGGCCGAGGCGATGACCGAGGCGTCGAAGAATTGCAGCACCAGCCGGTCCCAGGCGCCGTCGGCGGCGCAATACAGGCGCTGCTCGCTGCCACAGAGTTCGCCGGAGGTGGTGCACAGGCTGATGGACGCCGCGGGGAAGCGTCCGGCCAGTTGCCGGGCAATGGCGTCCAGGTCCAGGTGCGGCGAGACGAAGCCGGCGATGTAGGTGGGCTTGAGGGCGACGCCGCCGAGGCGGTCGCCCAATTCGCGAGCGGAGCAGGTCAGGCTGAACACGCCGCTACCGCCCTGGCGGGCACGCGCGCCGAAGCGTTGCAGAAACCCCATGATTGTTCCTCTTGTCTGGCAGGCTGGGAAAGGGAGCTCACCCAGGCATCGGCGCGTTTGGCGGCGGCTTGATAGGGGTGTGCGCCCAGGCCGCAGGCACGCGGGCAGGGTGGCTCAGGGGTGGGAAAGGGAAGGGGGCTCTGGCACGAGCCTTGGCGCGCTAAGCGCCTTGCCTGGAGACGCCCGGGGTCAGCCGACCAGCGGTCATGGCTGGCGCCCGGGGGCGAACCCGGGCAGCTAGTCCCGGTTGTCGTGCTCGGCCAAGGCTTCGGTCCCGGTCAACTGGCGGCGCGAGTGCGTGAAGCAGTACCAGGCCGGCTTTTCCTCGATGAAGATTTCGCTGTCCAGCAACCAGTCCGCGCCTTCGAGCAGGCCGACCGGGATGGCGTAGTGCGGTTCGGCCTTGAGGCGGTAGAACAGGTGGGTGCCGCAGTGGCGACAGAAGCCGCGCTCGGCCCAGGCGGACGAGGCATGGACGGTCAGGGCGTCGCCGCCACCGATCACCGGCGGCTGGGCGCATTCCACCGCCAGCAGCGGGCCACCGCTCCAGCGGCGACAGGTCCGGCAATGGCAGGCCGAAACGGCGAGGGTATCAAGGCGACAATCCAGCTGAACAGCGCCGCACAGGCACTGGCCGTGACGTTCGAGGGGCAGGGGCATGGCGCTATCCTCGGGAGGCAGGAAGTCTGCAGGATAGTCGTTTGGAGGCAGGGCGGGGAGGGTGCTCCCGCCTTCAGCGGGAGCACCGGCGCGATCAATCCTCGCGGCTGGTGACTTCCACCAGGTGATAGCCGAACTGGGTCTTTACCGGACCCTGGACCTGGTGCAGCGGCGCGCTGAACACCACGGTGTCGAATTCCTTGACCATCTGGCCCGGGCGGAAGGTGCCCAGGTCGCCGCCCTGGCGGCTGGAGGGGCAGCTGGAATTGTCCTTGGCCACCTGGGCGAAGTCGGCGCCCCCTTCGATGGCGGCTTTGAGTTCGTTGCACTTGGCTTCGTCGGAAACCAGGATGTGGCGGGCAGAGGCTTTGGCCATGGGAGAGACTCCTGTTGAATGAGCCGGCGAGCCTACCCCAATCACCCCTGCAAGCAAACTGCCATCCGTTCCTCGGTTGGCCAGGCGGCTGGCTTGCGCCTCGCGTTCAGGCCGGGTACATAGCGCTTCCCTGTTTTCCGGATCCGCTCGCGCATGCCTCGTCTATCTGTCTTTTCCCTGTTGCTGACTACCGGCCTGCTGGCCCAGGCCGCCCTGGCCGCGACGCCCGAGGAGGCGCGGCTGGTCAGCCTGATCAACGCCTATCGCGCCGCGCCCCAGGGCTGCCCCGGCACCCGCGCCGCGGCGCCCCTCGCCGCCGACGGTCGCCTGGCGGCGGTGCGCCTGACCGGTCGTGATCGGCTGCAGAGCGATCTGCGCGCCGCGGGTTATCAGGCGTCCGCGGTGCAGGTGATCATGCTGGCAGGCGCGCCGACCGCCCAAGCGGCCATGGCCGGGCTGCGCCAGCAGTATTGCGGACCGCTGGCCAGCAGTGACTATGCGCAGATCGGGGTGAGTCAGCAGGGACCGCGCTGGCAACTGGTGCTGGCGCGGCCGGTGGTGAGCGCCGGCCTGGGCGACTGGCAGACCGCCGGCAAGGCGGTGCTCGCCGAGGTCAATCGCGCCCGGGCCCAGGCGCGCACCTGCGGCACCCGCCGCTTCGCCGCCACCACGCCGTTGCGCTGGAATCCGGCGCTGGCCAATGCCGCCCTGGCCCACAGCCAGGACATGGCCGGGCGCGACTACTTCTCCCACACCGCCCCCGGTGGCGGCACCGTGGCCGAGCGGGTAGCCAGGCAGGGTTACGGCTGGACCCGCATCGGCGAGAACATCGCCGCCGGCGCCGGTTCGGTCACCCAGGCGATGCAGGGCTGGCTGGCGAGTCCGGGCCACTGCGCCAATCTGATGAATCCGGAATTCACCGAAATGGGCGCGGCCTATGCCCTGAATCCGCGCAGCACCCACAGCCTCTACTGGACCCAGGTGTTTGGCCGGCCGCGCTAGGCGCTGTACGAAAAGTGCCTGCACTCGGTGATGCGTCGTTGAAAAAGCCTTCGGAATGCTCGTTTACCATTCGTAAACTCGGTCGCGAGCCCGGTCCGCTTCCTCAGGCTTCTTTTCGCCTCGCCTGACCTTCGCTCGGCGACCTTTCGCGCAGCGCCTAGGTCGGGTATTCGGCGATCTCGATCAGGTTGAGGTCGGGATCGCGTACATAGACCGAGCGAATCGGTCCGGTGGCGCCGGTGCGCGCCACCGGGCCTTCGATGATCGGCCAGCCTTCGTGCCGCAGATGGGCGATCACTCGCTCCAGCGGCTCACGGGCGATGAAGCAGAGGTCGAGGGCGCCCGGCACCGGCAGGTGGGCCTTGGGTTCGAATTCGTGCCCCCGCTCGTGCAGATTGATCTTCTGGTCGCCATAGCGCAGCGCCTTGCGCCCCGCGCCGAATGTCTCCAGGCGCATACCCAGCACCCGGGTGTAGAAATCCTCGCAGGCGGCGAGGTCCGTGGTGGTCAGGACCAGATGATCCAGATGGTCGATCAGCATGGTGGTCTCCGTGTCGGGACTGGCAGCTCACTGTGCCAGTCCCAGACGCGGCGCACCATCACTTGGCGTGGGCCTTGATCCAGCGGTTGAGCTGGTCGATTTCCTTCTGCTGGGCCTGGATGATGTCTTCGGCCAGCTTGCGCATCTCCGGGTCCTTGCCGTGCTGGAGCTGGTAGCGGGCCATGTCCACGGCGCCCTCGTGGTGGGCCAGCATGCCCTTGGCGAAGGCCAGGTCCGGGTCCTTGGCCTTGAGGCCTTCTTCCATGCCCTGGTGCATGGTCTCCATGCTCTTTTGCATGTCCTGGTGGGCCGGGTGCTGGGTCTCGGCGGCCTGGGCGACGCCGCCCGCCAGCAAGGTGAGGGCGAGCAGGGTGGAGGTAAGGGTAATACGCATGTTCAGAGCTCCTGACTGGGCTGATGACGCGAGGCTAGAGCTTGCCCCTGGGGCAAGGTCAATGACCCGCTGCCTTTCGCCAACAGCTTGAGCCGGACAAAAGGTTTCGCGATGTTTTGTCGCAGCGACGGGCAGCTGCCAGGCCGGTTACCAGGCGAAAAAGCGCCGCCGATCAGGCAGTTGGATACTCTGGACCGCCAATCGCGGCAGCCGGGCGCAACTGCGGGTGGTTGTGAGGGTCCGAATCGACAGCGTAGAATTTTTACCACATCCAATTCCAATCCCTACCTACAGCAGACTTCTCGCTCGCGAACAGGCGTCGCAGGCGGGCCAAGCCTTTGCTCGTGGGTTTTCGTCGTCGGCTTTCTGCCTGGAAGTCGCTGTCCACCCTTTCGCTCTGGAGTAGAAGACCCCCCATGGATGCTACCGCCGAAGCCCGGAAATCCAGCTGGTCCGGTGTCATCGCCCTGGCCCTGGCCGCCTTCATCTTCAACACCACGGAATTCGTCCCGGTGGCGCTGCTCAGCGACATCGGCCGCAGTTTCGACATGCGTCCCTCGCAGGTCGGGTTGATGCTGACCATCTATGCCTGGGTGGTCGCCCTGATGTCGCTGCCGATGATGCTCGCCACCCGCTCCATCGAGCGGCGCCGCCTGCTGATGTTCGTCTTCATTGTTTTCATCGCTTGCCACGGCCTCTCCGGGGTGGCCTGGAGCTTCGAGGTGCTGGTGGCCAGCCGCATCGGCATCGCCTTTGCCCATGCGGTGTTCTGGTCGATCACCGCCTCGCTGGCGGTGCGCATCGCCCCGGCCGGCAAGCAGACCCAGGCGCTCGGCCTGCTGGCCACCGGCACCTGCCTGGCCATGGTGCTGGGCATTCCGCTGGGTCGGGTACTGGGCGAGTTGCTGGGCTGGCGCTACACCTTCGTCGCCATCGCGGCGCTGGCGGTGGGCACGGTCCTGTGGCTGGCGCGCAACCTGCCGCTGCTGCCCAGCGAGAACTCCGGTTCCCTGGCCAGCCTGCCGGTGCTGTTCAAGCGCCCGGCGCTGCTATGCATCTACCTGCTCACCACCCTGGTGGTGACCGCCCACTTCACCGGCTACAGCTACATCGAGCCCTTCGCCGTGGAAGTGGCGGGCATGGGCGGCATGCAGATCACCGCCTTGCTGCTGCTGTTCGGCGGTTCCGGGGTCATAGGTTCGCTGCTGTTCAGCCGCTACAGCCTTAGATTCCCCAATGGCTTCCTGGTCGCGGCCATCGCCGGCATCGCCCTGTCGCTGCTGTTGCTGCTGCCCTTCGCCTGGAAGAGCTTCATGCTGGAAGGGCTGAGCGTGGTCTGGGGCATCACCATCATGAGTTTCGGCCTGGCGCTGCAATCCAAGGTGCTGGCCCTGGCCAAGGACGCCACCGACGTCGCCATGGCGCTGTTCTCCGGCATCTACAACGTCGGCATCGGCGGCGGTGCCCTGCTGGGCAGCGTGGTGGGAACCCATGTCGGCATGCCCTACATCGGCCTGGTGGGCGGCAGCCTGGCGGTGGCCGGCCTGCTGTTCGCGATCTTCATGACGCGGCGCTACACCGAGCAGCTCAACGCCAACCCGCTGTAAGGCCCGCGGGCGCCTCCTCGGCGAGGCGCCCCGGCCACGCGACCCGGGGGTCGCGAACTGTCTGCCGGGCCGCGTCCGCCAGTCGTGGAGCGGCCCGGGACGAAGCGCTAAGCTGCGGACACCTGGCGCTCCGGCCAGGCTGCCGGATGCGCTCGCCATGAATCGACTGCTGTTCAATCTCTTCGTCTGGACCAAGGTGCCCATCGCCAAGATCGCCGGCCTGCGCCTGCGGCACCTGGACGATGCCGGCTGCCAGATGCAGGTCACCCATGGCTGGCTGAACCAGAATCCCTTCAAGAGCATGTTCTGGGCGGTGGAGGGCATGGCGGCGGAATTTTCCACCGGCATCCTCGCCGACCGGCACATTCGCCGTTCCGGCAGCCGCTACGCCATGCTGGTGGTGGCCATGAGCGCGACCTTCAGCAAGAAGGCCGTGGGCACCCTCGTCTTTCGCTGCGACCAGGGCGCGGCCATCGCCGCAGCGCTGGTGCGCGCCCGGGAGACCGGCGAGCCGCAGCAGGTCGAGCTGCGAAGCGTAGGCACCGACGAAAGCGGTGAGCAGGTGTCGGAGTTCTTCTTTACCTGGAGCTTCAAGGCGCGGGTGCCGCTAGGGACGTCCCGGTAGGAGCGACTGTCTTTATCGCGGCCACTCCTATAGGAATATCCGTTTCACGTAGGAGCGGCCCATGGCCGCGATCGGCAGCGTGATCCACGGGCAGGATGCTTCGAGGGGTGGATAAGGCTTCGCCGTTATCCACCCTACGCGGTTGATCGCGGCCATGGGCCGCTCCTACGGTTACCATGGTACCTGTGGCAGGCGGACCGCCATGGCCGCGATTGGTAGCGTGACCCCCGGTGGCTTTCCGCGCCGCCTAACGCCCGAAGCGCCCACTGCGCCGCTCGCCCCGTCCCTGGCGGCGCTCGCCCTTGCCTTTGCCCTGACCCTTTTCCTGGCCGCGTGGCCGCCGCCGGCGCGACAACTCCCGGGTGATGGCGTCGTTGAGCAGGTCGCGATGGTCCTGGCCGCGTTCCAGCGCCGGAAACAGCTCGGGCAGGCTGCGCGACAGGTGCAGATAGGTCTCCACCACGTGCAGGGCGCTTTCCAGCCCGGCGAGATCGGTGCCCATGGGGATGCGCGGCAGGTCCACCGGCTCGCCACGGGCGACGCTGCGCAGCCAGCGCTGGGCCTGGCCGCTGGCCGGGCCTTCCAGGCCGCCGCGGATCGGCGTGCAGGCGAAGATCCAGCGCAGCTGGAAATCGATGCCGGGCAGGTCGATCAGCTTGATCCACTCGGCCAGCTCGTCGGGCAGTACCGAGACGAAGGCGTCGCCATAGTTGATGTTGCGATTGAAGGTCAGCCAGGTGCGCAGCAGGCTGGGCTCTTCCATGAACTCGGACAGCGCGCGCAGGTGCTCCAGACTCGGCCGCACCTGGAACTGGTGCAGGTCCACCGGATCGTCCGGACTGTGGAACAGCCGCTTGATGTTGCGCAGCACATGGGGCTCCAGCGCGGTGATCTCGCCTTCGGCATGGTGACCGAAGCGCCCGGCGCGCCCGCCGATCTGCTTGACCTCCTGCACCCGCAGTGGACGATTCTCCACTCCGTCGAATTTCTCGTCGGTGTAGAAGCACAGGGTATGGGCCGGCAGGTTGAGGCCCATACCCACCGCATCGGTGGCGACCATGATCTCGGTTTCGCCTTCGCGGAAGCGGCGTGCCTGCTCCCGGCGCACTTCCGGCGAGAGGGCGCCGTAGACCACCGAGACCCGGCGGCCGGCCATCTCCAGCAGTCCCTTGAGTTCCAGCACCACCCGCCGGCTGAAGGCCACCAGCAGCGAACCCGGTTCCAGGCGTTCCAGGGTGGTGGCGTGGCGCGCCACCGTGACCGGTGACAGGCGCTTGGTGGGCTTGATCTCCAGACGGTCCTCGCAGAGGGCGCTGAGGGTGCGCAGCGAAGGTTCGATCAGCGCCGGACCGGTCATCAGCAGGCGTTTGGTGTGGGCACTGACCAGGGCATCGACCCAGGCCCAGCCGCGCTGCGGATCGGCCAGCATCTGCACCTCGTCGACAACCACCACCTCCCACTGCTGGCGGCGGAAGCGGGCGAATTCCTCGACGGTGCAGCAGAAGTGGGTGGCGCCCGGACGGATGATCTCCTCCTCGCCGGTGACCAGCGAGCAGGGTACGCCGAGGGATTCCAGGCGCTCCTGGTTTTCCAGGGCCATCAGCCGCAGCGGCGAGAGGTAGATGGCATGGGTCACCGCCGCCATGGCCTCGATGGATCTGTGGGTCTTGCCGCTGTTGGTGGGGCCGAGCAGGGCGGTCCAGGTGCGGGTCAGCCGCCGGGCCGGATAGTTCTGGTGGTACTGGCCGAAGCGCGGGTTGTTTTCCAGCAGCACGGCGAAGGCCATCTTCTCGCGCTGCTGGGCCACCGCATGGCGCAGGGCGCGGCGCAGCTTGTCGGCTTCCAGGCGCATCAGCTCCTGCAGACGCGGCGTGCCCAGCTGGTGCAGGTCGAAGTCCAGAGCGTCGGCTTCGCCCACCAGCACGGCGAAACGCTCGCGCAGGTCCCTCTCGGCTTCGGCCCTGAGCGCGGCGACATCGGCAGCGCCGAGCAGGCGGCCCTGGTTGGCCGCCAGCCGCCGGGGGATCTCCAGGCGAATGTCGTCGTGGGTCAGGACCACGTTGAATCTCAGTTCGTGGCGCGTCTCGTTGAGCACCTCCACCGCCCGCGGCAGGAAGTCGTCCAGACGGATCAGCGCATGGGGCACCCGCTCCAGCACCCGCTGGCGATCCTCGTCGGCCATCTCGGCGAAGGGCACCGCCAGGAGGCCCAGACGCTCGCGCACAGCGTCACCCAGGCGCTCGCCGACCGCGGCGGCGAAGGCTTCGGCGCAAGCGCTGTCAGCCAGATTGAGCGCCCAGTGGGGTTCGAGCAGTTCGCTTGCCGCGCCGCCGGTAAAGAGCTTTTCACTGCCGAAGACATCCACCGGATAGCCGAAGGTCTTGCCGGCATTGAGCAGCGCCTGGCCGAGCAGGCTGTCGGGATCGGGCGCGCTGCCTGCAGCCTCCGCGGCGGCTTCGTCCAGACCCAGCCAGAAGGCCTTGGCGATCCGCCCCAGGTGCGGCAGGGGATAACCCGAATAGGGCTTGAACCAGAGTTCCTGGTGCTGTTGCCTGGCGACGAAGTCGGGATGGGTGCGGCCGGCCCAGTCGAGGAAGCGCTGCAGGCGTTCGAGGCGGCGTTGCTTGCGGAGGCGGTGATCGCTCATGCGAGGAGAGATTTTCCTTGGGGACTATAGGGCATGGGACCCCGGCGATGGGCACGGGGTCACGGCTGCGCGCGCCATTCGGCAGATAGGGGGCACCGTGGCTGCGTTTGCGCAGTCTCCATCACAAGGGTGGCGTTCGCCACCCGCTCTCCTTCTTCTGTTCTGGATCACGCTACCCACATGACATTTCTCGTCTGGGTCGGGGTATTGGGATCGCTGTTGATGATCCTGGCCCTGACATCCGCCTATCTGCGCTGGCTGCCGGTCACCACCTCGGTGGTCTGTCTGGCCTTCGGCATGCTGATCAGTCCCATCGGCCTGGGGCTCGCCGAGGTCAACTTCCAGGAGTCGGCGACCTGGATCGGCCACCTCACCGAGGTGGCCGTGCTTTTCTCACTGTTCGTCAGCGGCCTCAAGCTGCGCCTGTCCTTTCATCGCTCCTCCTGGCACGGCGCCTACCTGCTGGCCGGGCCGGTGATGATCCTCAGCATCGCCGGGGTTTGCCTGGTGGCCCACTATCTGCTCGGCCTGCCCTGGGGCGTGGCCCTGCTGATCGGCGCCATCCTCGCACCCACCGATCCGGTGCTGGCCGGGCTGGTGCAGGTCAACCATGCCCAGGATTTCGACCGGGTGCGCTTCGGTCTCTCCGGCGAGGCGGGTCTCAACGACGGCACCGCCTTTCCCTTCGTGCTGCTCGGCCTGCTGCTCCTGCAGCACGGCGAACTGCAGTGGGGCTGGACCCTGGAGTGGTTCCTCAAGAATGTGGTCTGGGGCGTGCCGGCGGGCCTGCTGCTGGGCTATTTCATGGGAAAGGGGGTCGGACGGCTGATGATCTTCCTGCGCACCCGGCATGGCGACAGCACCATCTCGCCCAATGACTTTCTCGCCCTGGCGCTGATCGCCCTGTCCTATGTGCTGGCCGACGAGATCGGCGCCTTCGGCTTTCTCGCGGTGTTCGCCGCCGGCCTGGGCCTGCGCCAGGCCGAGGTGCAGACCTCCGGCCACGCGGAAGTGCCTTCCGAGCACCTGGCGCAGCCGGTGATCGGTCATCTCACCGGCGCGCCGGAGCGCGCCACCGTGGCCAGCGCCGAGGACATCGAAGAGCCGCGGATGGCGGCCGGGGTGATGATGGGTGACATGCTCGCCTTCGGCAGCCTGGTGGAGCGCTCCTTCGAGGTGCTGCTGGTGACCCTGCTCGGAGTGGTGCTGATCACCCACTGGGACAGCCGCGCGCTGCTGCTGGGCGCCTTGCTGTTCGTGGTGATCCGCCCGCTGGGCGTGGCCACCATGCTGCCCTTCACCCGCATCGATCGCCACCAGGGTGCGCTGATCGGCTGGTTCGGCATCCGTGGCATCGGTAGCCTGTATTATCTGTGCTACGCGCTCACGCATCACGTCACGGCCGACTGGGCCGGGACCATCGTCGACCTGACCCTGTCGGTGGTGGCCTTGAGCATCGCGGTCCACGGGATTTCGATCCAGCCGCTGCTCGACCGCTACGAGCGCCTCACTGCCCGTCGCGAGGGCTCGTCGAGACCCTGAGCCCGTTTGCGACCCATACCGGAGGACGCATGTATCACGGCGAACGTCTCAATGCCTGGACTCATCTGGTCGGTGCCCTGCTAGCCCTGGCCGGCGCCATCACCCTGGTGGTGCTGGCCAGCCTGCAGGGCGATCCCTGGCGCATCGTCAGCGTGGCCATCTACGGAGTCGCGCTGGTGATCCTCTACAGCGTCTCGACCCTCTACCACAGCGTGAAGGGGCGCGCGAAACGCCTGCTGCAGAAGCTCGATCACCTGTCGATCTATCTGCTGATCGCCGGCAGCTACACGCCGTTCTGCCTGGTGACCCTGCGCGGGCCCTGGGGCTGGACGCTGTTCGGCATCGTCTGGGGCCTGGCGCTGATCGGCATGGCGCAGGAGCTCAAGCCGCGCTCGGAGGCGCGCATCCTGTCGCTGGTGATCTACGCCGTCATGGGCTGGATCGTGCTGGTGGCGGTGGGACCGCTGCTGGATCGCCTGGGCGGTGAAGGCTTCGCCTGGCTGGCGGCCGGCGGCGTGCTCTATACCGTGGGCATCCTGTTCTTCGTCTTCGACGATCGCTTCCGCCACTGGCATGGCATCTGGCATGGCTTCGTCATGGCCGGCAGCGCGCTGCACTTCGTCGCCATTCTCAGGTACGTGCTACCGGCGCCCTAGGGGGGTCTTGAGGCGCTCGTCACAGATAGGATGGCCGTTGGCCATCCCTGGCGAACCTCCGGGGGACGCCCGGGTTCAGAGCTAGCTGAACCCGATCCCCGAGCGTTGCTTTCCCGAAAACGAAGAAAAAGAGGAAGGTGAAACGTGTTCATCCGTCCCAGATCCCTCGTGTTGCTCCTGGTGCTCGCCTGCAGCGCCTGCCAGGAAAAGGACGCCAAGACCGTCGCGGCGCCGATCAAGAAGGAAGCCAGCTTCGAACAGCGCGGCAAGGCCTCCTTCTACGCACGCAAGTTTCACGGCAAGGAAACCGCCAGTGGCGAGACCTTCAACAACAACGAGCTGGTCGCCGCTCACAAGACCCTGCCGCTTGGCACCCGGGTCAAGGTGACCAACCTGGAAAACGATCGCGCCGTGGTGGTGCGCATCAACGACCGCGGCCCCTATATCCGCGGCCGCATCATCGATCTTTCGCGCGCCGCTGCCCGGCGGGTGGACATGGTCGACGACGGCACCACCGCGGTGAAGGTGGAAAAGCTGGAGTAGCGACCCTCAACGGATCCAGACGGTCTGGTCCTTGCCCTGGCGCTTGGCCCGATAGAGCCCTTCGTCCGCCTGGCGCAGCAATTCGTTCAGCGACAGCTCCGGCGTGAGCCGTAGCGCCCCGGCACTGAAGCGGATACCCAGGGGCTCGGCTTCAGCCAGGCGCCTGCGCAGGGTTTCCAGCAGCTGACTGACCCGCGCCTCGTCGAGGTCGCGGATCAGCAGCCCGAATTCCTCGCCGCCCAGCCGGCCGCCTTGCAACCGCGGATCGAGTTGATCGAGTTGCCGCGCCGTGGCGAACAGCACCTGGTCACCGACCTGATGGCCGTGGCGGTCGTTGATCTCCTTGAAGTTGTCGATGTCGAGCATGACGAAATGCCTGGGCGCCTGCCCGCTCTCGCCGCGGGCCGCGTCGACCCGCTCGAGGAGCTTGCGGCGGTTGGCGATTCCGGTGAGTTCATCGGTCTCCGCGAGAATCCGATAGCGCTCCTTGAGAATGAAGGTCCGCCGCATCCACTGGCTGTTGGCGTGGTTGTAGGCGATGCCGATGGCCAGGGTGGCGCCGACCAGCAACCCGACCAGCTGCACTGGCATGGCGGCGGGTATCAGTTGCGCCTGACCGGCGAAGAGGATGAAGGCGGCGCCGGCGAGGGTGATCAGGTAGTGGGAGAGGCGATAGGTCAGGCCGCAGGTGCCCAGCACGACGACGATGGCAATGGGGAGATTCCAGTAGTGACCCAGGGCGCCGCCATCCTGGATCTGGATGCGAAAGGCGAGGATGAGCGCCCAGATGTTGCCCGTGAAGGTCAGACTCATCATGCGCGCGCTGCGCGCCACGCTGAGCAGGGCGCTGATCCCCAGCAACAGCAGCATCAGCGCGAAATAGCGCGCCTTGTAGGGACTGCCGATCAGCGGATTGCTCCACAGACTCAGCGGCCACATCGCCAGCATCAGGGGCTGCAACACCAGCAGGGGCGTGCGCAGTACCCGGCGGACATGCTGTTCATAGCGAATATCGTCGTCCATCGACATCTCGGAAGGGAGTAGGGCCGCTGGACGATGGCAAATCGGCCGATGGCTCGGCCAGGGTGCGTCACTGTAATGGCTAAGTGCTAGTGCTTCCAAGTAGGTCAGGGGTGCTATTGCCCGCCTTAGAGCGGTTTGTCGATGGCCGGCCTGACTGTATGGCCAGCCTGGCGCGGCACTGTATCTGGCCGACGCCCGCCCGTGAGGCCGAGACTCTCGCTTCACCCCGCGCCCCTGGTAGCCCCATGCACCTCGCCATCCTCACCTTCGACGGCTTCAACGAACTGGACTCCCTGATCGCCCTGGGCCTCCTCAATCGCATCAAGCGTCCGGACTGGCGGGTCTCGCTGATGGCGCCGACCCCCTGCGTGACCTCCATGAACGGCGTTCGCCTGGAGCGTCAGGCCGGCTTCGACGAACTGGCGGACTGCACCGCCGTGCTGGTGGGCAGTGGCAGCCGTACCCGGGAACTGGCGCGAGACGCCGCCCTGCTGGAACAGCTGGCGGTGCTCGACCCCGGACGCCAGCTGATCGGCGCCCAGTGCTCCGGCACCCTGTTGCTGGCGCGCCTCGGCCTGCTCGACGGTGTACCCGGCTGCACCGATCTCACCACCAGGCCCTGGGTGCAGGAAGCCGGCATCGAGGTGCTGGCGCAACCCTTCTTCGCCCGCGGCAACCTGGCCACCGCCGGCGGCTGCCTGGCCTCCAGCTACCTGGCGGCCTGGGCCATCGCCCGGCTGCTGGGCCGCGAGGCCGCGGCCGAGGTGCTGCATTACGTGGCACCGGTGGGCGAGAAGGAGGACTATGTGCAGCGCGCGCTCGGCAATATCGAGCCCTATCTCAATGATCCATTTCTGGAGGTCGCCTCGGCATGCTGAAGATCCTTGGTCGCGTCTCTTCGATCAACGTCCGCAAGGCACTCTGGTGCCTCGACGAACTGGGCCTGGGCTATGAGCGCGAGGACTGGGGCGCCGGCTTTCGCTCGGCGCAATCCGCCGAGTACCTGCAGTGGAATCCCAATGGCCAGATCCCGGTCCTGCTGGACGGCGACTTCGTGCTCTGGGAATCCAACAGCATCCTGCGCTACCTGGCCAATGCCCATGGCGGCGAGGCGCTGTATCCCACCGCGCTGCGCGCCCGGGCGCGGGTCGATCAGTGGCTGGACTGGCAGGCCTGCGAACTCAATCCGGCCTGGAGCTACGCCTATCTGGCCCTGGTGAAGCAGCAGCCAGCGGAACCCGATCCGCAGCGCCTGGCGCAAGGTGTCGCCGCCTGGAACGAGCGCATCGCCATTCTGGAAGCGCATCTGGCGCAGCACGGCCCCTATGTGGCCGGCGAACACTTCAGCCTGGCCGACATCGCCCTGGGCCTGTCGCTGCACCGCTGGCGCAGCACCCCGCTGGAGCGCTTCGCGGCGCCGGCGATCGAGGCCTATCTCGAACGTCTGGCCACGCGCCCGGCCTGGGCCTGCTATGCCAGCGACGCCACGCCCTGAGACGCAGCGTCCGGCCTAGTGGGCCGACTCTTCCGGCTGGCTCTTCTCAGTAGGAGGGAACAGCGGATTGCCGCAGCGATTGCAAAAGGAGGAGTCGGGCTCGTGGGTAGGCTTCTGGCAGCGTGGACAGTCGCGCTGTAGCGTGGCGCTGCGCATGGCGTTGGCCAGCTCCGCGGTAAAGATGCCGGTGGGCACGGCGATGATCGAATAACCGGTGATCATGATCATGCCCGCCAGGGTCTGGCCCAGTGCCGTCTTGGGCACCATGTCGCCGAAGCCCACGGTGGTCAGGGTCACCACCGCCCAGTAGATGCTGCGCGGGATGCTGGTAAAGCCGTTGGCCGGTCCTTCGATGACGTACATGAAGGTGCCGAACATGGTCACCAGGGTGCAGATGGCCAGCAGGAAGACGGTGATCTTCTGCCGGCTGCTGCTCAGCGCCACCATCAGGAAATCTGCCTGGCTCAGGTAGGGCGTCAGCTTGAGCACGCGGAACACCCGCATCATCCGCAGCACCCGGATGACGAGGAAATACTGGGCATCGGGCATCAGCAGGGCGATAAAGGCCGGCAGCACGGCCAGCAAATCGATGAAGCCATAGAAACTGGTGACGTACTGGCGTGGCCGGGGCGCGCAGATCACCCGCAGCAGGTATTCGATCGCGAAGAGACCGGTAAAGATCCATTCCAGTCCATAGAGCCAGCTGCCGTAGCGCAGATGGATGGCCTGGATGCTGTCCAGCATCACCACGCCCAGGCTGGCCATGATGACCGCCAGCAGCAGGGTGTCGAAGAGTCTTCCGGCCGGGGTGTAGGTGTGGAAGATGATGATGTACAGGCGCTCGCGCCAGGTGCCTGGGCGAGGGTAGGGATCCATGGGAGCTCCTTGGCAGGGATATCCAACGGATCAGCATAGCAAGACCCTTCCCGTGGACCGAGTGAAAGCGCCCTAGAGCCGCGCGGCCACCTCGGTGGTCGCCAGCAGATGCTGGAAGCCTTCCAGCAGCGCCGTTTCCGCCTGGGTCATGCGCTGCTCGCGGTGCCAGAGCAGGTGCACGTCGACATCGGCCACGCCTTCGCCGGGCGGCAGTCGCCAGAGTTGGCCGGCGGCCACGTCATCGGCCACTACATGCTGGGGCAGACAGCCGATGCCGTAACCGGCGCCGACCAGGCGGCGGATTTCTTCGAGGCTGGGTGAGGAAGCGACGATCCGTCCGGTGAAGCCCTGCTGATCGCGAAAGATGGTGAGCGGCGAGAGGCTGCCGCCAATCTGGTCGCTGGTGAAACTGACGAAGTTCTCGCCCTGCAGATCGGCCAGCGACAGGTCACTGCGCCCGAACAGGGGGTGGCGACGTCCGCAGAAAAAGGCATAGCGCTGCTGCAACAGCACCCGTTGCTCCAGTTTTGGCTGAGGAATACGGCAGAGGGCGAGGCCCAGGGTCGCGGTCTTCTGCAGCAGGGAGCTGATGATGTCCGAGCTGCGCATCACGTCGATCTCCAGTTCCACCCGCGGAAAGCGGCGGTGGAAGTCGGCGAGGAAGTCGTCGTAGCAGCGCGACTGGATGCGGCTGATGGTGAGCATCCGCACCTTGCCCACCACGGTTTCCGTTGAGCGCTCCAGCGCAGCGCCGAGACGGGAGACGTTGCCATAAAGGTCGCTGGCGATGCGGGCCACCTCTTCGCCGGCCTCGGTGAGGGCGAAGCGCGGCCCCCGGCGAATGATCAGCCCGCGATCGAGTTGTTCCTCCAGCCGCTTGAGGGCTTGGCTGACGGCTGGCTGAGTCAGGTGCAGCCGCGCGGCCGCACGACTCACGCTGCCCTCCTGAACGATCACCAGATAGGTGCGCAGGAGATTCCAGTCCAGCCGATCGTTGAGAAAACGCCGGCCGTCTGGCAAGGGCGCGGGGGAGAGCGGTTCATCCTGATTATTAGCCATGCTTATAGATAGGTATAAGAATTAGAAAATTGACTAATCTTAGCCTGCCAAGGGATAACGACGTCAAGGCGCCCTAGAACGCTCCTGCATTCTTCTCTCTCTCCTGCCCAACAAGAACGATATCCCCAGGAGTGCTGCGTCCATGTCTCCCTGACCGCCCCTGCCCATCGCTCTCCGTGCGTCCGGCCTTTGATCCGCCGCGCCGCTTCCTTTTCCGGCAGTCGATAGGAGCACCCTGCATGCCGTCCACCTCACCGCGTCGCCAACCCAGGCGCGCCGCCGCCGCTGCCTTCGTGGGCACCACCATCGAGTGGTACGACTACTACATCTTCGCCACCGCCGCCGCGCTGGTCTTCGGCCAGCTGTTCTTTCCCTCCGAAGACCGCTTGCTGAGCACCCTGGCCGCCTTCGGCACCTTCGCCGTGGGGTTCTTCGCCCGGCCATTGGGTGGCCTGGTCTTCGGCCATATCGGCGACCGCATCGGCCGCAAGAAATCCCTGATCGTCACCCTGCTGATGATGGGCGTGGTCACCGTGCTCATCGGCGTGCTACCCACCTACAGCCAGGCCGGCGTCTGGGCGCCGATCCTGCTGATCCTGCTGCGGGTGGTGCAGGGCATCGCCGTGGGTGGCGAATGGGGCGGCGCCGTGCTGATGGCCGGCGAGCATGCACCGGCCGGTCGACGGACCTTTTTCGCCTCCTTCGCCCAGTGGGGCAGCCCGGCCGGCCTGATCCTGTCGATCATCGCCTTTCGTAGCGTCACCAGCCTGCCGGAAGAGGATCTGCTCGACTGGGGCTGGCGCCTGCCGTTCCTGGCCAGCGCGCTGCTGCTGGTGGTCGGCCTGGCCATCCGCCTGGGCGTGGACGAGTCCCCCGAATTCGCCGAGATGAAGGAGCGCCAGGAAACGGCCAAGGCGCCGGCGGCCGAAGTGCTGCGCACCGCCTGGCGTCCGCTGCTGCTGTGCATCGGCGCCAATACCCTGGGCATCGCCGGAGTCTATTTCACCAACACCTTCATGCTCAGCTACACCACCCAGGTGCTGGAGTTGTCGCGCTCGCTGATCCTTGATTGCCTGCTGTTCGTCGCCCTCATCCAGTTCCTGGTCCAGCCGCTGGCCGCGCTGCTCGCCGAGCGTATGGGCAGCGCACGTTTCCTGCTGTTGATCGCGGCCCTGGCCATGGCCTCGCCCTATCCGATGTTCGTGCTGGTCAAGACCGGCTCGGCGCCGCTGATCGTGCTGGGAATCGCCCTGGCGGCCGCCTGCATGGCGTCCTTCTATGCGGTGATCGCCGGCTTCGTCAGTGGCGTCTTCGCTACCCGGGTGCGCTACACCGCCATCTCCATGGCCTACCAGGTCTGTGGCGCCATTGCCGGTGGCCTGACCCCCATGGTCGGCACCCTGCTGGCCCATCGCTTCACGGGCGAGTGGTGGCCGCTGGCGGTCTTCTATTCCCTGCTGGCCGGCCTGTCGCTGCTGTGCGTGGCGGCTCTGGCGCGCCGCCGGGAGGCCACCGCCCATGTCTCTCACGCCTGAGCACAAGGAATCCCGCATGTATAAAGTTGATGGCGAGCGCCTCTGGCAGAGTCTGGCGGCCATGGCCGAGGTCGGCCCGGGCGAGGCCGGGGGCAGCAGTCGCCTGGCCCTGAGCGAAGAAGATCGCCAGGGGCGGGCGCTGTTCAGCCAGTGGTGCGTGGCCGCCGGCCTCAGCCTGACGGTGGACCCCATCGGCAACCTGTTCGCCCGTCGTCCGGGGCTTGATGACCAGGCCGCGCCGGTGGTCATGGGCAGCCATCTGGACACCCAACCCAAGGGCGGTCGCTTCGATGGCGTCTATGGCGTGCTCGCCGGGCTGGAGGTGATGCGCAGCCTGAACGACGCGGACATCCAGACCGATCGACCCCTGGAACTCGCCGTCTGGACCAACGAGGAGGGTGCGCGCTTCACGCCGGCCATGCTGGGTTCCGCGGTCTTCACCGGGCAGTTGCCCCTGGCCGAGGCCCTGGCGACCTGCGACCGTGACGGCATCTCCGTGGCCACGAGTCTGGAACGCACCGGCTATGCCGGCGACCAGCCGTTGGGGCGGTCCTTCGATAGCTATTTCGAGGCCCATATCGAGCAGGGCCCGGTGCTTGAAGACGAAGGCCTGGCCGTGGGCGTGGTCACCGGGGGCCAGGCGATCTGCTGGCTCGACGTGTGCGTTCGCGGCACCGCGGCCCACGCCGGCACCACCCCCATGGCCAGGCGCCGGGATGCCCTGTTCGGCGTCGGCCGGATGCTGGCGGCGCTGGAGGATCTGGCTTTTCGCTTCGGTGACGGACTGGTCACCGTGGGGCAACTGGACGTGGCGCGCTCCTCGCGCAACACCATCGCCGGCGAGGTGCGCTTCACCCTGGACCTGCGTCACCCCCAGGACCAGACCCTGGCAGCGCTGGAAACCGCCGCACGCGATTGCCTGGCCGCCGTGGCCGACGAGCGCGGCTTGTCGCTGGACGTCCAGCGGCACTGGCTGAGCCCTGCCACCCCCTTTGCCGCCGACTGCGTCGGCGCCGTGCGCGAGGCGGTCCAGGCGCTGGGCTATCCCCACCGCGACATCATCAGCGGCGCCGGTCACGACGCCATCCACCTGGCCAGGCACTGCCCCACGGCGATGATCTTCATCCCCTGTGCCGGCGGCCTGAGCCACAACGAGGCCGAATCGGCCAGTTTCGATGACGTCCGCCGCGGCGCCGACGTCCTGTTCAATGCCGTGCTGGCCCGCGCGGGCCGTCAGGAGAGATGACATGAAGACCTTTTTCCATCCCGATCAGCGCCTGCATCATCCGCGCAGCTACCTGTCCCGTGGCCAGATGCGCACCCCCCAGGAAGTGCCGGCCCGCCTCGACGCCCTGCTGGCCGCGGTGGAGCGGCTGGGCTATCCCCTCGAACAGCCGGCGGATCACGGCCGCGCGCCGCTGCATGCCGTGCACGGCGAGGCCTATGTGACCTACCTGGAGAATGCCTATCGCGACTGGCACCAGGTGCCCGAAGACTGGGGTGACGAGGTGATGTCGAACATCTATGTCCGCGAGAACAACCCATTGCGTGGCATCCTTGGCCAGACCGCCCGCTACCTGGCGGACGGCAGTTGCCCGATCGGCGCCCAGACCTGGGCCGCCGTCTATGGCTCCGCCCAGAGCGCGGTGGCGGCGGCGCGCTGCGTACGTGACGGCGAGCCGGCCGCCTATGCGCTGTGTCGCCCGCCAGGCCACCATGCCCGGGCCGAGGCGGCTGGTGGTTTCTGCTACCTGAACGGAGCGGCCATCGCCGCCCAGGAGCTACGGACGCGCTTTGCCCGAGTCGCCATCCTGGATACCGACATGCACCACGGTCAGGGCATCCAGGAAATCTTCTACGAGCGCGACGACGTCTTTTACCTGTCGATCCACGGCGATCCGACCAACTTCTATCCGGTGGTGGCCGGCTTCGCCGACGAGCATGGCAGTGGGCAGGGCGAAGGCTGCAACCTCAACCTGCCGATGCCCCATGGCGCCTCCGAGGCCGACTTCTTCGCCCGGCTTGAGGAAGCCGAGGCGGCGCTACGGCAGTGGGCGCCGGACGTGCTGGTGCTGTCCCTCGGCTTCGACATCTACGAAAACGATCCTCAGTCCAAGGTGGCGGTGAGTCAGGCGGGATTCGGCGTGCTGGGCGAAAGGATCAAGGCCCTGGGACTGCCCACGGTGATCGTGCAGGAAGGGGGGTACGACCTGGACACCCTGAGCGACAACGCCGAGCGCTTCTTCCGCGGCTTCGACGGTCGCTGAAGCCTGGGCCGCCGGCAGCGGTGCCGGGGCCTGGCGGGATCAGGCGAAGACGAAATACTTGCGCACCGTCTCGACCACTTCCCAGGTGCCCTTCATGCCGGGTTCGACGACGAAGATGTCGCCGGCCTTGAGGTGAATGGGTTGCTGGCCATCGGGGGTGATGATGCAGTACCCCTCCTGGAAGTGGCAGTACTCCCACTTCACGTAGTCGACGCGCCACTTGCCGGGGGTGCAGATCCAGGTGCCCATGATCTTGCTGCCGTCATCGGAGGTGTAGGCATTGAGGTTGACGGTATGGGGCTCACCTTCGATGCGCTCCCATTTGCAGGCATCGACCACGGGCAGGGGTTGGGTGTCGCGCAGAACGGTGATGGGCGGGTTGGCCATGGCGGCTCTCCTGGTGATGGAAGCCGTCAAGGGTGAGGGGTCGCCCCGGACCGGAGTTGTCCAGGGTCGACATCCAGCGGTGCGTTTGCGCTGTTCGAGCGACTAGCGCTCCACCTGCCGGTTCCAGCGGGCGTTCCACTGCGGCCGCACCTTGTTGACCTCATCCCAGTCGATGGTCACGGCGGTCTTCAGGTAGTTCTGCATGGCGTCCACCTGGCCGCGGGTCTTGTCGGTGGTGGGGGTGTTGGGGTTGGACGGGATCTGGTCGCCCAGTTCCAGCGCCGGCGCCTGGGCTTCGGGCGTCAGCAGGTATTCCGCCAGCTGCTGGGCCAGCTCCGGCTGGTCGTTGTTGGCGGTCACGCATTCGGCGACGTTGAGCACCACGGCGCCTTCCTTGGGCGGCGCGTATTCCACCGGGATGCCCTTGAGCTTGAGCGCGGTGACCTGGGTGGGCGTGAGCGGGAACAGTGCCGCCTCGTCGGTCTGCACCATCTCCGAGAGCTTGGCCGAACTGGGGATGTACTCCAGCACATTGGGGCCGACGGTGGTGGGCCAGGCCTTGAAGCCGGGGTCGACGTCCTGCTCGGTGCCGCCCTTGAGGCGGTTGAACATCAGGAAACCGTGCAGGCCGAAGGTCGACGAGGACAGCGACTGGAACACCACCTTGCCCTTGTACTTGGGATCGGCGAGGTCCGCCCAGGAGGTCGGCGCCGCCCAGCCCTTGTCCTTGAACAGCCGGCTGTTGTAGGCCAGACCGGTCACGCCCAGGCTGACGGCGGCGGCCTGGTCCTTGATCTTGGCCTTTTCGGGAATCTGCGCCAGGCTCGCGCTGGGCTTGAGCGGGCTGCAGAGATTCATGCCGATGGCGCGGTACATGATGCCGTCGTCGAGAAACATCACGTGGATCGGCGGCTTCTGCGGACTGGCCTGGACCTTGGCGAGGATGTCCGCCGAGGTGCCGGGCACGATCACCACCTTGACGTTGTGCGCCTTCTCGAAGGCGGGCAGCACGCTGTCGGCATAGAGGCGCTCCATGGTGCCGCCGTTCATGCCGAGGTAGAGCGTCGGTTCGGCCACGGCGGCCAGGGGCAGGCCGGCGAGGGCCACGAGCAGGGCGGGGGTCAGGCGCATGATTGGGAACTCCTGGGCTGGGAAGGGAAACGGGCGATGGAAAAGGCCTGCAGGCTGTGCCGGGGCGCGCCCTGCAGGATGCACTCGGCCAGGGCTTCGCCAGCCGCCGGCCCGATCTGGAAGCCCGCGCCGGCAAAGCCGAAGCCGTGCAGCAGGCCGGGGGTGGTAAGACTGGGGCCGAGCACCGGCTGGTGATCCGGTAGATAGCCCTCGACGCCGCTCCAGGTGCGGATGGCCTGGGCACCGGTGAGAGCCGGATAGAGTTCGGCGGCGTTTCTGAGGATGTCGAGGATGGCCAGCTGGCCGGGGCGGGCGCGATCGGCGTCGAGGGCGAAACCGCGCCCGCCGCCCAGCACGCAATTGCCGCGCGCCACCTGGCGGGCATAGATGCCGCCGCCTTCCACGCCGGTGCTGGCGCTCATGAAGGGCGGCAGCGGTTCGGTCACCAGCATGGCCGGATGGGCCGCGGTGAGGGGGACCGGCTCGCCGAAGCGGGCGGCCAGCTCCGCGGCCCAGGCGCCGGCGCAATTCAGCAGCCAGGGTGCGCTCAAGGTCAGGCCGCTGTCGGTGCGGAGCTGGAAGCGCTGGCCGTCGTGCTCGACGGCGGTCACGGCGGTACGCTCGAAAATCTGCGCGCCGGCACGCGCGGCTGCCCGGGCGAAGGCCGGGGAGACCAGCCGTGGATTGGCGTGGCCGTCCTCCGGGCAGAAGGAGGCGCCCACGGCGATGTCGCCGACCCAGGGAAAGCGCCGGCGCAATTCGCTCCGGTCGAGCAGTTGCAGGTCGAGGTCGAAGCCCTGGCTGGCCTGGGCATAGGCCTGCAGGGAGGCGAAGTCGGTGTCGCTGCGGGCCAGCTTGAGGTGGCCGGATCTGAGGTATTCGCCATCGGTACCCAGCAGGTCCTGCAGACCGCCCCAGAGCTGATGGGCGCGACTGGACAGCGGCAACTGCACCAGCGGGCGGCCCTGGCGGCGCACCCCGCCGTAGTTGACGCCACTGGCCTGGGCGCCGCAGAAGTTGCGTTCCAGCAGCGCGATGCGCTGGCCGCCCTGGGCCAGGAACAGCGCCGCGCTGCTGCCGACGATGCCGCCGCCGATGATCAGGACATCCACGTCCAGCCGGCTCATGGCGCCAGCTCCACGCCAAAGGGCAGCGGCTTGATCGGCGCCTGGGCGCGCAACCGACCGATCTGGTCCAGCGGCCGACCACTGGCGCAGGCGATCAACTCGGCCGCCGCCGCGCCGCAGATGCGGCCCTGGCAGCGGCCCATGCCGACCCGGCAGGTGGCCTTGACCCGGTTGATCTCCCAGTGCCCCTGATCCACCGCAGCGCGGATCTCGCCGGCGCTGACCTGTTCGCAGCGACAGACCATGAGTTCGTCCGGCGCCTTGGCCGCCCAGTCCGCGGGGAAGGGGAAGGCCCGCTCCAGGCCCTGGCGAAAGACCTCGAAGCGCGCCAGGCGTGCCTGCAGGGCCTGGATACGCGCCCTGTCCACCGGCACGCCACGATCATCCAGCAGACTCAGGGCTGCCAGTTCGCCCGCCAGTTCGGCAGCATCGGCGCCCTGGATGCCGGCGCCGTCGCCGGCCAGGTAGACCCCGGTCTGACTGCTGCGTCCACCACTGTCCCGTACCGGCAACCAGGCCCGGTTGAGAACGCTCCAGGCGAAGTCGCACCCCAGCAGGTCGGCCAGCTGGGTCTCGCTGCGCAGCGTCTGGCCGAAGCCCAGCGCATCGCACTCCAGTCGATGCGCTTCGCCGTCGGCGGCGCGCCAGCGCACGGCTTCCACCCGGCGCTCGCCCTCGACCGCCAGGAGATCGGCGCCCTGGTGCACGGGTACGCCGTGCAGTGCCAGCCAGCTGCGGTAGTAGAGGCCCTTGGCGAAGGTGGCCGGCTGGCCGAGCAGGGCCGGGGTGGCCGCGGCCTGGTCGCGGAAGGGCGCGCTGTCCAGCACCGCCAGAGGCTTGGCCCCGGCCTTGGCGTATTGATAGGCGACGAGATAGAGCAGCGGACCGGTACCGGCCAGCACCGGGCGGCTACCGATGGCGCAGCCCTGGAACTTGAGCGCCACCTGGGTGGCGCCCAGGCTGTAGACGCCCGGCAGGGTCCAACCCGGCACCGGCAGGATGCGGTCGGTGGCACCGGTGGCGACGATGACCTGGTCGAAGGCCAGGCGATCGACATAGCGGCCCTGGCTGAGGGTATCCAGGGCGCGCGCTTCGGCATTCCACACCAGGGTGTCGGGTCGATAGTCCAGCTTTGCCTGCGCGGCCTCCAGCGCGCCGTGCAGCGCCTGGGCCTTGCCCGCTTCGAAGCCGTACAGCGCCTTGATCGGACGCTGGAAATTACCCGGTTGCTGGCGATAGATCTGGCCGCCGCCGCGGGCGCTTTCGTCCAGCAGCACCGGCTCAAGGCCATGGGCGACCAGGGTCTGGGCCGCGCGAATGCCCGCCGGCCCAGCACCCACCACCACTACGGCGCTCACAGCGGCCGCCCTGGATCGCGGCTGACCTGCTGGCCCGCTTCGAGAAAGGTGGCGCAGGCACGCACCCGGCGGCCGTCGGCCAGGCGCACCCAGCAGTCCTGGCAGGCGCCCATCAGGCAGAAGCCGGCGCGGGGTTCGCCGCCGAAGTCGCTGCCGCGCAGGTGATCGCTCTGGGTCAGGATGGCGGTGAGCAGGGTGTCGCCCTGCAGGCCCTCGGCCGGCTGGCCGTCGAGGGTGAAGACCAGGGTCGGGCGGTCGCATTCGGCCACCCGCTTGAGCAGTGCCATGGACGGGTCTCGGCTGTTCATTGTTTGCCCACCAGCACGCGATCCAGGCCATAGATGCGGTCGAGCAGGATCATGGTGGCCGCGGTCAGGGCGATCACCAGCGCCGACACCGCCGCCATCATCGGATCGATGGATTCGGTGGCGTAGACGTACATCCGCACCGGCAGGGTCTGGGTCGCCGGCGAGGTGACGAAGATTGACAGGGTCACCTCGTCGAAGCTGTTGATGAAGGCCAGCAGCCAGCCGCCGGCCACCCCGGGCAGGATCATCGGCAGGGTGATGCGGCAGAACAGCGTGGTGCGACTGGCGCCCAGGCTCTCGGCGGCCTGCTCGGCACTGCGGTCGATGCCGATGGCGGCGGCGATCACCAGGCGCAGCACATAGGGGGTGATCACCACCACGTGGGCCAGCACCAGCCAGCTGAAGCTGCCATTCACCCCCAGCAGGGCGAACAGCCGCAGCATGGCCACGCCCAGCACCAGGTGCGGGATGATGATCGGCGAGAGGAACAGGCCGTTGAGAAAGCCCTGGCCGGGAAAGCGGTAGCGGGTGATGGCCAGCCCCGCCGGCACCGCGATCAGCGTCGCCAGGGTGGCCGACAGCGCCGCCAGCTGCAGGCTGTTGTAGAAGGCGGTGAGAAAGTCCGCTCGCTCGAACACGGCGGCGAACCAGCGCAGCGAAAAGCCGGAAGTGGGCAGGCTGAGGGTGTTTTCCGGAGTGAAGGCCACCAGGCAGACCACCACCAGCGGCGCCAGCATGAAGACCATCACCAGGGTATGGAAGGCGAGCCCGAGCGGGCCGTTGCGGGTCATGAGGTCAGACTCCCAGGGCACGTTTGTAGCGGCGTTCCACCAGGCGATTCCAGCCCAGCATCACCAGCAGGTTGAGCAGCAGCAGGGCCACCGCCAGGGTGGCGCCCATCGGCCAGTTGAGTTCCGCCAGGTACTGGTCGTAGATCAGGGTGGCGACCATCTTCAGCCGGCGTCCGCCCAGCAGGCCGGGAATGGCGAAGGAGCTGGCGGCCAGGCCGAAGACGATCAGCGTTCCGGACAGCACCCCGGGCATCACCTGGGGCAGCACGATGCGCCGCAGCACCGTCAGGTGACTGGCGCCCAGGGACAGCGCGGCCTGCTCGGCGGAGGGATCGAGCTTCTGCAGGGAGGTCCATACCGGGATGATCATGAAGGGCAGCATCACGTGGACCAGGCCGACGATCACCGCGAAGGGGGTGTAGAGCAGCTTCAGCGGCCGCCCGCCCAGGGCCACGATGGCCTGGTTGACCAGGCCGTCGGCGCCCAGCAGCAGACTCCAGCCAAAGGCGCGCACCACCACCGAGATCAACAGCGGCGTCAGTACCAGGATCAGGAAGATAGAGCGCCAGGGCGCGCCCATGCGACTGAGGACGATGGCCTCCGGCACCCCGATCAGCACGCAGAGCAGGGTGACCAGGGCGCTGATCCAGAAGGTGCGCAGGAAGATCTCGTAGAAGTAGGGATCGCCCAGCAGGCTCAGGTAGTGCGCCAGGGTGTAGCTGCCTTCCTTGATCCCGGTTTCGTAGTCGAAGACGTTGAACGACAGCGCCAGGGTCAGCGCCAGGGGCGCCAGCAGCAGTCCGGCGAACAGCACCAGGGCCGGGGCGCTGAGCAGATAGGCGCGACCGGTGCCGCGCAGCAGGGTGCTCATGCGGCGGCCTCCGCGGCTTCCAGTCGGCGCAGCAGACCGTCGTCCCAGTGCAGCCCGACGCGCTGGCCCTCGTCCAGCGGCGGCAGCCCATCGTTGCTGCGCAGCACCGACACCTCGCCCAGCGCCGTCTCCAGCCGATACAGCCACTGGCTGCCGAGGAAGAAGCGGGTCAGCACCCGTCCTTGCAGACGCCCCTCACCGGCGGGGCGCAACTCGATCTTTTCCGGCCGCAGCGAGATCGCCAGGGCGCCGCCCGCGGTGATCTGTGGCCGACCCTGGGCATCCAGGCTGCCGGGCAGCAGATTGGCCTTGCCGACGAAGTCGGAGATGAATCTGTTGCGCGGATGTTCGTAGAGCCGATAGGGCGCATCCACCTGGGTGATGCGCCCGGCCTCCATCACCACCACCCGGTCGCTGATGGACAGCGCCTCGGACTGGTCGTGGGTGACCATCAGGGTGGTGATGCCCACCTCGCGCTGGATGCGGCGGATCTCGAACTGCATCTCTTCGCGCAGATGGGCGTCCAGGTTGGACAGCGGCTCGTCCAGCAGCAGCACCGGGGGTGCTATCACCAGCGCTCTGGCCAGGGCGACCCGCTGGCGCTGGCCACCGGAAAGTTCGCGCGGATAGCGCTCGGCGTGCTGGCCCAGGTGCACCAGGCCCAGGGCTTCCTCGACGCGGCGCGCCAGCTCGGCGCCCGCCACCTTGCGCATGCGCAGGCCGAAGGCGACGTTGTCGCGCACCGTCATGTGGGGGAACAGCGCATAGCTCTGGAAGACCACCCCGAGGCCGCGACTGGCCGGCTTGGCGTGGGTGATGTCCTGGCCGTCGAGTAGGATGCGCCCGCTGCTGACGTCGACGAAGCCAGCGATCATCTGCAGGGTGGTGGTCTTGCCGCAGCCGGAGGGGCCGAGCAGGGAGACGAATTCGCCGCGCTCGATGGCCAGGGTCGAACCGGCCACCGCGTAGCTGTCGCCGTAGCGCTTGCTGAGATTGTCGAGAGTCAGGAAAGCCATGGCCGCAATGCTCCTCCGGTCGCGCCCACGGGAGAGGTGGGCAAGGTTTTGGCAGGGCGAAAGACAGCCTGGATCTGGGACGTTGGCGCTCGCTCGATTGGCGGCGTCCGGTGATTGTGAGTATCGCCCTATGGACCTGAAGGTAAGGGCGACCTAGGATGCGGGACAAGCGGGTTTTTCACTGAATGAACTCTTTTTTTAGATTTATTCACTCAGTGGAATATTTTGGAGCGCGGTAGATGGAAGATTCCAGTGAAAGAAAGACAGCGGCAGGTGAGGTAGGTGTTGGCGCCATCAGCCGGGTGTTCGCCGTGGTGCGCGCCCTGGGTGAGGGTGATCCCGAGGGGGAAAAGGTCACCCGCCTGGCCGAGCGCGTCGGCCTGTCGCAACCCACCACCCACCGGCTGCTGCGTGGCCTGGTGGAAGAGGGCATGGTCGAGCAGTGCGCCCGTAGCAAGAGATACCGCCTGAGCCTGGATTTCTTCGCCCTGGCGGCCCGCGCCGGCCAGGTCGGCAACCTGCGCGACCTGGCGCGGCCGAGTCTGCTGCGGCTGTCGGCGTCCCTGGGCGACTCACTGTTCCTGCTGGCGCGCAGCGGCTTCGACGCCATGTGCCTGGATCGCAGCGAGGGGCCCTATCCGATCCGCACCTTCACCGGCGACATCGGCGGTCGCGTGCCCCTGGGCGGCGGCCAGGGCGCCCTGGCGATCTTGGCCTTCCTACCCGAGGAAGAACGCGACGAGGTGATCCGCTACAACCTGCCGCGGCTGCGCGATGCCCATCATTACGATGAAGTGCTGCTGCGCGCCGAGATCGACAACGTCCGCCAGCAGGGCTACGCCGCGCGCAACACCGGGGTGCTGGCCGGCATGGCGGGCCTCGCCGTGCCCATCCTCGACCGCAATGGCCGGGCGGTGGCGGCGCTGAGCGTGGGCACCCTGAGCGAACGCCTCAACCCCCAGCGCCTGCCCACGGTGATCGAACTGCTCCGCCGCGAAGCCGGGGTGATCGCCGCGCGCATCAACCCCTTCGATCCGGTCTTGCGCCGGCCGACCCAGGGGTTTGGTTAAAACAGCGGACCGGAGCGGGTGTTATTACCCTTCGCCAGGCGGTCATAGAGCACCACATTGACCGTGGCCGCCAGATTCATGCAGCCCTGGGTGGGGATGTACACCACGTCCTCGCACCAGTCGCGCAGCTCCTGGCTCAGCGAACCGTCCTCCGAGCCGAACAGATAGAGTGCGCGATCGGGATGGGTGTATTCGGGCAGCGGCCGGGCGCCCTCCACCAGCTCAACCGCCACCGGTACGCACCCCAGCGGCAGGATGCGGCGCAGGTCGTCGATGTTGATCAGCGGGATGTCCTGATGGACTTTCTTGGTGTCGGTGACGAAGTCCTTGGCGCGGTCGTAGCGGGTGCCGGTATAGAACACCGAGGCCACCCCGTAGCAACCCGCCGCCCTCATGATGGACCCGACGTTGGACGGCGACTTGGGGTTGCTCAGGCCGATGCAGGCGTATCTCTTGTTGCTCACGTCAGGGGACTCTCGGGAAAACCGCCAGTATAAGGCGTCGAAGCGTGTAGAAACCGACTAAGATGCGCGCCCGCGTCTCCAGCCCCGAGCCCCTGCGATGTCCGCCACCGCCCTCTACACCGACCTGTCGGCCTACTACGACCTGCTCTGCGCCGACATCGACTACCGGGCCCAGAGCCAGGCGGTGCTGCGCCTGCAGCGACTGTTCGGCAACGGTGGCAGCCGTCATCTCGACCTCGCCTGCGGCACCGGTCCCCATGTGCGGCACTTTCTCGATGCCGGCTTCCAGAGCAGCGGGCTGGACCTCAATCCGCCGATGCTGGCCCAGGCCGCGTTGCGTTGCCCCGAGGCGGATTTCTCCTGCCAGGACATGTGCGCTTTCGAGCTGGACCAGCCGGTCGACCTGATCACCTGCTTTCTCTACTCCCTGCACTACAGCGGCAGCCTTGCCCGGCTCCAGGCGTGCCTGACGCAGGTCCGGGCGGCCCTGACCCCCGGCGGCCTGTTCTGCTTCAACGCCGTCGACAAGCGCCGTATCGACAATGCCTCCAGCGTCGGCCACAGCGTCGAACGGGCCGATGGCCACTTCAGCTTCGCCTCCGCCTGGCACTACCCGGGCGAGGGCGAACACCAGCAACTCCGCCTGCGCATCGAACGCCGCCACGCCGGCGCGCAGCAGACCTGGCAGGACGAGCACCCCATGGTGGCGGTGGACTTCCCCGAATTGCTGGCCCTGCTGGAGCCGCACTTCGAGGTGCAGATGCTGGAGCACGACTACCAGCGCATCGAACCCTGGGCCGGCGAGGCGGGCAATGCGCTGTTCGTCTGCGTCAGGCGCTAGTACCCCCAGTACTGAGCGATTGGATACAGAACTTGGTGGAGCGGGCATCGACATAGCTATCCGGATCGGTGAAGGATCGATTCTTCACCAGCGGTAGGCTGATGGCTCCCTATGTGATGTTGTGTTGTGCGATATCAGGCGGCCTTGTTCGCTACGAACTCCTTGAGTTTCTAGTCGAATTGGAAACCCAAGGGTGATTAATGCATGGACCTTCACCATCTGAGCCGATGATACGCTCAGAACCGCGCTGCCTTCAGCCGCTGTTATCTGCTCGTTTGTACCTCTGCAACTGACCTGCCCTACAGCATCTTCCAACCGGCTCATAGCTACAGGACGACTTCGCTGCCAGACGCTAGGTCTGTCTATCCCAAGGGACGGAGGAGTTTTGTAGAGTCTCGCAGACGGAATTATTTAGCGAACGGTGTTCAAAAAATTCCGAACTAGCATTGACTTGATTTTATGTTAATTCAGGCTGGGATCGGCTTTCATTTAGTGATGTCATGAATCATGGCCCTATTTTTCTTTTCTATAGGTGATTAGTTTCTGGTTGTCAGTGTATATAAAGCGTTTTGGATCGGCTTTTTCGATTAGCAAAAACTTCTGCCCTGATGAAAGGAGTATATTGGCTTTTCCGTTATAATTCGAAGATTGAAAGTCCAGCGGCGTTTCATCAATCACCTTTTCGTACCTAAATATTCCCGAATAAAAGGAGCTGACTAGAAGTAGTCCGGTACCACTCTTTACTACTACTTGGATTAGTTGATTGTGAAATCTTACCCTTTTTTTATCAAAAATTCTTTTTGACGCTTCGAGCGGGTTCCTATTGAGGAATCCAGCTTTGGAAATAATTGATATGCTCATTCCGACGATTACAAGCCACGAAAAATTTCCCACTTTATCAAGGCTGATTTTTGAGTATGAGAAATTTAATATGAAAATAAAGGCGGTTATTAGGAATAGCCAATAGGATGCAGCTTCAATTTTCGCGTTTTCTTTGAAAGCTTTGATGCCGAATTTATTAAATTTATTTGGCCAGTGTCTTCTTAGTCTTAGGGAGAAAGCAGCAAGCGCAGATGTTTCTGAAGATATTAGCTGCGATAAAGAAAATGCAATAACGCGAGACATGGTAAGGCTGAGGGTGACATAAAATATGAACGTAAATATAAAATCTATTAGGAAGTTGTCAGCTATTAGGCTTAGCATCTCAAATGGAATGTGCATCAAAAAACCGATGTAATGCGCGGACGCAATTGAAATCGCAAGAATCAAAATGTTGATAATGTTTTTTAGGGTTATCAATCTTAGTGTCACGGCTTGATCTTTATTCATGCTGTCAGCCTAATTTAAGTTTGGAGAGTGTCGTGCTTTAGGGTTTTTCTTATAATCTCGATGATCCGTGTTTTAAACGTTTCTTCTGTGCTGAGTATTTTGATGTGGGGATTTGCGTTATAGAATTTGAATATTTTACTGAAATGTGGTTTAAAGATTTTTTTGAAATGGTTTCTGATCAATTTTGAGAGGGGAATCCCTTTAGTATTTGGTCTTGAAGTTCTATGCGGGCCTCTGATGCTCTCGGTCAAATTACTAGTGGGTGTGATTGGGTGTTGGCGTTTTTAATGGTCTTGCTGTTGGCTAGATCTCAATTTTTTGGCTGTAAAGATACTGCATTTTAATTTCCTATAATTGGTTTCCTATTTTGCTTGTAAGGAGCAAAGGATTTTAGTGACGCCAAGCAAAGATCGCAACTACTTTGACGTATGTCGTTATTTTTTTTGGGGTAGAGAAATAACTGTGTTGTTTGTGTTCGGCTGATATTAGGTGAGATATCAGATGTAATACTTCGATTGACCGTTTGCTACGGGTTCGTTAGCTCTTGACCTGTCAATGTCTAAAACAGCCGCCATGGCGGCTGCCTAAATCTCGCACCGTATGCTTTGAACTGAATTAAATCCTTATGTTATTTACGGTGCACTATCAACCGCTTCTCCATGAACACACTCAACGGATCGTCCCGATACGCTCCAAAAGGACCACGCCGCCGGTAACCCGCCGACTCATAGAGCCGCAAGGCCTCCGGCTGATAGGGCCCTGTTTCCAGTCGCGCCAACTCACACCCGCGGCCTGCCGCTTCACGCTCCAGCTCCGCCAGCAGGCGACCACCCAGCCCCTGCCCGCGACCCCTGGGGCTCACATACATCCGCTTGATCTCGCCATAGTCGTCCTGCAACACCATGGCCCCACAGCCCAGGGCACTGCCGCTGTCATCCCGGGCGACCAGGAACAGCACGTTCGGCTGCATGAGCGACGTCAGATCCAGGGCATGACGACTCTCGGGCGGATAGAGGTCGTCCTGATAGGCATCCAGTTCGGCGATCAGGGCGGTCACCTCGGGTTGGTCGGGGGATTCGAGGGCGATGGGCATGGTGGCTCCGGTCAGGCAATCGCCCAAGCCTAAGCCATTAGCGCGGCCTCATCCCAGGCTCATCCGCAAGCCATCCCGCCCGCCGCGCTTGGCGGCGTAGAGGGCACCGTCCCCGCGCTCCAGCAAGGCCGCCAGACTTTCCGGCGGTTGATCGAACAGTACGGCGCCGATACTCAGGGTGACGGGCTCTGGCGTCCGCAGGCGCTGCGCCGCCAGCTGGTTGAAGCGCTGGCGCAGTGTGTCTGCCAAACGCACGACATCCGCATCGGACGCCTCACCCAGCAGCACCACGAATTCATCGCCCCCCAGCCGGGCGGCCAGCGCCTGGCGGGGCAGGGAGCTGCGCAGCAGCTCGCTCAGGGCGATTAGCAGGCTGTCGCCCGCCGCGTGGCCATGGAGGTCGTTCACCAGCTTGAAGTTGTCCAGATCGATCAGCAGCAGGGCGCCGGGTCGGGCCGGGGTCGCCTGGCCGAACAGTCGCGGCGCCTCGGCTTCCAGGGCGCGGCGATTATGCAGACCGGTCAGGGGATCGCTGCCGGCCAGGCGCTCAATATGCTGCTCGCGGCGATAGCGCACCGTGCCGGTCATCGACAGGGCGATCAGCATCACCGCCATCACCCCCTCTACCAGCGAGATCTGGATGATGACACCGCGATAGACCGCCAGGTCGATCAAGGTGCCGGGGGTGAGCGGTGGGATCATCTTGACTAGATAGAAGAGTCCATGGATCAGCAACACCACGCGCAGCTGCCGTTCTCCGGCGTTGCGCCGCCGCAGCAGCAAACTCGCCCGCACCGCCAGTATGCCGATCATGAGCGACTGCACCACCAGCAGTACCTTGGACCACCAGGGCTCATTGGGCAGCAGCAACATCCCCAGCCAGATCGCCGCGAAGGCCCACCAGCCCAAACTCAGACGGCGCGCCGTGAAGCGTGCCACGCCGAGCAAGAAGAGGCCATGCACGAAGATCAGCAGCCCATTGGCGAACCAGATGCCCACCAGCAGCAGCCCCTGGCTGCGCAACAGCGCCAGGGTGCTACCCACGCAAATGAGCGCGAAACCCGTGCTCCAGTACAGCAGCGCCGACTCGCGCACCGACCGCCATTCGATGGCCAGATAGCCCGCCGCGGCAGCCGCCAGGGCGATGGTGAGGGTCAGCATGGTGGGGGCATCGAGTGCCATGGGCGAATCGGACCTGTCTGGATACGAGAAGGGCGCTCCCTGCCGGGGGCGAGCACGCGCCAAGGCGGAGCCGCACCGCAGTCTTATCGACACGGCAGGCGCGGGCTTGAGGCAGAGGATTGCGCGCCATGATGACGGGCCGATAAAGCTAATTCAAACCTGACCTGTGGCTGGCGCAGGCGACCCGTTCGTTACTGGGGTTTCACCAGCGCCCGAATCGCCGATGCCGGCAACCGCGCCGTGCTGCCATCCGCCAGCCGCAGCACGAAGGCCTCGCCCAGCGACCAGACCACCTGCACGTCCTTGAGCACGCACTGGTCATCGGTAGGCAGCACCCTGGCCTGCTCCTTGGCGCAATAGGAGGTATCGAGCACGATGGCCCTGGCCTGGTAGTTACCCAGGCCGAGCATCTTGACCATGGTCTCGGGGAGGGTGGTGAGCACACCGCTATAGCCGGCCAGAAAGAGGGCGAAGAACAGCGAAAACATCATCGCGGCCTTCCAGCCGGCGATGAACAGCATGGAAGTCATGGTCGTGACGAAGGCAATGATGAAGGGGGCGATGGCCAGAGCGCCCCACTTGAGCAATGGCTGCCAATCGCTCACCAGCGGATAGGCCTGCGCCAGCATCCAGACAATGAACAGGCCGACGACCATCGTCGACAGGTAAGCTTCCCAAACGAACTTCAGAAAACTGAAGCGGCGTAAGTCGAACAGCCACTGCACGGCCATGCCCGCCAGTAACGTGATGGGGATGGGCGCCAGCAAGGCAACGCTGACGAACAGCTCAGGATCGACGAAGAGAATGGCCGCATCGCTGAACCCCGCCAGCAGATAGGGCACGAAGAACACCAGCGTCATCAACAGCATGATCTTGCGAAAGCGCCCCTCGCCGCGATAGGGCAGGGCGTAGGTGATGTCTTCCTTGATCGCCGGCGTATTGATGAAGCGGTAATAGACCCAGGCTCCTGGCAGAAATAGAGCAGCGACGAAGGCACCAATGGTCAGGAAGCCCAGGCAGGCAGCCGCCAGCAACAGCGACGAGAACTGGAAGAGATCGAAGCTGGGATAGAAGTGATTACGCGCGAAATAGGCCAGGAACATCCCGAAGCCCAGGGTCGGAGGTAGCCCCTTGGCCAGCAGCGAAGCATGACGCCGCAGGAAGGTACCGGAAAACTTGAGGATGAAGTCGAAGAAGGCATCCGTGTCGGTGGCGGGTTGGTCGGTCCAGCGGGGCATGAGTCTTCCTTGAGTACAGTGGTGCTCTGCAATTGGTCCCCACGCCTTCGTTAGCTAGAAACGGCGAAATCTATTCCAATTATGGTAAAGAATCGCTAAGAAAGATTAGAGGTTATGTTTTCTGATAAGGCGGAAATTCTTTTTCTTTTTCCACTTCAGTGATGGGTTTTGCCTTTTCGCTAGCCAAGCTTATGCATTTTTTTGAGTATTTATAAATGTCTTTCAGCTCTGTAGTTGAGTATTTCGAAGGGCATAGTAGTAGTATGCTTCCGAATTTGAATTGTCGAAACCCTGATATGGTATAAAATTCGCTGCTACTTGCCTTTGTGCTCCATTCGTCTTTGGGGAATATGGTGGGTGGATAGTCTTTTGAATCTATGGCGTATAGGAAAGTCCTATTATCCCTGATCTTTATCAGATTGGCAGCGGCATATGCCCATATATCAAGTAGGCTAGGCATGAGTGCAAAATTCAAAATGAGGGCTGTAATCATGACGACAGCAGCTTTTTTTGCTTTCTCAACTCTGTCTCCTTTGAATAAAGAGTAGTAAAAAATAGCGGGAAAAAGATAGATGTACATGGCGGCGAGCGTTGCAATTATCGAAATGCCTGCTGTTAGACCATGTTCTGCACCTCTCCAGGCCTTCAAGACTAATTGCATCGGGAAGAATAGGCAGCACATGGCTGTGAAGCTTGTTAAAAAAACGAGGGCAGAGAAGTTGTAGATGGCAGATGCTCTATTGATTTTTTTTGTATCGGCAAGTTCTTTCAGTAAGTGCGCTGTTAGATCTTTATTTCTTTTTGGTAGCTCATGGAGTAAATAGATAAAAGCGCCGAAGATACTTGCCAAGTATGTGGCGTAAACAGGTGGATGTAAGTCAAAAAAAAGTAGAATTATACTTAGTAGGAAAATAGCGAAGCAGAGGGCGCTGCATTTTGCGAGTGTTCTTGCTAAATACTTTCTATCTACTTCTTTGGTGGAGAAGAGTTGCATGCTTAGTGCGAAACATGATGAGGGGACTACAAATGAAAGTAATATTATTATGAGTGTGATTAAAACATAGGCCAGCCAGATAAATATGTTGGTCGGATTTGAGATAGAATCAAGCATTAACTCAGGATGACCTATCGCCCATAAATACTTTGATATGAAAGATAGGGATATGAATGCAGCTGATAACGTTAAAATCCATTTCGCTTTTTCTATAAAGTCTATGATTTTTAAGGCGCTTTCTCTTAGATTTTCTTTTCTTTCTATGATTTTATCTGAGGTTTCTTTCATGGCTTGATTTTAAATTTTGAGATTTGTTTGGTCTTTTTATGGCCGTTCTCGGGTTGTGTTTTACTTGAGTTTGTATTTGCTGCGTTCTCTTTTTTCGTATTCATAAGATACCGAAAAAGCCATAATCACCTCAGTAGAGTATCTTTTGTAGAACTTTGAAAAGCCAAGATAGAAAATTGAAAAAACAGCTGTTGATGTGAAAATCATAGTTAGCTTTATACTGGAAAAGTATGGGATTTCACCTTGAGATATTGATAGTATAAGGAAGTATGCTGAGTTTATTAATATCCCCCATGTTGATATGGCGCAAACACAAGCTGTGTTTCACATTAATCCATACAGTGCGACATAATTTTGGATTTTCGGTAGATGGTTAGGTGAATTTTCTACACAATAATGATATATGTGATGAAAATACTCTAATGTTAAAATCTCGGACGTATCTTTCGTTTTGTGATTCTTTACGAAGTAATCCTTTATTTTGTTTTCTATAATTTCTATTACGGGTTTTTCTAAGGCGTTGGCGCTGAATGATTGGTCAGGTACTAGTATTTTGGAAATTTTTTCAGCTATAAATATATGAGCATCCCAGAATAATTCTATTTTGTTAGTGGGCTTTTTATCACCTGCCGGCTTATGGCCCAAAAGCTTTCGAGACGGATAGCCATGTTTTCTTATGTAGCTTCTCTCAAGCGTAAATGAAGAAACTACGCCTAGCAGCTGTCCTAGCATGTAAGCTGTAATCAGTGTTAGGGCGGCTTGGTAGGTCGTTGCTATGCTTTTTATATGTATATTTAGGAAGCTTTCTAATGGTTCTGGGGTGATTAAGCTGAAAAAATAAAGTAGCAGCGCTCCCGGTATCAGATATCCGAGAAAGTCGTATAAAGAAAACGGATTTTGTTTTGTTGGCATTTAAGCTTGCTATCCCTGCATTTGTAAAAAAGCCCCGCAATGCGGGGCTTTGTCTTCAATCCCAGCTCAACGCCCCACCCGTCTGATACTCGATCACCCGCGTCTCGAAGAAGTTCTTCTCCTTCTTGAGGTCCATGATCTCGCTCATCCAGGGGAAGGGGTTGGTGGCGCCCGGGTATTCTTCCTTGAGGCCGATCTGGGTCAGGCGGCGGTTGGCGATGAACTTGAGGTAGTCCTCCATCATCGCCGCGTTCATGCCCAGCACGCCGCGGGGCATGGTGTCGCGGGCGTATTCGATCTCCAGCTGGGTACCCTGGAGGATCATCTGGGTGGCTTCGTCCTTCATCTGGGCATCCCAGAGGCTCGGGTTCTCGATCTTGATCTGGTTGATCATGTCGATGCCGAAGTTCAGGTGCATGGACTCGTCACGCAGGATGTATTGGAACTGCTCGGCGGTGCCGGTCATCTTGTTGCGGCGACCCATGGAGAGGATCTGGGTGAAGCCGCAGTAGAAGAAGATGCCTTCCAGCACGCAGTAGTAGGCGATCAGGTTCTTGAGGAACTGGCGATCGGTCTCCGGGGTGCCGGTCTTGAACTCGGGGTCGGAGATGGAGCGGGTGTACTTGAGGCCCCAGCTCGCCTTTTTCGCGACGCTCGGGATCTCGTGGTACATGTTGAAGATCTCGCCTTCATCCATGCCCAGCGACTCGATGCAGTACTGGTAGGCGTGGGTGTGGATCGCCTCTTCGAAGGCCTGGCGCAGGATGTACTGGCGGCATTCGGGGTTGGTGATCAGGCGGTAGACGGCCAGCACCAGGTTGTTGGCGACCAGCGAGTCGGCGGTGGAGAAGAAGCCGAGGTTGCGCTTGACGATGCGGCGCTCGTCCTCGGTGAGGCCGTCCGCGCTCTTCCAGGTCGCGATGTCGGCGTTCATGTTCACTTCCTGGGGCATCCAGTGGTTGGCGCAACCATCCAGATACTTCTGCCAGGCCCAGTCGTACTTGAAGGGTACGAGCTGGTTGAGGTCAGCGCGGGCGTTGATCATCTGCTTGTCGCCGACGTGCACGCGCGCGGACGAGCCTTCCAGGTCGTCCAGGCCTTCCTGGATGTCCAGCTCGTTCAGCGCGGCCTTGGCGCGGGCCACGGCGTCGGAGTCGTCAGCGGATGGGGCACGGGCGTCGTGGACCAGGGCGTCGCCCTCGGAGTCCAGGCGCTCGGTCTGGGCAGGCGCCTGTTGGCCAGCGGCCTGCGCGGGCTTGGCGGGGGTGGCGTCGTCGTCTTTGTCGAATTCTTCCCAGTTCAGCATGGGGTGTCTCCTGGGTGGCTGTGCGGTGGGGGCGGGGCGGCGGGCCCTCACCCTAGCCCTCTCCCGGAGGGAGAGGGGATAAGAGCGGTGCGCAGGTGGGGGATTCGACCCTCACCCTGGCCCTCTCCCGGGGGAGAGGGGATAAAGAGCAGCCCTCTACTAGGAGAGGGCTTGGGGTGTTACTGGCAGGCTTCGCACTCGGGATCGTCGAGGCTGCAGGCCTTGGGCACCGGAGCCGGTGCGGGGGCGGGAGCAGCTTCGGCTTTCTGGGCCGGGGCGGGGGCCGCGCTGGCCTGGACGCCGGTAATGGGATCGGCGCTCACGGCGTTCAGCTTGCCGGTGTTGATGGTGGACTTCTCGGTGCTGGTGGCAGCCAGGGCACGGAGGTAGTAGGTGGTCTTCAGACCGCGGAACCAGGCCATGCGGTAGGTCACGTCGAGCTTCTTGCCCGAGGCGCCGGCGATGTACAGGTTCAGCGACTGGGCCTGGTCGATCCACTTCTGGCGACGGCTGGCAGCCTCGACGATCCACTTGGTCTCCACTTCGAAGGCGGTGGCGTACAGGTCCTTCAGATCCTGCGGGATGCGCTCGATCTGCTGTACGGAGCCGTCGTAGTACTTGAGGTCGTTGACCATCACCGAGTCCCACAGGCCGCGGGCCTTGAGGTCGCGTACCAGGTAGGGGTTGATGACGGTGAATTCGCCCGAGAGGTTCGACTTCACATAGAGGTTCTGGTAGGTCGGCTCGATCGACTGGGACACGCCGGTGATGTTGGCGATGGTCGCGGTCGGCGCGATGGCCATGATGTTGGAGTTGCGGATGCCCTTCTTGGCACGCTCGCGCAGCGGGGCCCAGTCCAGGGTCTCGGACAGGTCGACCTCGATGTACTTGGCGCCGCGCTCTTCGATCAGGCGCTTCTCGGAATCGATCGGCAGGATGCCCTGGGACCACAGCGAACCCTGGAAGCTGGAGTAGCTGCCACGCTCTTCGGCCAGGTCACAGGAGGCCTGGATGGCGTAGTAGCTGATCACTTCCATGGAGGTGTCGGCGAACTGCACGGCGGCATCGGAGCCGTAGGCGATGTGCTGCAGGTACAGCGCATCCTGGAAGCCCATGATGCCCATGCCGACCGGACGGTGCTTGAGGTTGGAGTTCTCCGCCTGGGGCACCGAGTAGTAGTTGATGTCGATGACGTTGTCGAGCATGCGCACGGCGGTCTTGACGGTACGGGCGACCTTGGCCACGTCCAGCTTGCCGTCGACGATGTGGTTCACCAGGTTCACCGAACCCAGGTTGCACACGGCGATCTCGTCCTTGTTGGTGTTCAGGGTGATCTCGGTGCAAAGGTTGGAGCTGTGCACCACGCCCACGTGCTGCTGCGGGCTGCGCAGGTTGCACGGGTCCTTGAAGGTCAGCCACGGGTGGCCGGTCTCGAACAGCATGGACAGCATCTTGCGCCAGAGGTCCTTGGCCTTGATGGTCTTGTGCAGCTTGAGCTTGCCGTACTCGGTCAGGGCTTCGTAGTACTCGTAGCGCTCTTCGAAGGCCTTGCCGTAGAGGTCGTGCAGGTCCGGTACGTCGGCGGGGGAGAACAGGGTCCAGTTGCCGTCCTCGAAGACACGCTTCATGAACAGGTCGGGGATCCAGTTGGCGGTGTTCATGTCGTGGGTACGACGACGGTCGTCACCGGTGTTCTTGCGCAGTTCGAGGAATTCCTCGATGTCCAGGTGCCAGGTTTCCAGGTAGGCGCAGACCGCGCCCTTGCGCTTGCCGCCCTGGTTGACCGCCACGGCGGTGTCGTTGACCACCTTGAGGAAGGGCACGACGCCCTGGCTCTTGCCGTTGGTGCCCTTGATGTAGGAGCCCAGGGCGCGTACCGGGGTCCAGTCGTTGCCCAGGCCGCCGGCGAACTTCGACAGCATGGCGTTATCGTGGATGGCGCCATAGATGCCGGACAGGTCGTCGGGCACGGTGGTCAGGTAGCAGCTGGACAGCTGCGGACGCAGGGTGCCGGCGTTGAACAGGGTCGGGGTGGACGCCATGTAGTCGAAGCTGGCCAGCAGGTTGTAGAACTCGATGGCGCGGGCTTCTTTATCTTTCTCCATGTGCGCCAGGCCCATGGCCACGCGCATGAAGAACAGCTGCGGCAGCTCGAAGCGGGTGCCGTGGCTGTGCAGGAAGTAGCGGTCGTACAGGGTCTGCAGACCCAGGTAGGTGAACTGCTGGTCGCGCTCGTGATCGATGGCGGCGCCCAGGCGCTCCAGGTCGAAGCTGGCCAGTTTCGGGTCCAGCAGCTCCAGCTCCACGCCCTTGGCGACGTAGGCGGGCAGGGCCTTGGCGTACAGCTCGGCCATCTCGTGGTGGGTGGCGGACTCGGCGACGCCGAGGAAGCTCAGGCCTTCGGCGCGCAGGCTGTCCAGCAGCAGGCGGGCAGTGACGTAGGAGTAGTTGGGCTCACGCTCGACCAGGGTACGGGAGGTCATCACCAGGGCGGTATTGACGTCCTTCTCGGCCACGCCGTCGTACAGGTTCTTCAGGGTTTCCTTCTGGATCAGCTCGCCGTTCACCTCTTCGAGGCCTTCGCAGGCTTCGCTGATGATGGTGTTCAGGCGGCCCATGTCCAGCGGCTGGGTGGTGCCGTCGGCCTTGGTGACGCGGATGCTCGGGTGCGGCTCGGCAATGTCGCTGACGGCGCCCTGCTTGCGCTCCTGGCTGCGGGCTTCACGGTAGATCACGTAGCTGCGGGCGACCTTCTGCTCACCGGCGCGCATCAGGGCCAGTTCGACCTGGTCCTGGATTTCCTCGATGTGGATGGTGCCACCGGAGGGCATGCGGCGCTTGAAGGTGCTGCTGACCTGGTCGGTGAGCTGCTTGACGGTGGTGTGGATGCGCGAGGAGGCCGCGGCGTTACCGCCTTCCACGGCGAGGAAAGCCTTGCTGATGGCCACGGTGATCTTGTCGTCGGTATAGGGGACGACGGTACCGTTGCGCTTGATGACGCGCAGTTGACCGGGGGCGGTGGCGCCCAGGTCCTGGCTGTCATCTTGCGCCGGGCGGCCCTGCTGGGCTTGCTCGCGGGTCAGGTCGGTGTGCATGCGGAACTCCCTTGATCGGAAAGAGGGGATCGTCGGCGAGCCGGCGATCCGGAAAAGTGTTGGTCTGGGCCTGCGCGACGACTGCTGATCGCGTCCTTACCCCTGAAGATTCCAACGAAAAGCCGTATTGCCGCCGATTCCCGAGGGAATCGACGTTCGGGGTCAGGGACCCTGGAAATTCATCATTCGGGCAACAGGATAAGCCCTCCTCGCTAGGGAAGACAGTCTTGACAGAGGGGTGTTTCGCCGTCCCGGGTCATACCGACGAACTGCTATATATGGTGGTGCAGGGGTGCAAGGGCCACTAGATGTCGCGTTTGTCACGATTCCGGCTGTGGATAAGGCGTGGATAAGCTGTTTGGGACTGGGGGGTATCCTGGGGGTGGTACCTGGCCAGCGCGCGTGAAGGCTGGGCTCAGAGCGCAGTGGTCAAATAACGTACAACACGACGGGTGTGGTGAGACGTAAGCGGCAAGGGATATACCGGTTCGCTATGAGCACCTTCTCCACCATAAGAAAACGTTCGATGCTCGCTGCGACGTTCTGCCTCGGCCGGCGTCCGTGCGCCTGATCGACCAGCGCAGGCTTCCTCTATATAGCGTCACTCAGTGACGAGGCGCGACCAGCGTCAACAGCCGATCTTCTTCGTCCAGGCGGAAGTGACCGCGCAACGCGGTTCCGGCGGACCAGCGCGGCGACAGCTCGATCAGCAGCCGGAGATCGAAGCTGCCGCCGGGATCCATGGCGAGGATCTCGGCGTCCTGGAAGAAGAACATCTGCCCGACCTGGGGATGCAGCGCCTTGAACAGACTCTCTTTGGCGGAAAAGGCCAGGGTGATGGCAAAGGCCTGCTGCCTTTCGTCCAGCGACTGCAGGCGTTCCCGTTCGGCCGGGGTGAGGATCTGCTCGGCCAGGCGCAGGGCCTTGTCAGGTTCGAGCAGGGTTTCCACGTCCAGGCCAAGGCCCAGGTAGTCCCCTGCCTTGCCCACCACGGCGGCCGCCCAGCCATGGCTGTGGGTAATGGCACCGACCCAGCCGGAAGGCCAGGCGGGCCCACGGTCCGTAGTGCGATGGCCGGGGACGACGGCGGTGCCGCTCAACTGGCGCAGGGCCTCGCGGGCGCAGAGACGACCGGCCAGGTATTCGGCCTGGCGCTTGGCCACGGCGCGACGGATGTTGTCCGGCGGCAGGGCGCCGAGGCGCAGGGCGTCGCGCTCGAAGCTCACTTGGGCGGGATCGAAGCGGCAGTGCCGCAGGGCCAGGGCGTCGAGCTCGACAGCCAGGGGTGGCAGCGGCTCGGGCGGCGTGCAGCAGCCGGGCAGGTCGGAAGCGGGCAGGGCAGGCATCTCAGCCGACCACTCGGGGAAGACAGCAACGGATCACGACGGGCTCCGATGAAAAGGCGCGCAAAGAATAGTCGACTACCGACTCCGGCTGGCGGAAAACCGCCTCGGCCCTGGGGGGATTTCCGCCGGTTTCCGTCGGATGGCGGGGTTCCGCCCGCCGCTGGCAACTAGACTTTCGACTGAAAGGTGCATGAAAGCTGGCCCTTTGATTGCGCACCAAGAAGTGGAACGGCGATTGCTTATATCTCGCCAGATGCTGGTGTCACCGTCGCACGGCCACCGGATCCACAACAAAAAGCTCTCAGGATGAGAGAGCCACTTTCAGCAGTGCCCACTCAGACAGGACGTCAGGCAGTGGCCACAAGGGATCGAGCCATGACAGCAACCGTCGACACAACAACAACTACCACAGCTCCCGCGCCCAAGGTGCCCGTCAAGCAGCCGCTCTACAAGAGTCTCTACTTCCAGGTGATCCTGGCGATCGTCCTGGGCATCTTGCTCGGCCACTTCTATCCCCAGACCGGCGCTGCCATGAAGCCCCTGGGTGACGGTTTCATCAAGCTGATCAAGATGGTCATCGCACCCATCATCTTCTGCACCGTGGTGACCGGTATCGCCGGCATGCAGAACATGAAGGCCGTGGGCAAGACCGGCGGCATGGCGCTGCTGTACTTCGAGATCTTCTCCACCATCGCGCTGCTGATCGGTCTGATCGTGGTCAACATCGTCCAGCCGGGCGCCGGCATGAACGTCGACGTCAGCACCCTGGACACCAAGGGCATCGCGGCCTATGCCGCTGCCGCGGAAAAGCAGACCACCATCGATTTCCTGCTGAACATCATCCCCTCGACGGTCGTCAACGCCTTCGCTACCGGTGAGATCCTGCAGGTCCTGTTCTTCGCCGTGCTGTTCGGCTACGCCCTGCATCGCCTGGGCGAGACCGGTCAACTGGTGTTCAACTTCATCGACCGCATCTCCCACGTCTTCTTCAACATCATCAACGTCATCATGAAGCTCGCCCCCATCGGCGCCTTCGGTGCCATGGCGTTCACCATCGGCAAATACGGCGTCGGCACCCTGGTGCAGCTGGGCTACCTGATGGCCTGCTTCTACATCACCTGCCTGCTGTTCGTGCTGCTGGTGCTGGGCGCCGTAGCGCGCATGCACGGCTTCAGCATCCTCAAGTTCATCAAGTACATCCGTGAAGAACTGCTGATCGTGCTGGGTACCTCGTCCTCCGAGTCCGCCCTGCCGCGCATGCTGACCAAGATGCAGAAGCTGGGCGCCGAGAAGTCGGTGGTTGGCCTGGTGATCCCCACCGGCTACTCCTTCAACCTCGACGGTACCGCCATCTACCTGACCATGGCTGCGGTGTTCATCGCCCAGGCCACCAATACCCAGATGGACATCACCCACCAGATCACCCTGCTGCTGGTGCTGCTGATCTCCTCCAAGGGCGCTGCGGGCGTCACCGGTAGCGGCTTCATCGTGCTGGCCGCCACCCTGTCCGCCGTCGGTCACGTACCGGTCGCCGGCCTGGCGCTGATCCTGGGTATCGACCGCTTCATGTCCGAAGCCCGCGCCCTGACCAACCTGGTCGGCAACGGCGTGGCCTCCATCGTGGTCGCCAAGTGGTGCGGCCAGCTGGACGAGCAGACCTTGAAGACCGAGCTCGCTCGCGGCCCGAACGCCGTCGAAGTCGAGGAAGCCCGCCAGACTGCCTGAGCCTGACGCAAGGCCGTTCCTGGAGCGGTCCTGCGGTAACTGCCAAACGCCCGTATCGAAAGATACGGGCGTTTTCTTTTGTGCAGGATTCAGTGGGGGGGGGCGGCGGTGGCGTGCCTGGCTGAGAGTGCCGAGCGGTCAGTCGACGGGGCTCAGGGTGACGGCCAGGGTGTCAGGGCGGCAGCTCCGTCACGAGCGGAGCGGCAGCCGGGCTGGGCGAAGGGCAGCAGCGCGTCCTGGGCGGGTCTTGCGAGCGCCCTCTTGCCGAGGGTTTGGTAGGGGCTGAGGGAATGACCCGCGAGCTTCGGGCCGGCGCGTACGACCCGCCAGGCAGCCTGGTCGCAGCCGGGTTGTCGAGGCAGAGGGATAGGGGGTAGGAACGGGTAGCGGCAGGAGGGGCGAAGCGCTGGCAGGCCGCCAGCGCTTCGGGGGAGGATCAGCGACGCAGGGTGGGGCGATAGCCCATCACGCCGTAGAACAGGATGTAGAGGTAGCAGACCAGCGGGATCAGGAAGGAGGGCAGCAGGCCGATGGTGTCAGCGAAGTAGCCCTGGATGGCCGGCACCAGCGCGCCACCCACGATACCCATGCACAGCAGGCCCGAACCCTTGGAGGTGAACTTGCCCAGGCCCTTGAGTGCCAGGGAGAAGATCGTCGGGAACATGATGGAGTTGAAGAAACCGATGGCCAGCAGGGACCACATGGCGACCTTGCCACCCTGCAGCACGGCGATGGCCAGCAGTACGCCAATGGCGATGGCGTTGAAGGTCAGCACCAGATTCGGCCGTACCTTGGTCATGATCACGCCGCCGATGAAGCGACCGATCATGGCGCCACCCCAGTACAACGACAGGTACTTGGCGGCGGTGGCGGCGTTCAGGCCGGCTACGTCCGGGCTTTCCATCAGGCTCACCAGGTAGCTGCCGATGGAGACTTCCGCACCCACGTACATGAAGATGCCGACCACGCCGAGCAGCAGGTGGCGATAGGCCCAGACGCTGCTGGCGGTCAGGGCGTTCTCGTCAGTGGTGTTGTCCTGTTCGGTGTCCTTGATCTGCGGCAGGCGGAAGAGGCCGATGATCACCGCCAGAGCCACCAGCATGCCGGCCAGGATCAGGTAGGGCAGCTGCACCGAGTGGGCGGCGGAGTCTTCACCGACCAGCGCCAGGATGGTCACCGCGCCCACCAGAGGGCCGACGGTGGTACCCAGGGAGTTGAAGGCCTGGGTCAGGTTGAGGCGCGAGGCCGCGGTTTCCGGCTTGCCGAGGATGGTGACATAGGGATTCGCTGCCACCTGCAGCACGGTGATACCGGCCGCCAGCACGAACAGGGCGGTCAGGAAGAAGCCGTAGGACTGGGCTCCGGCCGCCGGGTAGAACAGCACGCAACCGACGCCGGCGGTGAGCAGGCCAACGATGATGCCCTTCTTGTAGCCCAGGCTTTCCACCAGGCGACCTGCCGGGAAGGACACGATGAAGTAGGCGGTGAAGAAGCAGAACTGGATCAGCGAGGCCTGCAGATAGCTGAGGGTGAAGACCGCCTTGAGGTGGGGAATGAGAATGTCGTTCAGCGAGGTGATCAGACCCCACATGAAGAACAGCATGGTGAGGACGATCAAGGGTCCGCGGTAGCTCTGGTTTTGATTGTGCATTGGGGCTCCATGGGTACTACAGTTTCTTGTTTCTGTCCGGCATGTCCGGACAGCGCTGTCTAGGGCGGCTGCGCAGACACAGCGAAGCGGCGCGAGATTAAGCTATTCACGCTGCTGAATCCATTCTTCCTGGAGGTTCGCAGGCGAAGTGCCGGCGCCTTCGACCGCGGGGCCTGTGACCGGTTCAGCCGGGCAGGAGCCGGAAATGAAAAACGGCGCCAGAGGCGCCGTTTGGGTCACACAAGCGAGGGCTGTCAGCCCTGCCAGCGCTTCAGGACCAGGGTGGCGTTGGTGCCGCCGAAGCCGAAGCTGTTGCTCATGATGAGGTCCAGCTTGGCGTCTTCCTTGGTCTCGCGCAGGATCGGCAGGTCGGCGACCTCCGGATCCAGTTCGTCGATGTTGGCCGAGCCGGCGATGAAGCTGCCCTCCATCATCAGCATGCAGTAGATGGCCTCGTGCACACCGGCCGCGCCCAGGGAGTGGCCGGACAGGCTCTTGGTCGAGCTGATGGCCGGAGCCTTGTCGCCGAACACAGCGCGCACGCCCTTTATCTCTGCCACGTCGCCCACCGGGGTGGAGGTGCCGTGGGTGTTCAGGTAGTCGATCTCGCCATCGACGGTGGACAGCGCCTGCTGCATGCAGCGGATAGCGCCTTCGCCACTCGGGGCGACCATGTCGTAGCCATCGGAGGTCGCGCCGTAGCCGACGATCTCTGCGTAGATCTTGGCGCCACGGGCCAGGGCGTGTTCGAGTTCCTCGACCACCACCATGCCGCCGCCGCCGGCGATGACGAAACCGTCACGCTTGCTGTCGTAGGCACGGGAAGCCTTTTCCGGCGTCTCGTTGTAGTCGCTGGAGAGCGCGCCCATGGCATCGAACAGCATGCTCTGGGTCCAGTGCTCTTCCTCGCCGCCGCCGGCAAAGACGACGTCCTGCTTGCCGAGCTGGATCTGCTCCATGGCCAGGCCGATGCAGTGGGCGCTGGTGGCGCAGGCCGAGGCTACGGAGTAGTTCAGGCCCTTGATCTTGAAGGGAGTGGCCAGGCAGGCGGAAACCGTGCTGCTCATGGTCCGGGTCACGCGGTAGGGACCGACGCGCTTGACGCCCTTCTCGCGCAGGATGTCCAGGGCTTCCATCTGGTTGAAGGTGGAAGCGCCACCGGAGCCGGCGATCAGGCCGGTACGGGGGTTGGAAACCTGGTCTTCGGCCAGGCCGGAGTCCTTGATCGCCTGCTCCATCGCCAGATAGGCGTAGGCAGCGGCATCGCCGACGAAGCGCTTGACCTTGCGGTCGATCAATTCTTCGAGGTTCAGGTCGATGGAACCGGAAACCTGACTGCGCAGACCCATCTCGGCATATTCCGGATTGTGACGGATGCCGGCACGGCCTGCGCGCAGGTTGGCGGAAACGGTGTCTTTATCATTGCCCAGGCACGAAACGATACCCAGACCGGTAATGACGACGCGACGCATGCGAAAAGCCCTTAGAAGCTATCGGTGGAAGTGAACAGGCCAACGCGCAGACCTTCGGCGGAGTAGATCTCGCGGCCGTCCACGCTTACGGTGCCATCGGCGATGGCGAGAATCAGCGACCTGTTGATGGTGCGTTTGATATGGATATTGTAGGTGACCTTCTTGGCGGTCGGCAGTACCTGGCCGAAGAACTTCACTTCGCCAGAGCCCAGGGCGCGACCGCGACCCGGATTGCCCTGCCAGCCAAGGTAGAAACCGACCAGCTGCCACATGGCATCCAGGCCCAGGCAGCCCGGCATCACCGGATCGCCTTCGAAATGGCAGCCGAAGAACCAGAGGTCGGGACGGATATCGAGTTCCGCCACCAGTTCGCCCTTGCCGTATTTCCCGCCTACCTCACTGATATGCACGATCCGATCGATCATCAGCATGTTCGGTGCGGGCAATTGGGCATTGCCCGCACCGAAGAGCTCGCCACGGCTGCAGCGCAGCAAGTCTTCGTAGGTAAAGGCGTGTTGTTTGGTCATGCAAGCTCCTGTAGCTGGCCTAGGTCCAGGCTCTGGCGACTCCAATGGTCGCTCTGGGTATGGCTTCGTGTAGCAGTAGACTGCCGGGGCATGGGGAAAGTCACAGGCCAGCGCCCCGCTCGTTAACGGACCATTGTGCACTTTCCGCAGTCAATTCTCCATCCTGTGAGCCTGTTCAGGATCACGCGAGCTAGAGCCAAACAAGGCGAAAAGGCCTGAGGAAGCGGAGTTTACGAGTGGTAAATGAGCATTCCGAAGGGCTTTTCAACGCCGTTTGTCCGACGCGCAGCAGATCATGAACAGGCTCTGAGCCGCGCGAGCGGCTGCCGTATACTGGCGACGAGGCCGCGCGATCGCGGTGAAGCCGAGAGTTTCGATGACAGTCCAATCCCCCATCGCCGTCCTGGGCGGCGGCAGTTTCGGTACCGCCCTGGCCAATCTGGTCGCCGAGAACGGGCTGCCGGTGCGCCTGTGGATGCGTGATCCGCAGCAGGCCGAGACCATCCGTCGCGAACGCGAGAATCCGCGCTATCTGAAGGGCATCAAGGTGCACGCCGCGGTGGAGGCCACCAGCGACCTGCAGGGTGCCATCCAGGGCTGCGAGCTGATCCTGGTGGCGCTGCCGTCCAGCGCGCTGCGCCAGGCGCTGGCGCCCATCGCCCAGCAACTGGAAGGGCGTTTTCTGGTCAGCACCACCAAGGGCATCGAGGCGCATTCCTTCATGCTGATGAGCGAGATCCTCGCGGAAATTGTGCCGCGGGCGCGCATCGGCATCATCTCCGGGCCCAACCTGGCTCGCGAGATCGCCGAGCACCAGCTCACCGCCACGGTGGTGGCCAGCGAAGACGAAGAGGTCTGCCGACGGGTCCAGGCGGCGCTGCACGGTCGCACCTTCCGCGTCTATGCCAGCGCCGACCGCCTCGGCGTGGAGTTGGCCGGTGCCCTGAAGAACGTCTACGCCATCATCGCCGGCATGGCCGCGGCCCTGGCGATGGGCGAGAACACCCGCAGCATGCTGATCACCCGGGCCCTGGCCGAGATGACCCGCTTCGCCGTGCAGCGTGGCGCCAATCCCATCACCTACCTGGGCCTGGCCGGGGTGGGGGACCTGATCGTGACCTGCTCGTCGGAGAAGAGCCGCAACTACCGGGTGGGCCATGCCCTCGGTCGGGGACAGACCCTGGCCGAGGCGGTGGCGCAGATCGGCGAGACCGCCGAGGGCGTCAACACCCTGCGCGTGCTCAAGGAAAAAGCGGATGAGCTGGGCGTCTACATGCCCCTGGTCAACGGCCTCTATGCGATCCTGTTCGAGGGTCGCAGCCTGGGCCAGGTGATTGAGGCCCTGATGGGCGGCGAACCCAAGACCGATGTCGATGTGGCGGACGCCCCTTTTACTTGAGCCGCTACACTGTCTGAAAAGAGGAATTCCCATGTCTCAACCCGAGCATTCCCGCGAGCTGCTGGGCCTGCGCCTGATCTGGATGCTGCTGTTCCTGTTCGTCTGGCTGGGTGCGCAGTACGTGCTGGCGGTGGTGGTACTGGTGCAACTGGTGGTGCGCCTGATCAAGGGCGAGGCCCATCCCGGGCTGATCGCCTTCGGCGCCGCCCTGGGCACCTATCTGGCGCAGATCGTCCGCTTCGGCACCTTCGCCAGCGAAGTGAAGCCCTGGCCCTTCGCCGACTGGCCGGCCACCGCGCAACCCGACGACCGCTCCGCCACCGCGCCATGAGGCTCTGGCTGCTGCGCCATGGCGAAGCCGAAGCGCGAGCGCCGAGCGACGAGGTGCGCGAGCTCACCGCGGCCGGTCGCGCCGAGGTGTTGCGCAGCGCCTTGCAGCTCAAGGATGCGGAGCTGCAGCTCATCCTCGCCAGTCCCTATGTCAGGGCGCAGCAGACGGCGGCCCTGGTCCGGCAACAACTGGGCTGGTCGGGCGAGGTGCGCAACGTCTCCTGGGCCACGCCCGACGGCGCGCCGGAACATGCCCTGCAGGAACTGGCGCTGCTGGAGGTGGAGGAGCTGTTGCTGGTCACCCACAACCCCTTCGTCGGTGAACTGGCCGGCTGGTTGCTGCACGGTCATCGGCAGGCGCCGGTGGCCCTGGGCACCGCCTCCCTGCTGTGCCTGGAAGCGCCACTGCCCCTGGCCGGCGGTTTCGATCTGGTCAGTCGCTTCCACGGCTGACGCCCTTGCAAGGAAAGTACATGAGCATCTGGCAGACCCTTCCGGATCCCGCGGACCTCGAGCGTGCGCTCGAGAACACCCTGGCCGAACACCTGGACATGCGCATCGAGGCCTGGGACGACAGCAGCCTGACCGCCAGCATGGTGGTCGACCGCCGCACCCACCAGCCGATGGGGCTGCTGCATGGCGGCGCCTCGGTGGCCCTGGCGGAAACCGTGGGCTCGATCGCCAGCATGCTCTGCGTGGATCGCTCGCGCTTCTACTGCGTGGGTCAGGAAATCAATGCCAACCACCTGCGCGGCGTCCGGTCCGGGCGGGTGACGGCGGTGGCCCGGCCCCTGCATCTGGGGCGCAGCAGCCATGTCTGGGATATCCGTCTGAGCGATGAGGAGGGACGCCTGACCTGCGTCTCGCGCCTGACCGTGGCCGTGGTGCCGCTGCAACGGGACGCCTCCTAGCCATGACCAGCGTCTGGCTGGCAGGGGAGGCCAGCGCATGACCGCCCAGGTGCAGGAATTGCGTCTGGAGTTGCCTCATATCGAACTGAGCGCCCGGGTGTTCGGCCCGGAAGACGGCTATCCGGTGCTGGCGCTGCATGGCTGGCTCGACAATGCCATGACCTTCGCCCAGCTCGCCCCGCGGCTGCACGGTCTGCGCATCGTCGCGCTGGACCTGCCCGGACATGGCCTGTCGGCACATCGGCCCGCGGGCGTTGGCTATGCCATTCAGGACTACGGGCTGGATGTGCTCGCCGCCGCCCGGCAACTGGGCTGGGACCGCTTCGGCCTGCTCGGGCATTCCATGGGGGCCATCGTTGGCGTCATCGCCGCCGCCGCCCTGCCGGAGCAGATCGAGCGCCTGGCGCTGATCGATGGCCTGCTGCCCTACACCACGCCGGCGGAGGAGGTCGCCGAGAAGCTGGGCAGGGCCTTGCTCGCCGAACTGGAAGTGCCCAATCGGCGCAAGCCGGTCTACGCCACAGTGGAAGACGCCGTGGCGGCGCGGTTGAAGGGCGCCCTGACGGTCAGTCGCGAAGCTGCCGAGTTGCTTGCCGAGCGCGGCCTGATGGCGGTGCCCGGCGGCTACACCTGGCGCTCCGATCCGCGCTTGCGCCTGCCCAGCCGGATCCGCTTCACGCCGGAACAGGCCGCCGCCTGCCTGGGCGCCGTCCGCTGCCCGACAGCGCTGGTGGTGGCCACGGGCGGCCTGGTGGCGCCCCATGCCGAGGCCATGTGCCTGGCGCGGCAGCAGCCGAATGTCCGTCTCCATGAACTGCCGGGCGGGCACCATCTGCATCTGGACGATGCCGCGGGCGCCCAGGCCGTCGCAGATTGTTTCAATGCCTTCTTTGCCGCCGGCACCGGGCACGACGAATAATGCGGCATGCCTAGCCGTCCGTTTTGCCCGCGCTTTTCCTCCGTTCGACGCTCTCTGCTGATCGGCCTGCTGTTGTCCACCGGGATGGCGCAGGCGGAGGTATTGCCGGAGATCGCGCCCATGGATCATGCCCAGCTCGTGCGCGAAAGCGGACCGGCCAGCGCCGAACGCCTCTATCCACTGGGGCCGGTCAGTCGCATTGGCGGTCGTCTGCGCCTGGAGGACTCGCTCCAGCTGGAAGGTCAGTTGCTGACCCAGACCTTCGAACTGGCCAGCGGTCATCCGCCGCTGGCACGGTTGGACAGCGAACGGCAGCGCCTGCAGCAGCAGGGCGCGACGCTGCTCTACTGGTGCGAGGGGCGTGATTGCGGCGCCAGCAGTGTCATCGCCAACAGCCTGTTGGGCGAAGCCATGCTCTATGGGCCGGATGATCAGCAGGGGCTGCTGGTGCTGCAACTGGCGGAGCCGCAGACGGTGCTGACCCTCTATGGCATCACCCGTGGCAATCGTCGCGGCTACCTGCATGCCGAACGGCTGCAGGCCGGCCAGCCCCTGCCTGAACTGTTGCCGAGCGCCGCCACCCTGCTCAAGGAATTGCAGCGCGACGGCCAGCTGCTCTTGTCCGCCCTGGAGCGGGCGCCAGAGCAACCCTGGATCGCCCGCCTCGCGGCGGCCCTGGCGCTCAATGGCGATGTGGCGGTGACCCTCGGCGGCGACCAGGCCGCAGCCTGGCAGAGCGCCCTGCGCGAGGCGGGAATCCGCGCGCCGCGGCTGCAGACCGAAGCCGGTCGGGCCGCCGGGCTCTATCGCCGCTAGACGTCGTTGACGTAGCGGGTCCGTCCTGCGCCCAGGCCGAACAGCGTGGCCAGCACGGCGATCAGGGTAAAGAGCACGCCCATGGGCGCCCAGCCGTGGGTGGCGTCGTGGATGATGCCCACCAGCAGTGGACCGAGCGAGGCCAGGCTGTAGCCCGCGCCCTGGGCCATGCCCGACAGCCGCCCGGCGGTTTCCGCATCCCGCGAGCGCAGCACCAGCAGGGCGAGGGCCAGGCTGAAGGTGCCGCCCTGGCCCAGGCCGAGGATCACCGCCCACAGCCAGAGACTGCCGACGGGGGCGTACAGGCAGCCGAGCAAGCCGGCGAGGGTCAGACTCATCACCACCACGATGGCCAGGCGCTGGTCCTGGCCGCGGGTCGCCAGCCAGGGGGCGGTGAGGGCGCTGACCAGCTGGGTCATCACCGAGCCCGACAACATCAGGCCGGCTTGCACCATGCCCAGGCCGCGATCCATCAGCAGGGTCGGCAGCCAGCCGAAGACGATATAGGCCAGCGACGACTGCAAGCCCATGTAGAGGGTGATCTGCCAGGCCAGCCGATTGCGCCACAGCGAGCCGCCAGCACCCCGCGTTGGCGCGGTCATGGGCGCCTGGCGCAGTTGTGGCAGCCACACCAGCAGCGCGATCACGGCGACCAGGGCCCAGGAGGCGAGGGCGGGCTGCCAGTGGCCGTCGAAGGCTTCGGCAAGGGGCGCGGTGGCCCCGGCGGCCACGGCGGCGCCAATGCACAGCATCATGGTGTAGAGCCCCATCAACTGGCCGGCCTGGGCGGGAAAGTCGCGCTTGACCAGGGCCGGCAGCAGTACGCCAAGGATGCCGATGCAGGCGCCGGCGATCAGGCTGCCGAGAAACAGCCCAAGGGGCGGCAGCAGGCTGCGCAGGACGATGCCACAGGCGAGCAGCGCCAGGATGGCGCCCAGGGTGCGTTCGCTGCCCCAGCGGCGCGCCAGGCGCGGAGCCAGGGGCGCGAACAGCCCCAGGCAGAGCACCGGCAAGGTGGTGAGCAGGCCGATGGCACTGCTGGACAGGCCCGTGCTGGCCTCGATCTGCCGCAGCAGGGGCGCCAGGCTGGAGAGGGCCGGGCGCAGGTTGAGGGCGATGAGCATGAGGCTGGCGAGCAGCAGGCCGCGTTGCCAGGACGTGAGATGGGAAGTCGCTGAGGAAGACATGAGCACTGCTATGACCGGGGAAACCGCCAATGCTAGCGCACCCTGGCCATAACGCACGGCGCTTCCATTCGCTACCCTGCAGCGGGAAAAAATAGTTGGCGGACCGGCTAAAAAATCGCCAGTTCGTCAATCGCCGCACCGCCGCTCGCTTGTCCGGGGTCAGCTGGAGGTTTTCCACGAGGTTATCCACAGCAACTGTGGATTACCCTCGGAAAACAGCCCTTTTGCTTTGGCGGGCGATCTGTTAAGCGCGGCCGGTGCCCGCCAGCAGACGGGCATTTGCTACTATTACGCCCCTTAGCGCTGCCTGTCGAACCAGCGCCACCGCTGAACCGGAGTAACGATGACCGATCCCATTCGCCTCACCCAATACAGCCACGGTGCCGGTTGCGGCTGCAAGATCGCCCCCAAGACCCTGGAGACCATCCTGGCCGGCAGCGGCGCCCAGCACCTGGATCCACGGCTGTGGGTGGGCAATGCCTCGCGCGACGACGCGGCGGTCTATGGCCTGGACGACGAGCGCGGGGTGGTCTCCACCACCGATTTCTTCATGCCCATCGTCGATGACCCCTTCGATTTCGGCCGCATCGCCGCCACCAATGCCATCAGCGACATCTACGCCATGGGGGGCGATCCGCTGCTGGCCATCGCCATCCTCGGCTGGCCGGTCAACGTGCTGCCGCCGGAAGTGGCGCGCGAGGTCATCGCCGGTGGTCGGCGGGTCTGCGACGAGGCCGGCATTCCCCTGGCTGGCGGTCATTCCATCGACGCCCCCGAGCCGATCTTCGGCCTGGCCGTCACTGGGATCGTGGAAAAGCGCCATCTCAAGCGTAACGACACCGCGACCCTGGGCAGCCGCCTCTATCTGACCAAGCCGCTGGGCATCGGCATCCTCACCACCGCCGAGAAACGCGCCCTGCTGCGGCCCGAGGATCGCCATCTGGCGCGCGACACCATGTGCCAGCTCAATCGTCCGGGCAGTCGCTTCGGCCGCCTGGCCGGGGTCACGGCGATGACCGACGTCACCGGCTTCGGCCTGCTCGGCCACCTGGTGGAGATGGCCGACGGCAGTGGCCTCACCGCCGAACTCGACTTCGCTGCCATCCCCCGCCTCGAAGGGGTGGAGTTCTACCTCCAGCAGGGCTGCGTGCCCGGCGGTACCGAGCGCAATTTCGACAGCTACGGCAGCCGTATCGCCCCGCTAGCCGAAGACCGCCGCCAACTGCTGTGCGATCCCCAGACCAGCGGCGGCCTGCTGGTGGCCGTGGCGCCCGAGGGCGAGGCGGAATTTCTCGCCGTCGCTGCGGAACTGGGCCTGGCCCTGCAACCCATAGGGCAACTGGTGGACCGGCGCGCCCATACGGTCGAGGTGGCCTGATGAGCCAGCGTGAGGATGCCCGCGACCTGCAGGCGCTGTTCCTGAGCGATATTCCCCTGGTCGATGTCCGCGCCCCCGTGGAGTTCGGCAAGGGCGCCTTTCCCCAGGCGACCAATCTGCCGCTGATGAATGACCTGGAACGCCAGCGCGTCGGTACCCGCTACAAGCAGCAGGGTCAGCAGGCGGCGTTGCAACTGGGTCATCAGCTGGTGTCCGGGACAGTGAAGGAGGCGCGCATCCAGGCCTGGGCCGACTTCGCCCAGGCGCATCCCGAGGGCTATCTCTATTGCTTCCGTGGCGGCTTGCGCTCGCAGATCAGCCAGGAATGGCTGCGCAGCGAAGCCGGTATCGCCTATCCGCGGGTGGTAGGGGGCTACAAGGCCATGCGCACCTTCCTCATCGACACGCTGCAGCAGGCGCTCGCCGAGTGCGGCTTCGTGGTGGTGGGCGGCATGACCGGCACCGGCAAGACCGAAGTGGTGGCCCAGCTCGCTAATGCCGTCGATCTGGAGGGGCATGCCAACCACCGGGGCTCCAGTTTCGGCAAGCGCGCTACGCCGCAGCCGGGGCAGATCGATTTCGAGAACAGCCTGGCCATCGACCTGCTGCGGCGTCGCCATGCAGGGCAGGCGCAATTCGTGCTGGAAGACGAGTCGCGCCTGGTCGGTCGCTGCTCCCTGCCGCTGGAATTGCACCAGGGCATGCAGCAGTACCCCTTGGTCTGGCTGGAGGACAGCCGGGAAAACCGCATCGAGCGCATCCTGCGCGACTATGTCATCGACCTGGCAGCGGAATTCATCGGCCTGCACGGCCCCGAGCAGGGCTTCGCGCTGTTCGCCGAGCAGTTGCGCAAGAGTCTTTCCGGTATCGCCAAGCGTCTGGGCGGGGAACGCTTCCAGCGCCTCTCGGCCATTCTTGAAGAGGCCCTGGCGGAGCAGGCGCGCTCGGGCGACGTCGCGGTCCATCGTGGCTGGATCGAGGGACTGCTGGTGGAATACTACGATCCCATGTACGCCTATCAGCGCGAGAGCAAGGCCTCCCGGGTGATCTTCAGCGGCGATCAGGCCGCCGTGGTCGAATTTCTGCGCGACCGACGCTGAACAGCCTCCGCGCTTGGCGGTCTACGCTGCGGTTATCCGGCCGTTCCGGCCGGCTGCAGGTCGCAAGGAGACAAAGAGATGAACGCGAAACTGGTTCCTGTTCTGGCCGCCACCCTGGCTGCCGTGGTACTCGCAGGGTGCTCGGGCAAGGTGGTCAATCGCGATAGCTGCGCCGCCCAGACCCGTTCCGCCTGGCAGGAGCTCGACCTGGCCAAGGCCGAAGGCTTTTCCGGTACGGTGAGCTATTCCAAGGCGCTGGCGCTGCTGTCCACCGCCAAGACGCAACAGCAGGTCGAGGCCTACACCGGCTGTGTGAAGAATGCGGAAAAGGCGAGCTTCTATATTCGCGAGTCCCGCGCCGGTCGTTGAGTGGTCGTACGGCTGGCAAACGGCCACCATTCAAAGCGACGTCGGCATAACCGCGTGCGACGGATAACGGCCCGTTAGCCCCCAACCCCTCAAGAATAGGCTTCTGCGGACGACAGCGTCGGTAGAACTCATTCCGTTGGGGTGCCGTATGAAAGGGATTGCCCGCTATCGCCTGGCCAATTGGCGAACCGCGACCAAACTGGCCGTGGGCTTTGGCCTGGTGCTGCTGCTGACCCTGGTGGTGGCCTTGCAGGGCGGGCTCGCGCTCAAGGACGTGGAACATCGCTTCGGTTCCCTGCGCGACATGGCCGCGGTCAACCGGCAGGTGATGCAGCTCCGCGCCCTGGAGCAGGGTTTTCGCCTCAGCGGCGAGGCCACCCAGGCCGAGCACCTGCGGCAGGCGCTGCCGGCGGTACTCGATCACCTGGGGCAGCTCGCGGCCGAGGTGGGCAGTGCCAACGCGGCCGATATCGACGCCGCCCGCGCGGCCACCCAGGCCTACGGCGCCGCCTTCGCCGACTATGAACGCCTCAACACCTCACGCCGTCTGGCCATGGAGGGGGCGGCCTTCCTCGTGGAGGGCGCGGCCAACAGCCTGGACATCCTCCAGTCCGGCCTGCTGGATGACGGCGCCTATGCCCTCAAGGACTCCGGCGGCAAGCAGGGCGCCGAACTCCTGACCCTGTCGCAGCAGGTCGGCGAACTCTATCGCCTGATGCTCAAGAGCCTCGACGAAGCCCAGGCGCGGGCGAGCAAGAGCACGGTGGACGACCAGCCGCTGCCTTCGGCCAGCGCCGCCCTCGAATTGCTGGCCAAGGTGGAGCCGCAACTGAGCGATCCGGCCTATTCCTCGGTCATCCAGGACGTCTCCACCAATATCAAGGAATTCATCCGCCGCCTGGGCGACTATGCCGCCGCCCTGGCTCAGGAGCAGGCCGCCGGCGCACGCATGACCAGCCTGGCCGAGACCGCCGTGCAGCGGGTCGATGCCCTCTACGGCCAACAGGAAGTCGAACTGCAGGCGATGATGACCAAGCGCCTGCTGACCATCGGTGGCGTGGCCCTGCTGGCGTTGATCGTCGGCGCCCTGGCTGCGCTGATCATCACCCTGGCCATCGTTCGGCCGCTGCGCAAGGTGATCGCCGCTGCCGAACGCATCGCCCAGGGTCAGCTGGACGTCGAATTGACGGTGGATCGGGGCGACGAGATCGGCCAGCTGCAGAGATCCAGCGCCAGCATGGTGGCGGCGCTGCGCGGCATGGTCCTGCAGTTGCAGAACGGTATCGGCCGACTCGGCCAGTCCGCGGCCGCCCTGGCCGAGCAGGCGCGCGAGGCGCAGCTGGGCGTGACCCGCCAGCGGGAGGAAACCGATCAGGTGGCCGCGGCCATGGCCGAACTGGCCGCCACGGCCCAGGGGGTCGCCGCGGACGCCGAGGCCGCTGCCGGTGCCGGCGATCAGGCCGAACGCCAGGTCAGCGATGGCCAGGCGGTGATCGGCCGCAGCCTGGCCGGTATCGAGACCCTGGGGGTGGACGTTCGCGCCGCTGCCGAGCGGCTCCAGGGCGTGTCCCACGACAGCCAGGCGATCAGCAGCGTGCTCGACGTGATCAAGGCGGTGGCCGAGCAGACCAATCTGCTGGCGCTCAACGCGGCCATCGAGGCGGCGCGCGCCGGGGAACAGGGTCGCGGCTTCGCCGTGGTCGCCGACGAGGTCCGCGCCCTGGCGCGCCGTACCCAGCAGTCGAGCGTCGAGATCGAACAACTCATCGTGGTGCTGCAGAAGGGCAGTGGCGAGGCGGTCGCGCGGATGCAGCAGAGCGAGACCCTGCTGGCCGGGACCCTGGGCAGTGCCGGTGACACGCGGCGCGCCTTTGCCGGTATCGCCACGGCGGTGGCCAGCATCCAGCAGAAGAATCAGCAGATCGCCGCGGCGGCGGTCCAGCAGCGTGGGGTGGCTGAAGAGGTCGCGGTCAATGTGACACGCATTCGCGACGGCGCCGATCAATCCAGTCAGGCGATGGCGGCGACGGCCTCGGCCAGCCGCGAGCTGGCCGAGCTGGGTGACGAACTCTCGCGCCTGGTGCAGCGCTTCCACGTCTGACCGGCGCTGTTACTGAGCGTTGAGCGCCTGGCCGGTGGTGCCCTGGCTGGCCGGGCCGAGCAGATAGAGATAGACCGGCAGGATGGCGTCCGCCGCAGGCACCCGGGCCGGGTCCTCCTCGGGATAGGCCGCCGCGCGCATGGCGGTACGGGTACCGCCCGGGTTGACGCTGTTGACCCGGATACCGGCTTCTCCAAGCTCCTCGGCCCAGACCTGCATCAGGCCCTCGGTGGCGAATTTGGACACCGAATAGGCGCCCCAGCCAGCCCGGCCCTTGCGACCGACACTGCTGGAGGTGAAGATCACCGAGGCCTCACCGGCAGCCTTGAGCAGGGGCAGCAGGGCCTGGGTCAGGGCGAAGCCGGCCTGGACATTGACCTGCAGCACCTGCGCCAGGGCCGTGGCGGGCGTCTGCTCCAGCAGTACCCGCGGCCCCAGCAGGCCGGCGTTGTGCACCAGTCCATCCAGACGACCATGACGTCGCTGCAAGCGCTCAGCGACGGCAGCATAGGCCGCCGCATCGGCCTGTTCGAGATCCAGCACCAGGGGCTCGGCCCGGCCGCCGCCGGCCTGGATCTCCTGGCGCACCTGATCCAGCGCCGCGGCATCGCGGCCCTGGAGGATGAGGGTCGCGCCCAGGGCGGCGCAGCCCTTGGCCAGGGCGGCGCCGATGCCGCGACCGGCGCCGGTGACGAGGATTATACGGTCTTTGAGCAGCTCGGCCGGAGCCTGGTAGTCGAACATCTGAACCCCTAGCAGCCGCACAGTGCGCGATCGAGCAGCGCACGCAATTCCAGCGGATGGTCGATGATGGCGTCGGCACCCCAGTGCTCGGGGTGGTCGTCCGGATGGATGTAGCCGTAGCGCGCCGCCACCGTCTTGCTGCCGGCGGCGCGGCCCGACTCGATGTCGCGCTGGTCGTCGCCGATGAACAGGGCGGTCTGGGGATCGACATCCAGTTGCCGGCAGGCCAGCACCACCATCTCCGGGTCCGGCTTGCTGTGCGTGACGTGGTCCGGGCAGACCAGGCAGGCCGAGCGCTCGGCCAGGCCCAGGCGCTGCATGATGGGCTCGGCGAAGCGCACCGGCTTGTTGGTCACCACGCCCCAGCGCAGCCGGGCGGCGTCGAGATCGCGCAGGATCTCCTGCATGCCGTCGAACAGCCGGGTATGGACCGCGCACTGCGTCTGGTAGCGCTCGAGGAATTCCAGGCGCAGCGGTTCGAGTTCGGCGCCCAGCGGATCGACCTCGAAGCCGGCCAGGATCATCGCCTTGGCACCGCCGGAAATGACGCCACGCAGGCGGGCCTCGTCGGCCGCTGCCAGGCCCTGGTCCTGGCGCATGGCCTGGATGATGGCGATGAAATCCGGCGCCGTGTCCAGCAGGGTGCCGTCCATGTCGAAAAGGACCGCTTGCAGACGCATGGCCTAGTCCTCGCGCTGGGTGCGCACCATGTAGTTCACCGTCACGTCGCCTTCCAGCTTGTATCTCTTGGTCAGCGGGTTGTAGGTGAGGCCGATGACGTCACGCAGATTGAGGCCGGCCGCACGCGCCCAGGCGCCCAGTTCCGAGGGGCGGATGAACTTGCGAAAATCGTGGGTACCGCGCGGCAGCAGGCGCAGCACGTATTCGGCGCCGACGATGGCGAACAGATAGGCCTTGGGATTGCGGTTGATGGTGGAAAAGAACACCTGACCGCCCGGCTTGACCAGGTCGTGGCAGGCCTTGATCACCGACGAGGGATCCGGCACGTGTTCGAGCATCTCCAGACAGGTCACCACGTCGTATGTGCCGGCGTGCTTGCGCGCGTGGTCCTCGGTGGTCTCCTGGATGTATTCCACCGGCACGCCGGATTCCAGCTGGTGCAGCCGGGCCACCGCCAGGGGCGCCTCGGCCATGTCGATGCCGGTCACCTGGGCACCACGTTGGGCCATGGCTTCGCTGAGGATGCCGCCACCGCAGCCGACGTCCAGCACCTTCTTGCCGGCTAGGCCGGCGTGCTGGTCTATCCAGTTGACGCGCAGCGGGTTGATGTCGTGCAGCGGCTTGAATTCGCTCTCGCGGTCCCACCAGCGGTAGGCGAGGGCCTCGAACTTGGCGATCTCGGCGTTATCGACGTTGGACATGGTGTTCTCCAGAGGCAAGGGAGCGGGGCGCGTCAGGCGCCCTGCTGGATACGGGTGGCCCACTGCTGCGCATTGGCTATGAGTTCGGCCTCGTCCAGGCGCACGAGTTCGCTCTGGCGCAGCAGCGGCACGCCGCCGACCCAGACGTCGCTGACGCGATCGCGGCCGGTGGCGTAGATGAGTTGCGAGACGGGATCATAGAGCGGCTGCTGGGCGAGGCCGCTGAGGTCGACGGCGGTCAGGTCGGCCGCCTTGCCGATCTCCAGCGAGCCCAGGCAGCGCTCCAGGCCCAGGGCGCGGGCGCCGTTCAGGGTGGCCATGCGCAACGCGCGATGGGCATCCAGGGCGGTAGCCGAGCCGGCGACGGCCTTGGCCAGCAGGGCCGCGGTACGGGTCTCGCCGAGCAGATCGAGGTCGTTGTTGCTGGCCGCGCCGTCGGTGCCGATGGCGACATTGACGCCGGCCTGCCAGAGGCGCTCCACCGGGCAGAAGCCGCTGGCCAGCTTGAGGTTGGACTCGGGACTGTGGATGACGTGGCTGTTGGTTTCGACCAGGTTTTCCAGGTCCTCGTCGTCCACCTGGGTCATATGCACGGCCTGGAAACGCGGGCCGAGCAGACCCAGACGGCGCAGCCGGCTGAGCGGCCGTTCGCCGGTCTGCTCCAGCGCCTGCTCCACCTCGAAGGCCGTCTCGTGGACGTGCATCTGGATCGGTGCCTGCAACTGCTCGGCCAGCACCAGGATCTCTTCGAGCTTGGCGTCGGCCACGGTGTAGGGCGCATGGGGGCCGAAGGCCACGCTGATGCGCTCGTGCAGCTTCATGTCGTCGAACAGTTCCAGGCCGCGGCGGATCATGTCGTCGGCGGTACGGGCGCCGGGAATCGGGAAATCGAGGATTGGCAGGCAGACCTGGGCGCGTACGCCGGTGCGATGGATCGCCTCGCAAGCCACCTGGGGATAGAAGTACATGTCCGAGAAGCAGGTGATGCCGCCACGGATCTGCTCGGCGATGGCCAGGGTGGTGCCGTCACGGACGAAATCCTCGTCGACCCAGCGGCCTTCGGCGGGCCAGATGTGATCCTGCAGCCAGGTCTGCAGCGGCAGGTCGTCCGCCATGCCGCGAAACAGCGTCATGGCGGCGTGGCCGTGGGCATTGATCAGTCCGGGGATCAGCACCTTGCCCGGCAGCTCCAGGGTCTCCTTGGCCGGATGGCGCAAGGCCTCGCTGCGCGGGGCGAGCAGGGCGATGCAGCCGTCGCGCACACCCAGCGCGTAATCGCGCAGGACCACTCCGGCAGGCTCCACCGGCACGATCCAGCTGGGGAGCAACAAGAGGTCCAGGGGCGCGGGGGTGGGCATCTGCGGCGGTTCCAAGAGGGGCGAGCCGGCAGTATAGCGGTCCTTGCGGCGCTACCGCTAAATCCGCACGCCGATGCCGGTATACTGGCGGGCTACAGATTCAGGTCGAGGAAAGATCATGCGAGAGCGTCTGCTGGCGGCGGAAAAGATCAAGGCGATCGAGTGGCGGGACGGTGCCCTGCACCTGCTCGACCAGCGCCTGTTGCCGCTGCGCGAACACTGGGTCGCCTGTCACGGCGCCGCCGAGGTGGCCCAGGCCATCCGCGACATGCTGGTGCGAGGCGCGCCGGCCATCGGCATCAGCGCCGCCTATGGCGTGGTGCTGGGTGCCCGCCAGCGCGCCGCGGCGGGCGAGGACTGGCAAGCGACCGTCAACGCCGACTTCGAACTGCTGGCGGCCTCGCGGCCCACCGCGGTCAACCTGTTCTGGGCGCTCAACCGGATGCGCGAGCGCTTGGCGCGCACCGCGGGGGAGGGTGCCCTGGCGGCGCTGGAAGCCGAGGCGATAGCCATTCACCTGAGCGATCGCGAAGCCAACCTGACCATGGCCCAGCTGGGTGTCGAGCTGATCCGCAAGCACGACGCCAGCAAGCAGACCTTCCTGACCCACTGCAATACCGGCGCCCTGGCCACCGGCGGCTTCGGCACTGCCCTGGGCGTGTTGCGCGCTGCGCACCTGGATGGTCTGGTGGAATGCGTCCACGCCGACGAGACCCGTCCCTGGCTGCAGGGCTCGCGCCTGACCGCCTGGGAACTGGCCGGGGAGGGCATCCCGGTCAGCCTCAACGCCGATGCCGCCGCGGCGCACCTGATGAAGACGCGCAACGTCGCCTGGGTGATCGTCGGCGCCGATCGCATCACCGCCAATGGCGACGTGGCCAACAAGATCGGCACCTACAACCTAGCGGTCATCGCCATGCACCACGGGGTGCGCTTCATGGTGGTGGCGCCCAGTTCCACCATCGACATGAAGCTCGCGTCCGGTGACGACATCCCCATCGAGGAACGCGCCGGTCACGAGTTGCTGGAAGTGGGCGGGCAGCGCATCGCCGCCGGCGTGGAGGCCTTCAATCCGGTGTTCGACGTCACCCCGGCCGATCTCATCGACGCCATCGTCACCGAGCGCGGTGTGGTGGAGCGTCCGGACGCCAAGAAGATGGCCGAGCTGATGAATCGTCGACGCCTGCATTGAGGTGATCGCCAGGGGCGGATACATCCCTGAATGTGTTAGAATTTCGCTCTTTGCACAGGCTTTGTCCGAAAGCCCTCGGCAGGCGGTGATGCAGTGCCGAAAACCGGTTGGAGCGCCCCTTGCGCCGCCGGTGGCAGGCACCGCCAGACGGGCTTTCGCCTCTCCTATATCAGGCTCGGCCGACGTGCGGACGAGCCCTAGCGCTTTTCAGATCAGAAGGAACCAGGCTTCTCATGGGTGAACTGGCCAAAGAAATCCTCCCGGTCAATATCGAAGACGAATTGCGGCAGTCGTATCTCGACTACGCGATGAGCGTCATCGTCGGCCGGGCCCTGCCGGATGTGCGCGACGGCCTCAAGCCGGTGCACCGGCGCGTGCTCTACGCCATGAGCGAGCTGGGCAACGACTGGAACAAGCCGTACAAGAAATCCGCCCGTGTGGTGGGTGACGTCATCGGTAAGTACCACCCCCACGGCGACACCGCCGTTTACGACACCATCGTGCGGATGGCCCAGCCCTTCTCGCTGCGCTACATGCTGGTGGACGGCCAGGGCAACTTCGGTTCGGTGGACGGCGACAACGCCGCGGCCATGCGTTACACCGAAGTGCGGATGTCCAAGCTCGCCCATGAACTGCTGGCCGACCTGGACAAGGAAACCGTCGACTGGGTGCCCAACTACGACGGCACCGAGCAGATCCCGGCGGTGATGCCCACGCGCATCCCCAACCTGCTGGTCAATGGTTCCAGCGGCATCGCGGTCGGCATGGCCACCAACATCCCGCCGCACAACCTCGGCGAAGTGATCGATGGCTGCCTGGCGCTGATCGAAAACAGCGAGCTGACCGTTGACGACCTGATGCAGTACATCCCCGGTCCGGACTTCCCGACCGCGGGCATCATCAACGGTCGTGCCGGCATCATCGAGGCCTATCGCACCGGTCGTGGGCGCATCTATGTGCGGGCCCGCGCCGAGGTCGAGGACATCGACAAGAGCGCCAATCGCCAGCAGATCGTCATCACCGAGCTGCCCTACCAGCTCAACAAGGCACGGCTGATCGAGAAGATCGCCGAGCTGGTGAAAGAGAAGAAGATCGAAGGCATCACCGAGCTGCGCGACGAGTCCGACAAGGACGGCATGCGCGTGGTCATCGAGCTGCGTCGCGGCGAAACCCCCGAGGTGGTGCTCAACAACCTCTACGCCCAGACCCAGCTGCAGACGGTATTCGGCATCAACGTGGTGGCCCTGCTCGACGGCCAGCCGCGCACCCTGAACCTCAAGGAACTGCTGGAAGCCTTCATCCGTCACCGCCGTGAAGTAGTGACCCGGCGGACCGTCTACGAACTGCGCAAGGCGCGCGAGCGTGGCCACATCCTCGAAGGCCAGGCGGTCGCCCTGTCCAACATCGATCCGGTCATCGAGCTGATCAAGAGCTCGCCGACCCCGGCCGAAGCCAAGGAACGCCTGATCGCCACGCCCTGGGAATCCAGTGCGGTACGCGAGATGGTCGAGCGCGCCGGCGCCGATTCCTGCCGTCCGGACGAACTGCCGGAGCAGTACGGTCTGCACGAAGGCAGGTACCACCTCTCGCCGGAACAGGCCCAGGCGATCCTCGACCTGCGCCTGCACCGCCTGACCGGCCTGGAGCACGAGAAGCTCATCGCCGAGTACCAGGAAATCCTGCTGCAGATCGGCGAGCTGATCCGCATCCTGACCAACCCCGAGCGGCTGATGGAAGTCATCCGCGAGGAGCTGGAAAAGGTCAAGGCCGAGTTCGGTGACAAGCGTCGTACCGAGATCATCGCCTCCCAGGTGGACCTGACCATCGCCGACCTCATCACCGAGGAAGACCGCGTCGTCACCATCTCCCATGGCGGCTACGCCAAGTCCCAGCCGCTGCACGCCTACCAGGCCCAGCGCCGGGGCGGTCGCGGCCGTTCGGCCTCGGCGGTCAAGGAAGAGGACTACATCGAGCACCTGCTGGTCGCCAACAGCCATACCACCCTGCTGCTGTTCTCCAGTCTGGGCAAGGTGTACTGGAAGCGGACCTACGAGATCCCCGAGGCCTCCCGCGCCGCCCGTGGCCGGCCGCTGGTCAACCTGCTGCCGCTGGCCGAAGGCGAGCGCATCACCGCCATGCTGCCGGTCGATCTGGAAGCCGTGCGCCAGCAGGCGCCGATCGGTGAAGAAGACCTGGGCGAGCAGGACGACAACCTGGACATCGAAGACGCCGTGCTGGTGGAAGACGATGTCGAGAGCGAAGGTGAAGGCGAAGAGGGCGAGCTCCTCGATGCCGGCCAGGACGAGCCCACCGGCGCCTACATCTTCATGGCCACCCGCAACGGCACCGTGAAGAAGACCCCGCTGGTGCAGTTCAGCCGTCCGCGCAGCAATGGCCTGATCGCGCTGAAGCTGGAGGAGGGCGATAGCCTGATCGCCGCCGCCATCACCGACGGTGCCCGCGAAGTCATGCTGTTCTCCGACGGTGGCAAGGTCATCCGCTTCAAGGAGCGCCATGTGCGCACCATGGGCCGTACCGCCCGCGGCGTGCGCGGCATGCGCCTGGCCGAAAGCCAGCGCCTGATTTCCATGCTGATCCCCGAGCCTGGCGCCGAGATCCTCACCGCCAGCCTCAACGGCTTCGGCAAGCGCACCGCCATGGCCGAATACCCGCAGCGCGGCCGCGGTGGCCAGGGCGTGATCGCCATGGTCATCAACGAGCGCAACGGTCCCCTGATCGGCGCCATCCAGGTGCTGGACGGCGAAGAAATCATGCTGATCTCCGACCAGGGCACCCTGGTACGGACCCCTGTGGAAGGCATTTCCCGGACCGGCCGGAATACCCAGGGCGTTACCCTGATCAAGCTCGGCAAGGGCGAGAAGCTGGTGGGGCTGGAGCGGGTGCAGGAGCCTTCGGTGGACGAAGAGCTGCTGGATCACGAAGCCGAACTGGACGACGAGGTGCTCGACAAGGAGTTGCCGGTCGACAGCCACGAGCCGGACCAGGACGATGTGCTGCCCGGTGCCAGCGATGTACCGAGCGATGACCTTCCCGACGAGGATGACGAGTGATGAGCAAGCGTGCCTACAACTTCTGCGCCGGCCCGGCGGCCCTGCCTGAAGCTGTGCTGCGCCAGGCCCAGGCCGATCTGCTGGATTGGCAGGGCCGTGGCCTGTCGGTAATGGAAATGAGCCATCGCGGTGAAGACTTCACTGCCATCTCGAGCCAGGCCGAGGCCGATCTGCGCGAGTTGCTGGGTGTCCCCGGCAACTACAAGGTGCTGTTCCTGCAGGGCGGCGCCAGTCTGCAATTCGCCCAGCTGGCGATGAACCTGATGCCCGAGGGCGGCAAGGCCGACTACATCGACACGGGGATCTGGTCGCGCAAGGCCATCGAGCAGGCGCAGCACTATGGCACCGTCAATGTCGCCGCCAGCGCCAAGGGCTACGACTACTTCGCCATCCCGGGGCAGCACGAGTGGCAGCTGTCCAAGGATGCCGCCTACGTTCACTACACCCCCAACGAAACCATCGGCGGCCTGGAGTTCGACTGGATTCCGGACGTGGGCGATGTGCCCCTGGTGGCGGATGCTTCTTCCGACATCCTCTCGCGTCCGCTGGACGTCTCGCGCTTCGGGTTGATCTACGCCGGTGCGCAGAAGAACATCGGGCCTAGCGGCCTGGTGGTGGTGATTGTCCGCGAAGACCTGCTGGGTCGCGCGCGCGCCGCCTGCCCGACGCTGCTGGACTACAAGGTCGAGGCCGACAACGGCTCCATGTACAACACGCCGGCGACCTTCTCCTGGTACCTGTCGGGGCTGGTGTTCAAGTGGCTGAAGGAGCAGGGCGGTCTGCCCGCCATGGAGCGCCTGAATCGCCAGAAGAAAGAGCTGCTGTACGGCTTCATCGATGCCAGCGACTTCTACAGCAACCCCATCGCCCAGAACGACCGCTCCTGGATGAACGTACCCTTCCGGCTGGCGGACGAGCGTCTCGACAAGGCGTTCCTCCAGGGCGCCGAAGCGCGCGGCCTCCTGTATCTGCAGGGGCATCGTTCGGTGGGCGGCATGCGCGCCTCCATCTACAATGCCGTCACCCTGGAAGCCGTCCAGGTGCTGGTGAATTATCTGGGCGAATTCGAGAAGGAGCACGGCTGATCATGTCGGAACACGAGCTCAAGGCCCTGCGCCTGCGTATCGACAGTCTGGATGAACGCATCCAGGACCTGATCAGCGAACGCGCTCGCTGCGCCCAGGATGTGGCGCGGGTCAAGATGGGAACGCTGGCGGAAGGCGAAAAGCCCGTGTTCTACCGGCCCGAGCGCGAAGCCCAGGTCCTCAAGCGGGTGATGGAGCGCAACGGCGGTCCGGTCCGTGACGAAGACATGGCGCGACTGTTCCGCGAGATCATGTCCTGCTGCCTGGCCCTGGAAGAGCCGCTGCACGTGGCCTATCTCGGCCCGGAAGGTACCTTCTCCCAGGCCGCGGCGCTCAAGCACTTCGGCAAGGCCGTGGTGACCCGGCCCATGGCGGCCATCGACGAAGTCTTTCGCGAGGTCGCCGCCGGTGCCTCCCAGTTCGGCGTGGTGCCGGTGGAGAATTCCACCGAGGGTGCGGTCAACCACACCCTGGACAGCTTTCTCGAGCACAACCTGTCGATCTGCGGCGAGGTGGAACTGCGTATCCACCATCATCTGCTGATCGGCGAAAACACCAAGGCCGACAGCATCACCCGCATCTATTCCCACGCCCAGTCGCTGGCTCAGTGCCGCAAGTGGCTGGACTCCTATTACCCGAGCGTCGAGCGGGTGGCGGTGGCCAGCAACGCCGAAGCGGCGCGGCGGGTTAAGGGGGAATGGAACAGCGCGGCCATCGCCGGCGACATGGCGGCCTCGCTCTACGGCCTGACTCCGGTTCAGCAGAAGATCGAGGACCGCCCGGACAACTCCACGCGCTTCCTCATCATCGGCAACCAGGACGTGCCGCCCAGTGGCGACGACAAGACTTCCATCATCGTCTCCATGCAGAACAAGCCGGGCGCTCTGCACGAGTTGCTGCTGCCGTTCCATACCAACAACATCGACCTCAGCCGGATCGAGACGCGGCCTTCGCGCAGCGGCAAGTGGACCTATGTCTTCTTCATCGACTTCCTCGGCCACCAGGCCGATCCGCTGATCCGCGATGTCCTGGAGCGTCTGTCCACCGGCGCCGTGGCGCTCAAGGTCCTCGGTTCCTATCCCCGCGCCGTACTCTGACGGAGCAGGCGTTGGTTGCGGGCGTCAGCGGCGACGCACGCAGCCGTGTTCGTCGAAGGTCACCAGCCGCGTGCGGTCCTTGCGCTGGCGCGCCTCGTAGTGATAACGGGTCAGGGCATCCAGCTGGGAAATCCGCTGCGGTGGCCCCAGGGCGCTCTCCACGTCCGCCCGGCTCATGCCGACCTTGACCTGTCCGCGGATGATCGCCTGGCGCCTTGCGCTGGCGCTGAGCAGATCGCCACAGCCGTCCGTCTTGGCTGCCACCACCGTGGGTGTGCGCGCGACTTCCTTGCGGGGAGCGGCCTTGGGTTTCGCCATCAGCGTGGGTTTGGCGCCGCCCGGACGGGGATTGTCCGCGCGCTGCAGACGGCTGTCGCTGTCCGAGGCGCAACCGCTGGCGGAAAAGGTGAGGTGGCCGCTGGCATCTTCGCAGCGATACACCGTGGCCGCCTGGGCGCTGGTGCAACCCAGCAGCAGGCCGAGCACGAGCAGCTTCTTCATGGGACGTCCTCCTTGACGTAGGGGCTCAAGCTTAGCGAAGGCGGGGAGGTTCGGCGAGGGTCGGAAGCGTGCCCTCGGGGCCTTGCGGAAGCCTTGCAAATAGCTGTTTTGAAACCCTTTTGCCTTCGCACCCGCCAGCGGTCCGGTGTATCATCCCCGCCGTCAGCCCCGCCGGGGCAGTGGTTATCCCCCCCTTATGGACTTACCCAGTCAATACTCAATCGCCTTTTTCGTCCCGTTGTTGAGTTAGGGTTCGTCGGTGCGCTCCGCCGGCGGGCCGGAGTGCGCTATGACCGTAGTGAACGAAGCAGAAATCAGAAAGCCCCACGAGACGCTGCAGGAGCGGCTCGCCCAGGTCGTGGAGTTGCTGGAGCGCTACGACCTCGCTGTCGAGGCGCGTGAAGACCACGATCGCGCCCCCGTATCCCCCGCCGATATTCCCGAAGAAGGCCTCGAAGAGCTGCGTGCCCGCCTGGACGAGCTGCACCCGGCTGACGTCGCCTTCATCCTCGAAGCCTTGCCACGGGAAGACCGCCTGACCGTCTGGGGTCTGGTCAAGACCGAGCGCGATGGCGAGATCCTGCTCGAGGTCTCGGACGCGGTCCGCGAGACCCTGATCGCCGACATGGACGACCAGGAAATTCTCGCGGTAGCCGGCCAGCTCGACGCCGACGAACTCGCCGACCTGGCGCCGGATCTGCCGCGCGATGTCGTTCACGAGCTCATGGACGCCCTCGACGCCCAGCAGCGCGAGCGGGTGCGCTCCGCGCTGTCCTACGAAGAGGATCAGGTCGGCGCGCTGATGGACTTCGAGATGGTGACCATCCGTGATGACGTCGCCTTGGAAGTGGTATTGCGCTACCTGCGGCGGCTGAAAGAGCTGCCCGACCATACCGACAAGCTGTTCGTGGTCGATAACGACAGCATCCTCAAGGGTGTGCTGCCGATCAAGCGCCTGCTGGTCAACGATCCGGAAAAGCTGGTGGTCGAGGTCATGGCCAAGGAGGCGGTGGCCTTCCATCCCGACGGCGATGCCTATGACGCGGCCCAGGCGTTCGAGCGCTATGACCTGGTTTCGGCACCGGTGGTGGACAAGAACGGCAAGCTGATCGGTCGTCTCACCATCGATGAGATGGTCGACCTGATCCGTGAGGAAAGCGAAAGCGAAGTCCTCAACATGGCCGGTCTGCGCGAAGACGAAGACGTCTTCGCCTCGGTGTGGAAATCGGTTGGCAACCGCTGGACCTGGCTGGCCACCAACCTCATCACGGCCTTCATCGCTTCGCGGGTCATCGGTCTGTTCGAGGGTTCGATCGAGAAGCTGGTGGCTCTGGCCGCACTCATGCCCATCGTGGCCGGTATCGGCGGCAACTCGGGCAACCAGGCCATCACCATGATCGTCCGCGCCATGGCGCTGGGGCAGATCAGTGTCACCAGCACCGCACGGCTGCTGCGCAAGGAAATGGGCGTCGCCCTGTGCAATGGCGTTATCTGGGGTGGGGTGATAGGGCTGGTGGCCTTCTATCTCTATAGCAGCTGGTCACTGGGCCTGGTGATGATGGGCGCCATGACCCTCAATCTGCTGCTGGCTGCATTCATGGGGGTGTTGATTCCCATGACCCTGCAGCGCTTCGGCCGTGATCCGGCCATGGGGTCGAGCGTGCTGATCACCGCGGTGACCGACAGCGGCGGCTTCTTTATCTTCTTGGGACTCGCCACCCTCTTCCTGATGTAGGACAGGGTAGGGGGCAAAGGGCTACCCAGGGGCAGGGCAGCCCGGACGCCGTCAGGATGCGGCGTCGATGTCGTGGGCGATCAGCGAGATCAGGGCGTTCTGCTGCCGACCCGACAGCTGCCGAAAGCGCTGCAGCAACTCCCGCTCGCTGGCGGTGATCTCCGGACTGTCCAGGCGAAGCCCGGGTTCGTCGCCAAGGGCGCCCTCTTGCTGCAAGCTCTGCTCGAGACGCGCGATGATTTCGGAGTTCATGCTGCGATGATGGTTGCGGGCCACATCCGCGATGCGCTCTCGCATGCCCTCGGGCAGACGCACGACGAATTTGTCAGCGGTACGGCTTGAGTAGGATCTAATGGCCTGGGTCATTGAGGTACTTCATCTGGAGTCAAAAATCAGTGAAGGCGTTAGCCCTCGTCTCGTTCCGCTAGCACTCACGGCACCTTGGACTCTGTAACCACCTGTCCCTCGGTATCTGTTTTTATTGACGTCAATTTACCGACGTACGCAACAAATTGCAAAGCTGCCGAAGAACTTCCTGCCGTTGTCCGTCCTCGCGCACTGCGGCGCTGCCGAACCGGAACATGACAAACCTTCCGCTGCTCGTTACCATGAGCGCCCTTTCCTGTCCCAGTAGCTCAATTGGATAGAGCATCCCCCTCCTAAGGGGAAGGTTGGTGGTTCGACCCCACTCTGGGACACCAGATTCCTTTCCAGTACCTCTCCTCGCGATCCGACGCCTTCGGGTGCCCTTGCCGAACCGTTACAGCAGTTTGGAGGATAGGGCAAAAACGGCGACCTTGTCCGACTTCCAGGCTCTTCCAGTAGCGATTTGTGGCTGTGATCACAGCATAGAGCAGCAGACGAAAACCTGCCGAATTTATCTGTACTCTCCGTTGGCTAACCGTCTGCATTGCTTGTATCTGGAGCGCCTCTGGAGGTTCGCGTCATGGCCTTTTATCCCGTCCTACTTTCAGTCGTGTTCGTCGTTCGTAATCAGGCTGCCGAGTTGCAGAGCGTCCTCGAACGCGCGGCAACTGTTATCGGTCCCTTGGTAAGTGACTACGAACTTATCATTGTCGATAACGCCTCCGCTGATGACAGCGTAGCGCGACTCAAACAACTCACCAGTATCACCGGCCTGCCCAATCTGCAGGTATATGCCCTGACCAAGGAAGTGGATTCCGATACCGCTGCCTGGGTGGGTCTGGAAAATGCGCTTGGTGACTTCGCGGTCGTCATAGATCCGGAAACCGATGACATCGCCTTCTTGCCTGACATGTTGCAACAGGCGGCCGGCGGCATCGACGTGGTGTTCGCCAACAATCAGCAGAAAGTTCGCCAGACCCTGTCCTACAGTCTTTGCTCCAGAGGTTTCAACAGCCTCTACCGGCAATTCAACGGGGTCGATCTGGCCAAGGATGCGCCCCAGTACCGGATGCTCAGCAAGAAGGTCATCAATTATATCCTGCGCCATCCCGCGCCGGCCTTGACCTATAGGCACCTGCCGGCGACGGCGGGCTTCTCCCGTACCAATCTCGAATACAGCATGCCGCCGCGCAGTAGCAAGCCCAAGCGGCTGTCCGGCAGCTTTGATCGCGGTGCCCGCCTGCTGGTGTCCTCCACCCGCAAGCCGATGCGCATGGTCAGCTTCCTGTCCATCGTGGGTGCCCTGTCCAATCTGCTCTATTCCATCTACGTCATTGCCATCGGCCTGTTCAAGGATGACGTCGCACCGGGTTGGGTGACGATTTCATTACAGCAGTCCGGCATGTTCTTTCTCATTTCGCTGGTCCTGCTCGTCCTTGGCGAATATGTCCTGCAGTTGACCCACAGAGTCAACGAAGGGCCGCTCTATCATGTCGCCCAGGAGTTCACGAGCGCCGTCATGACGCGCCGTGACAAGCTCAATGTCGAAGTAGTGCAGGGCGGTAATGCCGCAGGACCGGCTACTCAATTTGGCATGGCCTGACGATCATGAAAGATGCGATCGTCATCGGTGGCGGATTCTACGGGGCCATGACGGCCCTGTATCTCATGCGCGTGAGGGGCTTTGCGAAAGTCACCCTGATCGAGCGGGAAGACGGGCTGTTGAAGCGTGCCTCTTACAACAATCAGGCACGTGTTCATAACGGTTATCACTATCCGCGCAGTTTCGTCACGGCCTTTCGCAGCCGGGTCAACTTGCCGCGCTTCTTGCGCGACTATCCCGATGTGGTAGTGCGGGATTTCACCAAGTTGTATGCCATTGCCCGCAACAACTCCAAGGTAACGGCCAAGCAGTTCGAACGTTTCTGTCAGGGGATCGAGGCTTCCCTGCAGCCGGCATCCGAAGAATTAAGTCGATTGTTCGACGATCGATTGATCGAGGCGGTGTATCTGACGGAGGAATATGCCTTCAACTCCGCCGTACTTGCCGCCGAAGTGAGTCGCGAGCTCGATGCCGTCGGCGTCGAGGTGCGCCTCAAGAGTCGCGTGATGGCGATCCGCGGTGAAGCGGGGGGACTGGGTGCCGAGGTCGTGGATGAAGCCGGACGACAGGAGGAGCTGCATTGCCGCTACCTCTTCAACTGTACCTACAGCGGGCTCAACCAGTACGGCGGCGATTTCCCCGGCACGGCCACCCGGCTACGCCATGAGATCACCGAGATGGCCCTGGTGGAGATGCCTCCGGAGCTGCGCGACCTCGGCGTGACGGTCATGGACGGTCCGTTCTTTTCCATGATGCCGTTCCCGGCGCGCGGTCTGCACACCCTGTCCCATGTGCGTTACACCCCGCACCTGAACTGGGAAGACGCCAATGGCACCGATCCCTATGCCCTGCTCGACGACTACGACCGTGCCTCGCGAGCGGACTGGATGGTGCGCGACGTGGCCCGCTACATGTCGGCTGCGGCACGGGTGGAGTACCGGGATTCGCTGTTCGAGGTAAAGACCATCCTGATGAAGAACGAAGGCGACGACGGCCGTCCCATCCTCTTCGAACAACATTCCCAGCTGCCCGGCTGCTATTCGATGCTGGGTGGCAAGATCGACAACATTTTCGATGCCCTGGAGCGCCTCGATGCCGAACCCTTCCACTGAAGCGACACCCAGGGGGGTGTCTGGCGTCGCCGGCTTCATCAGCGTTCTGATCTTTTCCATCATCAATTTCTTTCTGTTCGGCAAGGGCGTCATCCTCGACCCCTTCCACCAGGGGGAATATTTCGCCACGCTGCCGACGCTGCTGCACAGTCAGCCGGGCGCTCATGCCTTCACCATCCATGGCGGGCTGGATTTCATCCCGGTGTGGCTGGCGGAGACCTGGTTCGGCGCCCAGCACACCTTCCTGGTGACCCAGATCCTCTATGGACTGTGCAACACCGGCGCGGCCCTATTGCTGTGGGGAACGGCCGTTTTGCTGTGCCCCGTGCCCAAGGGCCGCGCGCGCCTGATCCTGCTGGTAGCCATGGGCGCCGTGGCGACTCAGGTGGTGGGCTATCGCGATCTCTTCCTGCTGCTGTCGCTGTTCCTCTTCTGTCTGCATCGCAAGGTGGAGACCACGCCGCGGCGATTGGTCTGCGAGGTGCTGCTCGGCCTGGCCGCCGGCTTCAATCTGTTCTGGTCCTATGACCGCGGGATCGCCGGGGTGCTGGCCATCGGCTCGGCGGTACTGCTCACGCTGCTTCTGCATCGGCGCCATTTCCTGTCGCTGCTGACCTTCGTGGCAACGGTTGGCTGGCTTGGCTTTGGTACCGATTTCTTCGCCCTGACCGATTACGTCAAGAACCTGACCTTCCTTCTGGAAACCTCGTCCCAGTGGGGCTATGGCCTGAATGCCCGGCCGCTGGCGCTGAGCCTGCTGCTGGCAGTGCCTACGGCGCTGGCCGGTTTCGCCCTGATCCGCTGTCTGCCCTGGCCGTGGCGCTGGAGCGAGGATCTGCCGCTGATTGGTGCCCTGGCAGTGCTGCTCGCGATCTTCTTCAAGATCGGGGTCAATCGCGCGGACTTCCAGCATATCCAGATGGGCTTCTGGGTGCCCCTGCTGAGCCTGCTCTATGCCGCCCGCCGGCAGCGGCTGGCCCGCAACGGCGGCTGGGACATCTCGGCGCATCCGCGCGCGGCGGCCGCGGCCATTGCCGCTGCCGTACTGATGGGGCTGGTCGGACTTAATCCCTCGCCGTTCTTTGCGGTGCTGCTGGCGGGTGCGCTGCTGGCCTTCAGCCGGCGTCTGCTGGTACCGGCCCTGGCGGCGCTGCTGGTGCTGCTCGCCGCCTTCAATCTCTACAAATCGCCGGTCGAGCGGGTGTGGGCCCAGGGGCTCGCCTGGGTGCCGGCTTTGACCGCCTTGCCGGATGACGCCGCCTTGGCCACGCCCGGGGTGCAATGGGCCTCGCGGCGCCTGCTGGAAAGCGGCGCTCACTGTGTGTTCGATCTGGCCAACAACGGGGTCATCAACGGCGTGACCGATCTGCCGGCCTGTACCAAGTACATCTATCCGGTCTATGCCACGCCACCCTACGAAGCCGATCTGCTCAGCGATCTGCAGCAGGCCGATCCGCCGGCGGTGGTGTATTCGACGACCTTCTGGTCATTCAAGCTGAACAACATTTCCATGCACGACAAGTTTCCACGACTCAAGGCCTACCTGGACGAGCGTTATCCCGTCGAGGAGTGCCAACCGGACTATTGCCTGAGATTCAAGACCAAGGGGTGAGCTACATGAAGACCGACGCATTGATAGGGTACAGCGGCTTCGTGGGGTCGACGCTGCTCAAGCAGAAGGCCTTCGGCGCGCTGTTTCGCTCCACCAATATCGACCAGATCGGCGATCAGCCCTATGGCCAGGTCATCTGCGCCGGAGCGCCGGCGCAGAAGTGGATCGCCAATCGCGATCCTGCGGCCGATCGCGAGAAGATCGATGGCCTGATCGGTCATCTGTCGCGGATCCAGTGCGATTCCTTCGTGCTGATCAGCACCGTGGATGTCTTCAAGCAGCCGCTTGGCGTCGATGAGACCACCGCGGTGGACGCAGAGGGACTGCACGCCTATGGCGCCAATCGCTATCGACTGGAGCAGTTCGTCCGTGAGCATTTCGCCAACGCCCTGATCGTCCGCCTGCCGGGCCTGGTCGGGCCCGGGCTGCGCAAGAACGTGATCTACGACCTGCTCAACGACAACAACCTGCACGCGGTGGAAAGTCGCGGCGTCTTCCAGTTCTATCCGATGGTCAATCTCGGCTATGACATCCAGACCGCCCAGGCTGCCGGGCTGGACCTGGTGCACCTGACCGCCGAGCCCATCAGCGTGGCGGACATCGCCAGCCAGGGTTTCGGACGCGACTTCGGCAATACCCTGGAGGGTACGCCAGCGCGCTACGATTTCCGCAGCGTGCATGCCGAGGTCTTCGGCGGGCGTGACGGTTACCAGTACAGCGCGCGCGACACCCTGCTCGCGGTCCGCGCCTACGCCCAGTCGGAACCCCCGGTCATCAAGGCGGAGGGTCAGTGATGCGCATCGCCATCTCCAATATCGCCTGGGATCCGACCGATGACGCCATGGTCGCCGAGATCCTGCAGCAATACCGGGTGGATGCCATCGACATTGCCCCCGGCAAGTATTTCGCCGATCCCAAGACGGCCACCGCCCAGGAAATCCAGGTCGTGCGTCAGCAGTGGCAGGCCCGCGGCATCGAGATCACCGGCATGCAGGCGTTGCTGTTCGGCACCACCGGTCTCAACGTTTTCGGCGCCGACGACGTGCAGCGCGCGCTGCTGGCGCAGCTGGAGGGCGTCTGCCGGGTCGCCGAGGGGCTGGGCGCGACGCGCCTGGTGTTCGGCTCGCCGCGCAATCGCGATCGCTCGGGGTTGAGTGACGACCAGGCCCTGGCGCAGGCACGGGATTTCTTCCGCCGCCTGGGTGATGTGGCCGCGGCGCACCGGGTGCAGATCTGCCTGGAGCCTAATCCGCCACGCTATGGCGCCAACTTCATGATCGACAGCGATTCCACCGCCGCCGTAGTACGGGCCGTGGAGCATCCGGCGATCCTCATGCAGCTCGATACCGGCGCCCTGACCATCAATGAGGAGGATGCCGCCCGCGTCCTGGAAGAGCATGCCGATCTGATCGGCCACGTCCATGCCAGCGAACCGGATCTGGTGACCCTGGGGGAGGGCGGTACCAACCACGAGGGAATCGCCTTCGCCCTGACCCGGCGGCTGCCGGAGCAGGTGGTCAGCATCGAGATGCTGCCGGCCAAGCAGGGCTCCAACCTGGCCGCGCTGGAGCGTGGCGTCCAGGTCGCGGTCAAGGCCTATCGCGACCTGCCGGAGGCTGCCGCATGAAGTGGCTGATCCTGATCCTGGGCATTGCGTCCAACGCCTCGGCGAGCGTGCTGGTGAAGCTGGCCATGCTGCCGCCGCGGCGCTTTCCCAGTCTGAGCGATCCCATGGCCGCGCTGGCCAACTGGCCATTCTGGCTAGGACTGTTCATGTATGGCCTGGCCTTTCTGCTGTATGCCGCCGCCCTTGCCAAGCTGCCGCTGAACGTGGCGCATCCGGTGCTGACGGCCGGAGCCATCGCCAGCGTCGCCTTGTTGTCGGTGGTGATCTTTCGCGAAGCCTTTCCCTGGACCACGGCGGCAGGCATCGTCCTGATCATCGCCGGCGTCGCCCTCATCACGGCCCGTGTCGGTTGAACCTGGAGGACCTATGACTACTGCAATTCCCGCCACCGAGCGCGCCCTCTGGCAGGTGCCCAGCTATTCGACGACCTTCTGGAACGGTCGCAGCCGTCCGCATTGCGTGGTGATCCCGGTCATCAACGAAGGCGAGCGGATTCTCAACCTTTTGCGGCGCATGGCGGCGGTCAGGATCGCCGACATCGCCGATGTCATCATCGTCGACGGTGGCAGTACCGACGGCTCGCTGGAGCCGCAGCGGCTGCAGGAGCTGGGCGTGCGTGGGCTGCTGGTCAAGACCGCACCGGGCAAGCTCAGCTCCCAGCTGCGCTGCGCCTATGCCTTCGTGCTCGACGAGGGCTACACCGGCATCGTGACCATCGACGGCAATGACAAGGACGATCCGGACGCCATCCCGCGCTTCATCGACGCCATCGAGCAGGGCTACGACTTCGTCCAGGCCTCGCGCTTCCTGGCCGGCGGCGTGGCGGAGAACACCCCCAAGTCCCGCGACTTCGCCATTCGCTTCATCCATGCGCCCATGCTGAGCCTGGCCTCGGGTTTCCACTGGACCGACACCACCCAGGGTTTCCGCGCCTACAGCCGGGCCATGCTGCTGGATCCGCGCGTGGCACCGTTCCGCGACGAGTTCACCACCTACGAGTTGCTGGCCTATCTTTCCTATCGGGTACCGAAATTGGGCTATCGCTGCGTGGAACTCCCCACTGTGCGGCGCTATCCGAAGGGCGAGGTACCCACCAAGATCAGCAGCGTCAGAGGTAATCTGTCGGTGCTGCAGGTACTGATGAAGGCCTGTGCAGGCCAATACAACCCACGCCTGGGCGAGGACGCCCAGCTGGCGGCGCAACGACGAAGCTGATTCCGTCGCGCTTGCCGGGTGTGCAAGAGACGATGGAGTAGGCAATGGTGCGTGTGCTGTCGGCGTTTCGCGGGCTCTATTTCGCGACGCTGTTGATGTTGATCGGGACCGGTCTGCTGAGTACCTATCTCGGTCTGCGACTGGCCGCCGATCAGGTGCAGGGACTATGGGTCGGCGCCCTGACCGCTGCCTATTACGCGGGCCTGGTGATAGGCGGCAAGTTGGGGCATCGACTGATCGCCAAGGTCGGCCATATCCGTGCCTATGTGACCTGCGCCGGCGTAGTCGGCGCAGCGGTGCTGGGGATCGGCCTGCTGCCCTGGCTGCCGATGTGGTTGGCACTCAGGGTGCTGATCGGCATGGGCATGATGTGCCAGTACATGGTGCTGGAGAGCTGGCTCAACGAGCAGGCCGGCCCAGGCGAGCGCGGCAAGGTCTTTTCCGGCTACATGACCGCTTCCTACCTCGGCCTGGCGCTGGGGCAGGTGGTGCTGGTGCTCTCGCCGGATCTCGGCGTCGACAAGCTGATGCTGGTCGCCATCTGTTACGCCCTGTGCCTGGTGCCGGTGGCGGTCACCGGCAAGATCCACCCGGCACCGCTCAAGCCGGCGCCGCTGGAACCCACGTTTTTTATCCAGCGAATTCCGCAGTCGTTGACCACGACCCTGGTCGCCGGACTGGTGATCGGCTCCTTCTACGGCCTGGCGCCCCTCTATGCCAGCGCCCAGGGCCTGCCCACCGAGCGCATCGGCCTGTTCATGGCCTGCTGCATCTTCGCCGGCCTGATCGCCCAGTGGCCAATCGGCTGGCTGTCGGATCGGCATGATCGCAGCTGGCTGATCCGGGTGGTCGCCATCGCCCTGACGCTGGCTGCCCTGCCACTGGCCGTGCTGCCCCATGTGCCGCCGGTGGTGCTGCTGCCGCTCGGCCTCATCGCCAGCCTGTTGCAATTCGTGCTCTACCCCCTGGCGGTGGCGCTGTCCAATGACCATATCGAAGGGGAGCGGCGGGTATCCCTGAGCGCCATGCTACTGGTGACCTTTGGCATCGGTGCCTGTATCGGTCCGCTGGTGGTGGGTGCGCTGATGAATCTGGTCGGACCCAACATGCTCTATGCCTTTGTCGTGCTCTGCGGTGCCATCCTGATCTGGCGTATCCGCCCGGATGCGGTCACGGGCAAGCACCTGGTCGACGAGGCGCCGCTGAGCCACGTACAGATGCCCGAAGGGTCGACCAGTTCGCCGCTGGCAGCGGCCCTGGATCCACGGGTCGATAGCCAGGTGGTGCATGACCAGATGCACACTGAGCCGGTCGTAGAGGAAGAGCCTGTCGAGGAGGGAGCACCGCTGCAGGAAGAGATCGAGTTCCTGCAGAACCCGCCTGAATCCAGGGCGCCCTGAGCGGTGGAGGAGGGCGTCCAGCAGTCGTGGACGCCCGGTCGGTCACTCGAACCGGCGGTTTTCCCGCTGCAACTGGTAGATGAAGCGCTCGATCTGGCGCTGGGCTGCGCCGGTCAGGCTATTGAAGCAGACGCCGACGTCGCTGTATTCCATACGCTCCGGACAGGCCACGTGGCGAATGGTCACCGGGGTGTTGATCGTTCCGATGGGCAACTCCGCGCTGAAGCTCTGTACCTGCTGCCCCGGTTGCAGCAGATGAGTGACGTTGCCAGGGAAACGCAGCTTGCAGCCCGTGGCCGACAGATCGATCAACTGGCCTCGCAGCTGGATCGGGCTGTTGCCCTGGCTCAGCTCCGCCGTCGCCGGCTGGGTCAGCAGCAACTTGACCCGATAGGCATTGCGCCGCTGGTGATAGGTGAGTTCGGTGGGCAGGCCGATCCAGTAGCAGCGATTGCCATCCAGCTCGCTGAACTCGACCGGATGATTGATCTGCCAGGTGACCTTGATGCCTTCGTGGAAGCTGTCCACCCGGAACGACTGGCCCTGTTCGAGCAGACGTTCGGCCTCGCGTGGGATGAACTCATCCAGCGCGATCAAGCCCTTGGCCTCGTCGATCTCGACGACGAAGCTCTGGAATTGCTGCCCCTGACGATTGAAGGTGATCCGCAGCGGAATATGCTGCTGTTGCGCCGGCCGCAGGCAGGCCAGGATCTCGCCCTTGGAGCGATAGACCTGGGGTGGCTGAGCGGCATGGTCGCTAGCGGAAGAGCCTTGCACCTGGAAACTCCTGTAAACAGCGGTCAGCAAGGATACTGGCTTAACGCCATCTGTACAGTGAAAAACGCTGGCATGAGAATGCCCGTGATCAAGCCGAGCTCAGGGGACGCTGATAGCCGCCACCGGTCTGACTGCCGCGACGGTTGTACAGCGTGGGCGCCGAAGTGCCCTGCAGTACATTGAGCAGTTTGCCAACCACGAAGCGGTTGGCCTGGATGATCTGGCCATTACGGACGTTGTGAGCCTTGCATTGCTCCATGAGCTGCGCGAGCTGACTGGAGCGTGCCAACAATTCTTCCCCGTCGGGCTGCTGGGCGGCGTAGGCCTGCAAACCCTGCAGATCCGCTCGCAGACCATGGGTCTGGAGCAGCAGGGTACGCTGCTGGGCGTGCTGGTCGAGCTGCTTGAGCAGGATCTGCTTGGTGCCCAGCAGGGCCTCCAGCCGATCGAGCTGGCGCTCGCTCAGGGCCTGGAACTCCTGCTCGATCAGGGCCAGCAGTTGCTCGCTCAGGTCGATGTCGTGGCGGGTGATCTCGAGCAAGTTGGCATGGGGCATGGCGCGGTTTCCGTTCGAACGTTAGTGGCGATCGTCAGAAAGGCCATGCCGAGCCGGGCGTCAGGACTCGAACGCCATCAGCTTGTCGGCCACCTTCTGGCTGTCGACCTTGTAGGAGCCATCGGCGATGGCCTGTTTCAGGCGGCTGACCTTGTCGCTGTCGACCACCGGCAGATCCTTGAGCCCTGCCGTCAGAGAGCTCAGTTGCTTGGCCTCGGCGCTCAAGCTGACCGACTCGCCGGAGGCGGTGCTCTTGGTAGCCTTGACGTCGCTGGTCTGAGCCGTGGACACGTCCTTAATGGACGCCGCCTTGGTGTTGCCTATGCCCGCAGTAGAGGACGAATTCAGGCGATTGATATCTAGAGCCATGAGTGAAGATCCTCGTGTCGTCTCATTCGCATGTCCGGCTTATCGGCGTGCCATGCCGAAACTTTAGCCGTAGACCTGTGCGCCTTGTCACATCCTTCGACAGGATGACGCGCAGAGGTTCAGGATGCAGACGCCAAGGTACTCCTTTTGACTTCTTCGCTAAAGCGCCACCTCCACCTGCCCCTGATCGACGACCCGACCGCGGATCACCCGGTTGGAGCTCAGGTTGCGTACACGAATCTCCTCATCCTTGGCGCCTGCGCTGAGGGCTTCGCCCTGCATGCGGATACTGAAGGAAGCGCTGCGGGCATTGATCACCACCTGTTCGCCCTTGCGGATGAGTTCGGCCTGCTCGATAAAGGAGGGCGACAGCACCTGCTCGCTGACCACCTGACGCTTCAGCTGGGTACCTATCACCTGCTCCAGGCTGGTCAGGTAACCCTGGGTCAGGGTGCCGACATCGCGCTCCACCAGGGCCACGTTCTGGTCGTCGAGCACCGCGCCACGCAACAGCGGCTGCTGAGTAACCACCACCGGGCGATACAGCTTGACCTGAGCGGGCACGAACACCGTCCAGGGACTGCCGCCTTCGCAACGCACCTTGACGTTGATCCGGCCCACCGGCGTCGGGCTGCCCTGTTGGGATAGCGTCAGGGGTTTGTCGCAGGCGGTAAGGCGCAATCGGGGATCCAGGGAGTTGATCTGGGTTTCATGGCGAGCGTTGGAATGGGTCTCCAGCAAATATTCCTGCACGCGCTCCTCAAGAAAACTTTCGACAGCGCCGATAAGTTCGTCAGATGAGGTGTAGTCGCCTTCTGCATAGGCCTTTCCGCCCAGGCATGTCAGGATCAACACAAGATTCGCAGCCCAGCGGCAAGAGTTCTTCATAGGTCGGAAACACGTCGCTTCGATCTTCATGAGTCACATCTAAGCAAGCCCTGTGCCGAGTTTTCCAACCGGTCCGTGGCAACGAGAGGAGTCGCCAAATGGCTGGTGTATTGGATGCAGTCAACCAACGTACCCAACTGGTGGGCCAGAACCGTCTGGAACTGCTGCTGTTCCGCCTGGACGGCTCGCAGCTCTACGGCATCAACGTCTTCAAGGTGAAGGAGGTGCTGCAGTGCCCCAAACTCACCGTGATGCCGAAATCCAGTCCGGTGGTACGGGGCGTGGCCAGCATTCGTGGCGGCACCTTTCCCATCATCGACCTGGCGATGGCCACCGGTCGTCGTGGGCTGGAAGACATCAACAACTGCTTCGTGATCATCACCGAGTACAACACCAAGGTGCAGGGCTTCCTGGTGCGCTCGGTGGAGCGAATCGTCAACATGAACTGGGAAGGCATCAATCCGCCGCCCAAGGGTACCGGTCGTGACCACTACCTGACCGCCGTCACCCGGGTCGACAACCAGCTCGTCGAGATCATCGACGTGGAAAAGATCCTCTCCGAAGTCGCACCGTCGGTCGAAACCGTGTCGGCCGGCGTCATCAGCGAAGTGGTACAGGCCAAGGCCGTCACCAAGCGCGTCCTGATCGTCGACGACTCCTCGGTGGCCCGCAAGCAGGTGAGCCGCTGCCTGGAAACCGTCGGGGTAGAGGTCATCTCCCTCAACGACGGTCGCCAGGCCCTGAATTTCCTCCAGGCGATGGTGGCGGAAGGCAAGCGTCCGGAAGAGGAATTGCTGATGATCATTTCCGACATCGAGATGCCGGAAATGGATGGCTACACCCTGACGGCGGAAATCCGTCATGATTCGCGGATGCAGAAAGTGCATATACTGCTGCATACCTCCTTGTCCGGCGTCTTCAACCAGGCGATGGTCAAGAAGGTCGGTGCGGACGACTTCCTGGCCAAGTTCCGTCCCGATGATCTTGCCTCCCGGGTAGCCGAGCGCATCAATGCGGTCGACAGTCACTAGGTGAAGGCGTCTCTATCCCGGTATCCAGAAGGCGGAGCGGCAGTGTCAGCAGTCAACGCGGATTTTGTGCTTTTTCGTGATTTCCTCGAGAAATCCAGCGGGATCCTGCTCGGTGACAACAAGCAGTACCTCGTCTCCAGTCGGCTCAACAAGCTGATGGAGACCGAGGGGATCAAGACGTTGTCGGAGTTGGTGCAGCGCATCCAGATGCAGCCCCGTGGCGGTCTGCGGGAAAAGGTCATCGATGCGATGACGACCAATGAAACCCTCTGGTTTCGCGACACCTATCCCTTCGAGGTGCTGAAGAACCGTCTCTTGCCGGAGTTGACCAAGAACACCTTCGGCCAGCGCCTGCGGGTCTGGTCGGCGGCCTGCTCCTCGGGTCAGGAACCCTATTCGCTGTCCATGACCATGGACGAATTCGAGCGCAGCGCGGCGGGGCAGGGGCGTGGCGGCATGCAGATCGTGGCGACCGACCTCTCCGGCGCCATTCTCACCGCGGCCAAGTCCGGTGAGTACGATTCGCTGGCGATCGGCCGGGGACTGTCTCCGGAGCGCCTGCAGCGCTACTTCGATGTGCAGCAGCCGGGGCGCTGGGCGGTCAAGCCGGCGATCCGCAGCCGTATCGAATTCCGTGCGCTGAATCTGCTGGACAGCTACGCCAGCCTTGGCAAGTTCGACATGGTGTTCTGCCGCAACGTGCTGATCTACTTCTCCGCCGAGGTGAAGAAGGACATCCTCACGCGCATCCATGGCACCCTCAAGCCGGGCGGCTATCTGTTCCTGGGCGCCTCCGAGGCCCTCAACGGCCTGCCGGATCTCTACCAGATGGTGCAGTGCAATCCGGGCATCATCTACAAGGCCAAGTAGGCCGGTGGATGGACACCCAAAGGGCAGACCCAGGTCTGCCCTTTCTTTTGCGCCAAAGTTTTGCCGCACCCGATCGCCGGGCCGGCAAAGACGGCGGAAAAACCTTGCCGCTTGCCGTCGTTCTGACTGCCGCGTCGCGCTAACCCCTTGATTTAGATGGATGCTGGAGACTGGCACGGGCCTTGCTAGATCGCTTGCAAGCCACGTCAAAGGTCTCTCGACATGAGCATCAGTTTCGACAAAGCACTCGGGTTGCACGAGCAGGCGCTGAACTTCCGTTCGCAGCGCGCCGAGGTACTGGGCAACAACATCGCCAATGCCGATACCCCGGGCTACAAGGCGCGGGATCTGGATTTCAGCGCCGTGATGGCAGAGCAGGCGGCCAAGAGCGCTCCGGGCGCTGCCGGCCACTATCAGCTGGAAACCACCAACAGCCGCCATATCGCCGCTGAAGGCTTCGATATGAGCATGGGTGACTCGGCGTTGAAATATCGCATCCCCACTCAGCCCTCGGTGGACCAGAACACTGTGGATGCGCAGGTCGAGCAGGCCAACTACGCCGAAAACGCGATGAATTTCCAGGCCAGCTTCACCCTGCTCAATAGCAAGTTCAAGGGGCTGATGTCGGCCCTGCGCGGAGAGTAGCCATGTCCCTGAGTTCGCTGTTCAACATCGCCGGTAGCGGGATGAGCGCCCAGAACGTTCGCCTCAACACCGTGGCCAGCAACATGGCCAACGCCGATTCCGTGTCTTCCAGCGTCGACCAGACCTACAAGGCGCGGCATCCGGTGTTCGCCGCCCAGCTCAACGACGCCCAGGGCGGCGCCTCGCTGTTCGACGACCAGGGCCAGGCCGGGGTCGGGGTGGAGGTGAAGGGCATCGTCGAGGATCAGAGCGAGGTGCAGAAGCGCTATGAACCCAACCATCCCATGGCGGACAAGGACGGCTACGTCTACTACCCCAATGTGAACGTGGTGGAGGAGATGGCCGACATGATTTCGGCCAGTCGCGCCTTCCAGACCAATGCGGAAATGATGAATACCGCCAAACAGATGATGCAGAAGGTACTGACCCTCGGTCAGTAAGGAACCGGCGCCATGGCCATAAGCACGACCAATTCAACCGCTCAATCGGTGCTCGACAAGTACTCCGTCAACAAGACGGACGCTACCTCCGAGACCGCTAGCAGCGATGGCAAGAAAGGCGGCAAGCTCGGCAAGGACGAGTTCCTCAAGCTGATGGTTGCCCAGATGAACAACCAGAATCCGCTGGAGCCCCAGGGCAACGGCGAATTCATCGCGCAGCTGGCGCAGTTCAGTACCGTCGAGGGCATCACCAACCTCAACACCAGCGTCAGCTCGATCCTCTCCGGCAGCCAGTCTTCCCAGGCGCTGCAGGCGTCCACCCTGGTGGGCCGCAAGGTGATCGTCGATACCGACAAGGTCAAGGTGGATACCAGTGCGGACTTCAAGGGTGCGCTCAATCTGACCGCGTCCAGTCCGAACGTCTGGGTCAACGTCTATAACGACGCGGGCAGTCAGGTGAATCGTCTGAACCTGGGGCAGCAGTCCAGTGGCCTGGTGAATTTCACCTGGGATGGCACCGACGCCAGCGGCAAGAAGCTGGATGCCGGCACCTACCGCTTCGAGGCCCAGGCGAACGTGAACGACACCACCACGGCCATGAAGACCAGTCTGCCAGCCAACGTCGACAGTGTGACGCTCGGGCAGAACGGCGGCGAAATGACACTCAACCTTGCCGGCGTCGGCAGCATCGGCATCTCCAAAGTCCAGGCGGTCGGCCAGTAAGGCGCGGCACACGAGAGGAATCCAGCATGTCTTTCAATATCGGTTTGAGCGGCATCAAGGCCGCGTCCAGTGACCTCAACATCACCGGCAACAACATCGCCAACGCCAGTACCGTCGGCTTCAAGCAGTCGCGGGCGGAGTTCCAGGACCTCTATGCCGCCTCGGTTCTGGGCACCGGCAAGAATGCCCAGGGCAGCGGCGTGCTGCTCGGCAATGTCGGCCAGCTGTTCAACCAGGGCACCATCGATTCCACGCAGAACGCGCTGGACATGGGCATCAACGGCAACGGCTTCTTCGTCACCAGCAACAATGGCGCTATCCAGTACACCCGTGCCGGTTACTTCGGGACCGACAAGCAAGGCTTCATCGTCGACAACAACGGCTACAAGCTGCAGGGCTATACCACCAACGACCAGGGTCTGCTGCAGCCGGGCGTGCGCAGCGACCTGCGCATCGAGACCGCCAGCCAGGCGCCCAAGGCGTCCAGCTCGATCAAGCAGACGGTGAACCTGAACTCGACCCAGACGACGCCGACCACGACGCCGTTCAACCCGTCCGATCCGACCAGCTACAACTCCTCGACCTCGGTGAACATCTATGACAGCCAGGGCAACGCCCACGTCCTGTCGCAGTATTTCGTCAAGGGCGCGAACAACTCCTGGACCATGAACGTGCTGATCGACGGTCGCAATCCGGGCGACCCCACCAAGGAAGATGCGACCACCAAGGTCGCCACGCCCTACAGCGTGACCCTGCCGTTCACCAGCAGTGGTGCGCTCGACGGTGCCAATGTGGCCTCGACCGATCTCAAGCAGGTCAACAACGCCAGCACCAATACCTTCGAGGGCGTGCTCAAGCTGGACAACTGGGTCCCGGCCATTTCCAACGGTGGTACCCCGGCGACCTGGGCCTCCAACGGCGCCGTGGCCAACCCGGCCGGCATTACCCTGGACATGCGTGGCTCGACCCAGTACAGCAGTGCCTTTGCCGTGACCAGCGTCAACCAGGACGGCTACACCACCGGCCAGTTGTCCGGCCTGGAGATCGACGATACCGGCCAGATCTTCGCGCGCTACACCAACGGTCAGTCCAAGGTGCAGGGCCAGGTCGTGCTGGCGAACTTCGCCAACGTCCAGGGCCTGACCCCCATGGGCAAGACCTCCTGGACCGAGTCTTCGGAGTCGGGTCAGCCGGTGGTCGGCACGCCGCGCTCCGGAACCCTGGGAGCCCTACAGTCCGGGGCGCTTGAGGCGTCCAACGTGGACATCTCCACCGAGCTGGTCGACATGATCGTGGCGCAGCGCAACTACCAGGCGAACGCCAAGACCATCGAGACCGAGAACGCCATCACCCAGACCATCATCAACCTGCGTTGATGTCGTTTCTCTGACGGCTTGCCGCTCAGACGTCAGGAAAAGCCTCCCTCGGGAGGCTTTTCTATTCTCAAGTCATTGATTCATATGTGTTTAAGTTTTCTGGAACGGGCCTTGCTATAGAACCTCCGAACGCAAGCTTGGCGGCAATCTGCCGCCGTCGGAGGATCAGATGGACAAGCTGCTGTACGTCGCCATGACCGGCGCCAGCCAGAACGAAATGGCTCAGCGCGCCCATGCCAACAACCTGGCCAACGTCTCGACCTCGGGATTCCGCAAGGATCTCGAACAGGCGCGCTCGATGCAGGTGTTCGGCGAAACCATGCCGTCGCGCGTCTATTCCATGAGCGAGCGGCCGGCGACCGACTTCACTCCCGGTGCGCTGCAGGAAACCGGGCGTGACCTGGACGTGGCCATCCAGGGGCCGGGCTTCGTCGCGGTCCAGGATCCCTCCGGCAAGGAGGCCTATGTGCGCACCTCCAGCCTGCAGATCGATCCCCTCGGCATGCTGCGGACCGGCAGCGGCTTGCCGGTGCTCGGCAATGGCGGACCCATCGCCGTGCCGCCCGCTTCCAAGGTGGAAATCGGTCAGGACGGCAGCATCACGGTGCGCGGCTCCGGTCAGGCGGCCAACGCCCTGGCCCAGGTCGATCGCATCAAGCTGGTCAATCCCGACACCAAGCAGATGGAAAAGGGGCTCGACGGCCTGCTGCACATGAAGCAGGGCCAGGCCGCGCCGCCCATGGACGCCAACGTGTCCCTGGTGTCCGGCTTCGTCGAGTCGAGCAACGTCAATGCGGCGGAGGAGATGACCTCGATCCTGTCGCTGTCCCGCCAGTTCGAGCTGCAGGTGAAGATGATGCGCAGCGCCGAAGACAACGACGCGGCGCTGGCAAAGGTTTTGCAATTCTCCTGATCAAGGCTAGCGCCGACGTAAAACCGGCACTTCGAGGAATACCATCATGATGTCGTCACTGTGGGTCGCCAAGACTGGTCTGTCCGCCCAGGACATGAACCTCACCACCATTTCCAACAACCTGGCCAACGTGTCCACCACGGGCTTCAAGCGCGATCGCGCCGAATTCCAGGACCTGCTGTACCAGATCCGTCGCCAGCCGGGTGCCCAGTCCACCCAGGACAACCAGCTGCCCTCCGGCCTGCAACTGGGTACCGGTGTGCGCATCGTCGGCACCCAGAAGAACTTCACCGAGGGTTCGCTGCAGACCACCGACCAGCCGCTGGACATGGCCATCAACGGCGACGGCTTCTTTCAGGTGACCATGCCTGACGGGACCATCAACTACACCCGTGACGGTACCTTCCACCTGAATGCCGATGGCCAACTGGTCACCGCCAACGGCTTCGCCCTGCAGCCCGCCATCGTGCTGCCGGCCGATACCAAGACCTTCACCGTCGGCGAAGACGGCACCGTGTCGGTCACCACCGCCGGGCAGGCAGCGCCCCAGGTCATCGGCAATCTGCAGATCGCCCAGTTCGTCAACCCGGGCGGTCTCCAGGCCGTGGGCCAGAACCTGTTCAGCGAGACGGCGTCCAGCGGCGCCCCCCAGGTCGGTACCCCGGGCCTCAACGGTCTTGGCACCGTGCTGCAGAGCACCCTGGAAAACTCCAACGTGAGCACCGTCGAGGAGCTGGTGAACATGATCACCACCCAGCGCGCCTACGAGATGAATTCCAAGGTCATCAAAGCGGCCGACGACATGCTCGGCTTCGTCAGTCAACAGCTCTAATCCCCTGTGAGGAAGCGCTCCATGAAACCTCTGTTCGCCGTCGCCCCGCTCCTGGGAGCGCTCGTACTCGCAGGATGCGTAGCCCCGGCCGCCAAGCCGGACGATCCCTACTACGCCCCGGTGCTGCCGCGCACGCCGGTGCCGGCGGCGCAGAACAACGGCGCCATCTTCCAGTCGGGGTTCGAGCAGAATCTCTATACCGACCGCAAGGCCTTCCGCATCGGCGACATCATCACCGTCACCCTGCAGGAGAAGACCCAGGCCAGCAAGAACGCCAGTTCCGACGTCGCCAAGAACAGCAAGGCGACCCTGGGGCTGACCTCGCTGTTCGGCGCCAAGCCGAAGATCCCCAATCCCCTGGCCGATGGCGACCTGAGCCTGGACGCCGGCTTCTCCGGCAACCGCTCCAACACCGGCAAGTCCACGGCGGCCCAGGGCAACAGCCTGTCCGGCTCGCTGACCGTGACCATCGCCGAGGTGCTGCCGAACGGCATCCTGGTGGTCCGCGGCGAGAAGTGGCTGACGCTCAACACCGGCAACGAACTCATGCGCATTCAGGGCATGGTCCGCGCCGACGACATCGCCACCGACAACACCGTGTCGTCCACCCGCGTGGCCGATGCCCGTATCACCTATTCGGGCACCGGCGCCTTCGCCGATGCCAGTCAGCCGGGCTGGCTGAGCCAGTTCTTCGGCAGCCCGCTGATGCCCTTCTGAGGATGAGCGCCATGTTCAAGACCCTCATCGCCGCTGCCGCCCTGGCCCTGGTCATGCCCCTGGCCCAGGCGGATCGGCTCAAGGACATCGCCAGCATCCAGGGCGTGCGGACCAACCAGCTGATCGGCTACGGCCTGGTGGTGGGGCTGCCCGGTACCGGCGACCAGACCACCCAGACGCCCTTCACCGTGCAGACCTTCAACAACATGCTGGCCCAGTTCGGCATCAAGGTGCCGCCGGGTACCACGGCGCAGCTGAAGAACGTCGCGGCGGTGTCCATCCATGCCGATCTGCCGGCCTTTTCCAAGCCTGGCCAGACCATCGACATCACGGTGTCCTCCATCGGCAACTCCAAGAGCCTGAGAGGCGGCAGTCTGCTGCTCTCACCGCTCAAGGGTATCGATGGCCAGATCTACGCCATCGCCCAGGGCAACCTGGTGGTCGGGGGTTTTGACGCCGAAGGCCGTGACGGCTCGAAGATTACCGTCAACGTTCCGTCATCCGGCCGCATTCCCAATGGCGCCACCGTCGAGCGACCGGTGCCGAGCGGCTTCGACCAGGGCAACAGCATCACGCTGGACCTCAATCGCAGCGACTTCACCACTGCCAAGCGCATCGTCGACAAGATCAACGAGACACTTGGCGCGGGTGTTGCATCTGCTGTTGATGCCGGATCGATTCGTGTCACGGCGCCGGTGGATCCTGGCCAGCGCGTCGACTACATCTCGATCCTGGAGAACATGGAAGTGGATCCGGGGCAGGCGGTGGCCAAGGTCATCGTCAACTCCCGCACCGGGACCATCGTCATCGGCCAGAACGTCAAGGTCTCGCCGGCGGCGGTGACCCAGGGCAGCCTGACCGTGACCATCAGCGAGGACCCTCAGGTGAGCCAGCCCAATCCCTTGTCGGGTGGGCAGACGGTGGTGACCCCCCAGTCGACCGTCAAGGCCAAGCAGGAGGCCAAGCCGATGTTCAAGTTCGGTCCGGGTACCACGTTGGACGAGATCGTGAGAGCGGTGAATCAGGTGGGCGCGGCGCCCAGCGACCTGGTCGCCATTCTCGAAGCGTTGAAACAGGCCGGCGCCTTGCAGGCCGATCTGATCGTTATCTAAGGAGAACGGGCGATGGAATCTCGTCTGGGTGGCAACTACGGCAACGTCAAGGATTCGGGGGCCTTCACCGACCTGAATCGGTTGGCCCAGATGAAGGGTAAGGATCGCGACAGCTCGGAAAACGTCAAGAAGGTCGCCGGCGAATTCGAGTCGCTGTTCCTGAGCCAGATGCTAAAGTCCATGCGCAGCGCCAACCAGGCGCTGGCGGACAAGGACAGCCCCTTTTCCAGCGAGACCACCAAGCAGTACCAGGACATGTACGACCAGCAGCTGGCCGTCTCCCTGTCCCGGGATGGCGGCGGTATCGGCCTGGCCAACGTGCTCGAGCGTCAGCTGAGCAAGACCGCCCAGCCGTCGGCGCGCCCCAATCCCTTTGCCCAGGTCGGCCAGGCTGCGCCCACCGAAGGCCAGTTGGCGGCTGGCCGCAATGCCAAGCTCAACGATGTGGCGAGCCACGGCCTCAAGCCGACCAATGCGGTGGCGTCCGGGCGTGACGATTCCAGCGCGCTCAATTCGCGTCGGCTGGCGCTGCCCGGGCGATTGGCCGAGCGTACCGCCGCCAATATTTCCGGCGCGGCGGAGCAGGGTGCTGCGCTCAAGCAGAGCTTCCAGGAAGTGGCTGCCGCCCAAAGCGCCTGGCGCCAGCAGGCCACGCAACCCGGCAGCAAGCCGGCTGCCTCGACCGAGGCCGTCGCCAGCGTGGACAGCGCCGCCGCTGCCACCGGCAAGACCCGTTTCCGTACCCGTCAGGAATTCGTCGACACCATGATGCCCATGGCCGAAGCCGCGGCGAAGCGCCTGGGCGTGGACCCCAAGTACCTGGTCGCCCAGGCGGCGCTGGAAACCGGCTGGGGCAAGCACATGGTCAAGCAGGCCGATGGCAGCAACAGTAACAACCTGTTCGGCATCAAGTCCCACGGCTGGGACGGCGGCAGCGCCCCGGCGGTGACCCAGGAATTCGTCAATGGCAAGGCGGTGACCGAGACCGCCAAGTTTCGCACCTACGATTCCTTCGCCGACAGCTTCCACGACTATGTGAACTTCCTGCAGAGCAACGACCGCTACGACAAGGCGCTGTCCACCAACGGCAACTCCGAGCGCTTCATGCAGGGCCTGCAGCAGGCCGGCTACGCCACCGATCCGCAATACGCACGCAAGGTGATCCAGATCGCCCGCAACATGAACACCTATCAGACGGTCGCCTCCCTGGGCACCAGTCCGTCCCGCGGTTGAGGTGAGCCATGGCTGATCTACTTTCCATTGGTCTGTCGGGCCTGCGCACCACGCAGAACGCCCTGACCACCACCGGCCACAACATCGCCAACGTCAACACGCCCGGCTATTCGCGGCAGGAGACCATCCAGCAGACCAACATCGCCCAGTTCAATGGCTCGGGTTATGTCGGTTCCGGCTCCCAGACGGTGGATGTACGCCGCCTCGCCAGCGATTTCCTCACCAGCCAGGTGCGCTCGGCCAACAGCCAGAACAGCGAACTGCAGACCTTCAAGAGCCAGATCTCCCAGCTCGACGGCCTGCTGTCCGACAGCACGACGGGTATCACCCCGGCCATGCAGAAGTTCTTCGCCACCCTGCAGACCGCTGCCCAGGATCCGTCGTCGATCCCGGCGCGGGAGGCCGTGCTGGCTCAGGCCCAGGGCATGGCTAAGTCGTTCAACACCCTGTACGACCAGGTCGACAAGCAGAACGGCCAGATCAACGACCAGCTGTCGGCGCTGACCAATCAGGTCAATGCGCTGGCCAAGAGCGTCGGCAGTCTCAACGACGCCATTGCCCGTTCCAAGGCCGCCGGCGGTTCGCCCAACGATCTCATCGATTCCCGTGAACAGGCGATCAAGCAGCTGTCCGGCATGGTCGGGCTGCAGGTAGTGGAACAGGACGACGGCGCGCTGAACCTCTTTGTTGGCACCGGCCAGCCGCTGGTGGTGGGCAATACCGTGTCCAGCATGACGGCCAAGCCCGGCACCGACGATCCCTCGCGCTTCCAGATCGTCCTGACCTCCGGCTCGACCGAGCAGAATGTCACCAGCCAGCTGAGCGGCGGCGAGATGGGCGGCCTGCTGTCCTATCGCGACACGGCGCTGGACCACGCCTACAACAGCCTGGGGCAGTTGTCGCTGACCCTGGCGGACACCGTCAACAAGCAGCTGGGACAGGGCCTGGACCTGTCCGGCAATGCCGGCTCGGCGCTGTTCGGCGACATCAACGACACCCAGAGCATCGGTCTGCGGGTGATGGGGCGGGCCACCAATACCGGCTCGGCCAGCGCGACCCTGAGTATCACCGATACCAGCAAGCTCTCGCCCAGCGACTACCGTCTCGACTACAACGGCACCGGCTTCACGGCGCGGCGGGCGAGTGACAACGCGGCGCTCACGGTCAACCAGAGCGGTACCGATCCGGTCACCCTGACCCTTACGGATGCCAATGGCAACGATCAGGGCTTCAAGGTGCAATTCAGTGCTGCCGAGCTCGCCAAGGCCCAGGCCGGCGATGTCTTCAGCCTGCAGCCGACGCGTCGCGGTGCTTCCCAGCTCAAGGTGGATCTGGCCCAGGCCGATCAACTGGGCTTCGCCGGTACCGCCAAGACCGCGGCCACGACCAACAACCGCGGTACGGGGGCCATCACCCAGCCGGCGCTGACCAGCACGGTGTCGCCGGTCAACACCGCCGACTTCGGGCGGCTGTTCGGAGCCACTGGGCTGAAGCTGAGCTTCAACAGCACTACCAGCCAGTTGGATGGCACCCTGCCGAGCGGCGCGACGCTCAGCTACGTGTCGCCTTCAACGACCGGTCTTACCAGTGGCCAGACCAACGCTGTTCGCCTCACGTATACCGACCCGACCACCAACAACAGCTACACCTACGATTTCAATATCAGCGGCGTTCCCCAGGCCGGTGACAGCTTCACCCTTGGGACCAACACGGGCGCGGTCTCGGACAACCGTAACGCGCTGAACCTGGTGGCCTTGCAGACCAAGCCCACCATGGGCGGCTATGGCAATACCGGCACCACCTACAACAACGCCTACGGCGGCCTGGTGGAGCGGGTCGGTACCCTGACCGCCCAGGTGCGGGTGGATTCGGCCGCCAGCGAAACCGTGCTCAAGCAGTCCCAGGACAACCGTGACTCCCTGTCGGCCGTCAACCTCGACGAGGAAGCCGCCAAACTCGTCCAGTTCCAGCAGTACTACGGTGCCTCGGCGCAGGTCATCAAGATCGCCCAGTCGCTGTTCGATACCCTGCTCGGCGCCTTCAGATAAGGAAACCGCCCATGCGCATCTCAACCGTCCAGGCATTCAACAACGGCATCAGCGGCCTGCAGAACAACTACGGCAGCGTCACCCGTACTCAGGAAGAGATCAGCACGGGCAAGAAGATCCTGACCCCGGCGGACGATCCGGTGGCCTCGGTCAAGCTGTTGCAGATCAGCCAGGAAGAGGCGCTCAACGGTCAGTACAACACCGGCATGACCGCCGCCAAGAACAGCCTCAACACCGAGGAGTCCATGCTGACCTCGGTGGAAACCGTGCTGACGCGCATCCGCGAGATCGCCGTCCAGGCCGGCAACGGTGCCTTGGATCCAACCGATCGCGCGTCCCTGGCCAAGGAGGTCGGTCAGCGCGAAGACGAGCTGATGAACCTGATGAACAGCAAGGATGCCAGCGGCAAGTACCTGTTCTCCGGCTCCATGGGCGATACCCAGCCCTATGTGCGCAACGCCGATGGCACCTACAGCTACAACGGTGATGAAGGCCAGCGCAGCGTACAGATCGCCAGCTCGACCTTCGTGCCCATCAGCGACAGCGGCAAGGACGCCTTCGAGAACAACTTCAACGCCAATCGGGTGGATACCACGCCGGTGGCTGGCAACACGGGTACCGGGCGGATCTCGCTCGGCTTGGTGGATGACAAGAAAGCCTACGATTCCACTTTTCCCGCCAGCAACCCACCGGCCGCTACCGATGGCGTCGGCATCCATTTCCTCGATGACAAGAAGTACGTCATCTACGACCTGTCCAAAGCGCCTACCGCTGCCGAATGGGCGGCCTACGACCCGGCCAATCCGCCGGCTGGCCAGCTCAAGGCAGATAGCCTCAACAGCACCCAGGAAGCCAGCAAGTTCATCAACTACGGCGGGGTGAAGGTGCAGATGGACGGTGCTCCCGCTGCCGGCGATGAGTTCAAGATCACCCGCGATACCTCCAACGAGAAGCGCAGCCTGCTCAACGTGGTATCCGATCTGCGCAAGGCCCTGGAGAGCGGCGATGGCAGCACCGAGGGTGTGTACAAGATGCGCGACAACGCTGCAGTAGCCCTGAGCAACCTCGATACGGCCTATACCCAGGTCGATGGCATCCGCGGCAAGGTCGGTGCACGTCTCAACGTCATCGACTCCACCAGCGACTTCATCGCCGACGTCAGCCTGGTCAACAAGTCGGTGCAGTCGGATCTCCAGGATCTGGACTATGCTGAGGCTTTGTCACGCTACGCGCTGCAGAACACCGTACTGCAGGCGACCCAGCAGAGTTTCGTGAAGGTGTCGCAGTTGAGTCTGTTCAATTATCTGTCATAGCTGTAGAAGGTTGTTTTATTATTATGGGGTTCGATTAATGACGAAAGTGGCCATCGTCCAGTCCAATTACATTCCTTGGCGCGGCTATTTTGATCTGATCCGAAGTGCTGATGTATTTGTGCTGTATGATGATGTCCAGTTTACTCGACGGGATTGGCGTAACCGCAATCTGATCAGGACTGCACAGGGGCTGCATTGGTTAAGTATTCCAGTGAAGAACCGTGGTCGCTTTACCCAGAGAATCCAAGATGTAGAGGTTAGTGACCGCGACTGGTCCGCAAAGCACTGGCAGACCATAAGCACTAGCTATCGCAAAGCTGCGGGCTTTGCGGCTATGGCAAATCGCCTAGAAGAGCTCTATGCCCAGTGCCAGCCTCTGGAGCGACTCTCCGATGTCAACCAGCTTTTGCTCAGCGGCATATGTCGTTTGCTCGGTATCCCTACGCCACTGATCTTTTCATCGAGTTTTCCAAGCGTGTCCGGCCGTACCGAGAATCTCGTCAACCTCTGCGTAGCTTTGAAAGCCAATACCTACATTTCGGGCCCCGCTGCCAAGGTTTATTTGCAGCACGACCTCTTTGAAAGGCGAAACATAGGCGTCGAGTATTTTGATTATGCTGGCTATCCAGCATACGCACAGTTGCACGGTGGGTTCGAATCGGCCGTCAGTATCTTGGACCTGCTGCTCAATACTGGAGAAACCGCTGCCGCTTATTTGCAAAAGGAGCTCGCATGACTGAGGTTCTGCAGGCTCTCGAGGGGGCGACGGAAAGATATTATTCGAGGAAGATCAGTGAGTTCGGTGCCACTCCCCGAGGGGTGGACTGGAATGGTCACGAGTCGCAGCAGATCAGGTTCCATCAGTTGGCCAAGATCATTGGCGAAGCCGGGCAGGAGCCGATATCGCTAAATGACCTGGGCTGCGGCTATGGAGCCTACTACGATTATTTGAACACATTGAGCATCCCGCTGAGCTACCGGGGTACCGATCTCTCAGCGGGCATGATCGCAGCAGCGCGGAACGCTCATCCCGGAGCCGGTAATGCCCAGTTCGAGGTCAAGCGCACCTGTGCAGGGCCTGCCCACTACTCGGTGGCCAGCGGAGTGTTCAACGTCCGTCAGACGGCATCCGTAACCGATTGGCATGCCTATGTACTGTCCATGTTGGAGGAGCTTGACAGCAACAGTAGTCGGGGATTCGCCTTCAATTGCCTCAGCATCTATTCCGACCTTGACCGTCAGCGCGCCGATCTCTATTACGGTGACCCGCTGTTTTTCTTCGATCATTGCAAGAGGCATTTTGCGAAAAATGTCGCGCTGCTTCATGATTATGATTTATACGAATTTACGGTGCTCGTAAGGAAGTCGTGAGAAGGGGCCATTTGATGCTCTCTGGCAATGCGGACCAATGATAAAAGGGTGTGACGCATGGAGATTCCGTTGGTCATCATCGGCGACGGGCTGTTCGCTGATATAGCCTATGAATACTTTACTCATGATTCTTCGTACCATGTCGTTGCGTTCAGCGTCGATCAGGACTATTTGCGCAGCTCGGAGAAGTTCGGTTTGCCGGTCATTCCCTTTGATAGGCTGACCGAATATTTTTCCGATACTGCTACCCGGCCTCACTTCTACGCTGCCATCACGTACGGCCAGTTGAATCGCACCCGCGAACGTTTCTATAGAGAAGCCAAGGCCATGGGCTTCCTAGCGGCGAGTTATATCAGTTCCAATGCTTTTGTATGGCGTAATGTGGTAGTTGGTGAGCATTGCTTCATCTTTGAGAACAATACGGTGCAACCGTTCGTGACCTTGGGCGACAACGTAGTACTGTGGAGCGGTAACCACATAGGTCACCATTCGGTCATTGGCAACCACGTGTTCGTCGCGTCCCAGGCAGTGATTTCCGGCAATTGCCGGATCGGCGATCACCAGTTCATCGGAGTCAATGCAACGTTGGTCAATGATGTCGCTTTGGCCGACGATGTTCTGGTGGGAGCCGGTGCGCTGGTCACCCGCAGCGTCGCCACCGATCAGATCGCGAAGGGCGTCGCCGCCACCAATGTTGCTGGAGCCAAGCGCTACTTCAAGGTCGAGCATGAGTGAACAGCGCTGGCGTCGGCTCGGATCAGTGTTCGTTCCGGATCGGCAGCGTTCCTGGCTATTCAGCCATGCCGCCAATCCCCAAGCGATAAAACTTCCCCATTCCGACCTGTACCGGATTTACTTCAACTTCCGTGATGAGCGTAGGCGCTCCGGAATTGCCTGGCTGGACTGGCGGCTTGCCACAAATGAGGTGATCTCGTTAAGCGAACACCCGGTGCTTCTCCCTGGCAAAGAAGGACATTTTGACGAGGATGGCGTTTCGCTGGGCAATATCGTCGTCCGTGACGCGGAGCTGTGGTGCTTTTATGTCGGCTGGAACCTGAGTGTCAGCGTCCCTTGGCGCAACTTCATCGGGCTCGCCCGTGGCCAGGGGGAGTATCTCCTCGAGCGGGTAGGACGAGTACCCATTCTCGACCGCAGCGAAGCTGATCCCTTTTCCCTTTCCTATCCCTGGGTGCTGTGGGACGCCCAGCATTCCCGCTGGCGTATGTGGTACGGCTCGAACCTCGCCTGGGGAGCCCAGCCAGAAAGCATGCAGCACGTCATCAAGTATGCCGAGTCGGTGGATGGCCTTTCCTGGCAACGCTCGGGCGCGGTGGTGTTGCCGTTGCGTGAGGGCGAGCTGGGCCTTTCCCGACCCTGCGTCCTGATCGACCCTCAGGGCCGGTACCGGCTCTGGTACGCCATTCGGTCGTCCCAGGGGTATCGGCTGGGGTATGCCGAATCAGCTGATGGAACGAACTGGGAACGGCTGGACCAGCGACTCCATTGGCTTGGACCGGTCGGCGCATGGGAGGGTGAGAGCCAGACCTATCCCTGCGTTTTCGCGGCTGAAGGCGTCCTCTACATGCTGTACAACGGTAACGGCTATGGTCGTCACGGGTTCGGTCTGGCGCGTCTGGAAGAGTAATCGCCCATGAAAACAAGCACGCTCGACATCGACGAGCTCAAGATTCTACTTGATACCCAGGGGTACGCTGTCGTGCCTGCCGTGGTCCCCCCACGGTTGCTAGCGCGCATGAGCGAAGGTCTCTACAGGGTGCGGGATCGAATCGAGGAAGAGGTGGGGCGGTTTCGCCTGGAAAGAGCCAGGGAAGTGGGCGTCCTACGGCTGATGATGAGGTTCGATCCGGTCTTCACCGAGCTGTTGGAGTTGCCCATCCTGCTCACGCTTGTAGATGAACTCATGGGGAGCACAGCCATTCTTCACCTGCAGAATGGCTTGCTGCTGCCGCCTACCAGCGAGCCTGACGCGGATGTCTTCCAGTATCGTTTCCATCAGGACTTCCCGCGCTATCTCAACGGTTATCGGGCATCGCTGAACGTCATGATCGCCATCGACGCCTTCACCGCAGAAAATGGCGCGACCCTAGTGGTTCCTGCAACTCATCAGCGCGAGATAGCTCCTTTGGAAGAGTTCTGCCGGCGTTGGGCGCGGCCTGTGATCTGTGCCGCCGGCGATGCCATCGTGTTCGATTCGACGTTGTGGCACGCGGCGGGGACCAACCGCAGTAGCCGTGATCGTCTGGCGATCAATCACCAGTTCACCCGTCCCTGGATAAAACAGCAGATCGATTATTGTCGTGCCCTGGACGCCACTCTGCTAGACGGCCTGCCAGAACGCAGTCGTCAGCTATTGGGCTACTACACTCGGGTGGTGGCTTCGCTGGATGACTACTACCAGCCCACGGAGCATCGCCTTTACCGGAGTGGCCAGGGCTGAACACTATGCGTCGAAAAACTGGCGGGTCTGGTTCTTGCAACGAAGGCATTGCAGACTCCATGTCGGAAGCTCGAGAGCGCTAGCGCCGCTCGTGGCATTCGATCTACTCCATTCTGGGAGACCTCATGTCACGAGCGCGTATCCCCTTCGCGAAGCCATTCATCATGGGCAAGGAGCTGTTCTACATCGCCCAAGCGGTAATGAATGGTTCCATTGCTGGTGACGGCGAGTTCACCAAGCGCTGCCAGGCCTTGCTTGAAGAGCAGCTCGGTTGCCGGAAGGTCCTGTTGACTCACTCCTGCACGGCGGCTCTGGAGATGACCGCGATTCTGGCTGGGATCGGTCCCGGAGACGAAGTCATCATGCCTTCGTTCACCTTCGTCTCTACAGCCAATGCCTTCGTCCTGCGCGGAGCAGTACCGGTATTCGTGGATATTCGCCCGGATACCCTCAACATCGATGAGCGCCTGGTCGAGGCAGCCATCACACCGCGTACCAAGGCCGTCGTCGCGGTGCATTACGCTGGTCAATCCTGCGCGATGTACACGCTCAAGGCCCTCTGCGTACGCCATGGCTTACGGCTGATCGAGGATGCGGCTCAGGCCATCCTCGTCAAGAACGAAGGCCAGTCGCTGGGTACCATAGGCGACATGGGCTGCCTGAGCTTTCACGAGACCAAGAACATCATCGCTGGCGAGGGTGGAGCGTTGATGATCAACGACGAGAGCCTGATCGAGCGCGCCGAGATCATTTGGCAGAAGGGCACCAATCGTAAGGCGTTCTTCCGCGGCGAGGTAGACAAATACACCTGGGTCGACATGGGTTCATCGTTTCTGCCAAGCGAACTGACGGCAGCCTTCCTCTTCGCCCAGCTCGAGCATGGCGAGCGGATCAACGCTCATCGTCGGGAGCTTTACGAATACTATTACCAGGCCCTGCTGCCGCTGGAGCGCGATGCGTTTCTGACACTGCCCACCTATCGCGGCGATGCCTCGGCCAATGCCCACATCTTCTTCGTTCTCACCCGGGACAGCGAAGAGCGGCGGGCGCTGATCGCTCATCTACAGGCGCTGGGTATTAGTGCGGTGTTCCACTTCGTCCCGTTGCACGACTCTCCCGGCGGCCAACGTTTTGGCCGAGCGTCCGGGGAGCTGCCGGTCACCCATGACATCTCCGATCGCATCCTCAGGCTGCCCTTGTTCTCGGACTTGACCCACGAGCAGGTACGGCAAGTCACGGAGGCTGTCACAGGCTTCTACAGGCCGACTTCGCTTTCTTTGTTCAATGTGGAATCCAGGAAGGACCGCGCATGAGTTTCTCATCGATGGCGGGCGTGCCGACAGACAGCAGGCTCCACCAAATGCACCTTGGGCTGGGGCATCCCTATTACATCTATGCGCCAGATTTCCGCGATTCCTCGGCCGGGGTAGCCTGCCTGCATTACCTCTGTCACACCCTTAACATCCACGGGCGAGATGCCTATGTGATGAGCTGCAATCAGGTCAACCCCAACCTGAAGACTCCGCGGGTGAGCCAGGAACTGGTGGATAGCCATCGACAACTGGGCAAGGTTCCCATCGTTATCTATCCAGAGGTGGTCAGTGGTAACCCGGCTGGCGCAGATGTCGTGGTGCGCTACCTGCTCAATTTCGAGGGTGCCCTGACCGGTCGAGGTATGGAGGCAGGCAGCGACGACCTGAGGATATATGCCGGCCCGGTCCTCGTCCGAGATCCCGGCGAGCGTGCGGATGGCTTTCTCGACGTCCCTTGCATCAACACCGTGCTGTTCAATGCCAATGGTTGCGGTACGCGCCTGGGCCGCTATCTCTATCGCCATCGCTATCCGCTCGATCAGGTGGACTTCAGCCGATTCCCCCTGGACGTCCAGGAATTGTCGATGCACGAGCCGCTTCCCCTGCCCAGGCTGGCGCAGCTGCTCCGAGGCGCTGAGGTTCTCTACACGTACGAATGGTCCATGACCTGTGTCCTAGCAATTCTCTGCGGCTGTCCGGTGCTGTTCATGCGGGAAGGAGGCATTGATGAGGCCTTTCTGGACCAGAGCTACATAGGTTCCGGTGGCTTCGCCATGTTCGACGCGCCTCAAGCACTGGAGGTTGCTCAAGGGGGGCTGGCCGATGCCATGGCGCGTTATGCGAGGCTCGAACATGGCTTCTGGCGGCAGCTCGATCGCTTCATCGAACTCACTCAGGCACGTAGCGAGCATCACGTGGGCGCTGATCGTCTGAACCAGCAGTATCAGCGGTGGCTGGGCGAACGTGCGCTGCAGGGTACCCGGCTGCGCCTGTACGAGCAGGCGCTGGTGGTGGGAGAGCGGCCGCTGCACTTCGAGGTAGTGGTGTTCGGTGGAGCAGGGGAGGACGAACGGACCCTGGCCAGTCTGGCGCGGCAGCACTATCCACTTACCCAGGCGTCCTTCCTGCCGGAAGCGACGGACTACCTGACGCCATGGCAGGCGCTGGCACATGCCAGTCGTTGCCAATGGTTCGTGCTGCTACCCAATGGCGATGAGGTAGCGACCGATCTATTACTGCTGGCGGCCGAAGCCATTTCCCTGAACCCGCGCCTTAAGGCGCTATACGTCGACCAGGACGAGCTGACCGCCCAGGGGCCTGCCAATCCCGTGTTCAAGCCGGATTTCAATCTGGACTTGCTCCGCAGCTACAACTATACGGGCTCGCTGTTGCTGGTGAGTCGTGACGCGCTGCTGGTTACGGTCCCCAGTGTGCCCTGTACTGGCGAAGCCATCTTCACCGATATTCTATTCCAGAGCGTTGAACGGGATGGGGTGACGGCCATTGGTCATCTCTCCGCTATCCTCCATCACAGTCGCCAAAGCTATGCAGCCTGGCTGGCCGAGCAAGTCGATCCTTCAGTCGGACGCGGCATCGTGCAGGCCCATCTTCAACGGCTGGGCCTGGCCGCTCAGGTGGAGTCTTGTCGTCTGCCGTTCGTCAACCGCATCCGCCTGGTATGGCCAGGCAACCCCCTGGTGTCCTTGCTCGTGGATGCCCGCGGGCCGCTGTCCCAGGTCACTCGCTGCCTGGAAAGCCTATTACAGACGCGCGGCGTCAATTACCAGATCCATCTGGTGGAGTCATCGCAAGCGGAGCCCGAGTTGCGCGCCTGGTTGATGGAAATCGAGGCGATGGGTGAGCCGTTGATCCGGGTCGTACGCGCACCGCTGAGCCAGGCGATTGAATCGGCGGAGGGTGAGTACCTCGTGCTGCTCGACGCTGCCTGTCTCGCCATAGATCCTGACTGGCTTCTGGAGCTGCTGGCGCAGGGGCGCCGCGATGAGGTCGCGGCGGTGGGTGCAAAACTCGTCGGGCCCGACGACCGCATCGTATCGGCCGGGCTGGTACTGGGTCTACGGGGTGCTGCCGATTGCCTGTTCAGGGGCGAGTCCGATCAGAATGGCGGCTATCTGCATCGTCTTCAGGTTGCCCAGAATCTCAGCGCCCTAGACGGAAGATGCCTGCTGCTCAAGAAGGCAGCGCTCGCTGAAATCGATGGCCTGGCTGACCTCGCCTGGGGGCAGCGAGGCGCTGATGTCGAGTTGAGCCTGAAACTTACGCAGGCCGGCTATCTGCTGGTTTGGACGCCCTACGCGAAATTGCTCTGGCAGGAACAGGAGTATCGTGGGGCCATGCTCGACGAGGTCTCTCCGGGGCTCTACGAACAATGGCTGCCGAAGCTGGTCGACGATGCTGCTTACAATCGTAACTTCAGCCGTGAGGGCCTGGATTTCGAACTGGAGACCCAGTCGCAGCATCTTTGGCGACCCCTGGCGTGGCGGCCGCTACCGGTCGTCCAGATCGTGCCGGGTCAGTCGGCGGGATGTGCTTATTACCGTGTGCTGCAACCCTTCCGAGCATTGGAACAGGCGCTCGAAATCGAGGGCATCATCACCGAGCGGCCGAAGTCGCCTGTACTGTTGGCCGGTATCGCAGCTGACGTGGTGGTCGTCCAGCGTGAGCACCAGCCCTTGCAAATGGATGCGTTGCAGACCCTAAGGCGGGCCACGGACGCCTTTGTCATTTACGACATGGACGATTGGCTCGCCGATTCGCCTGCTGCAGGTAAGGGAGCGGCGACTGGGGCACCAGCCGTTGCCGACTTGGAAAGAGCACTCGCCAACGTCGATCGTGTGGTCGTCTCTACCCCTGCGCTGGCGAATCGGCTGGAGGGCCGGCATCACGACGTACGCGTGGTACCTACCCGACTTCCCGCTGCCCATTGGGGCTCCCTTGTCAGTAATCGGCGACGCCAAGGGCGGCCACGGATCGGTTTTGCCGGCAACGCTGGTCATAGGCTGGATTTGGCGATAATCGAGGAAGTGATACAGACACTCGGGCAGGAGGTCGAATGGGTATTCCTCGGAATCCGGCCCGCAGTGGCCAAGATCGACGAGTTCCACGCTCCCGTGCCGATTGAGGATTATCCAGGGAAGCTCGCAGGTCTCGACCTCGACATCGCGCTTGCGCCCTTGCTGGCGAACGATTTCAACGAGTGTAAGAGCAACCTGCGCCTATTGGAGATGGGAGCCTGTGGCTATCCGGTGATTGCATCGGATATCGCGCCATACCGGGGAGACCTCCCTGTACAACGGGTCGCCAACGAGCCGACGCAATGGCTGGAGGCGATCCGCGCTCATCTGGTGGATTTGGACGCGGCCTTCATCCAGGGGCAGCGGCTGCGAGAAGCCGTGCAACGTGACTGGCTATTGGAGGGTGCCAATTTGAGAAGTTGGAAACGAGACTGGTTGCCAGGCTAGGAGATGTTAGCCCGCCACTGGCAGGTGCTTAGCCTCCTTCTACTCTCGAGCCTTGGCGGACGTGCCTATCTTTGTAGTACCAGGGGCTGCGCTGCCGGCCTTTGACAACCTAGATCCCCAAGGCGAGGGCCGGCCTTCAGGGGGTTTCCTTGCGATTGTGTCGCAGTGCCGACCCGGAAGCTTGGGGTTCGAGTTTGGTTAGCTTCTTGCTTGTCTCGGCCATCCACCTTCTGCTGCCGATTTCTTGACTGGAGCAGAAGCTAACCAGCAAGAGGTCTCAAGATGACGGGCTCACCCGCCAATGTGTTCTGTAATGCCGATACCGATTCGGGTGAGGTGCCTACGGCGGCTGAGGTTGATCGGAGCCATGCGCAGTGGCTGGCTGATCGGCGCTCCAGCGCGACGCGCCTTGAAATCTATCGCCAGGCACTGATCCAAAATGCTCAGCTGCATTTCTTGGTAGTGATCGTCGGCAGTCCGACGGAAGCCAGCTCTACCCTGGCATCGCTGGCTGAGCAGCATTATCCCAACTTCAGTACCGCATTGGTGGTGGCTTCGGCCAACGAGCTGTCGGACTGGCAGGAAGCGCTGGCGAGCAGTGAGGCGCACTGGTCGCTGAAGCTTCCAGCGGGTAGCCACCTAGAGCCCGAAACATTGTTGCGTTTGGCTGAGCGTATCCTTGTCTCCGGTGGCATACATGCTTGCTATTGCGACGAAGATCATCTTGCCGATAGTGGTCTCGAGTGTCCGATCTTCAGACCTGGCTTCAATCTCGATCTGCTACGCAGCTATCCCTACACCGGCTCTCTGCTGGCCATGAGTCGCGAGGCGTTGCTGGCGTCCTCATCCAGCGTCACCGCGCCTGGCGTGGCACTGGTCCAAGACGTGTTGCTGCAGGTGGTCGAGCGCCAGGGTGTCACGGCCATCGCCCATCTACCCGAAGTATTCCACCACTCGCGACAGACCTTTCCCGACTGGCTGCAACAGTGCGAACCGGCGGCGACCCATGGCATCGTCCGCGCGCACCTGGCGCGCCTGGGTGTGCAGGCGGAGATCAGCGCTGGTGCTCTTCCATGTGTCAGCCGTATTCACTACCAGAGCGATCACCAACCGCTGGTTTCCATTTTGATTGAAGCCAGGGGTTCGCTCGAAGAGCTGGGTCGCTGCCTGGAGTCTGTCTTGGGAGGCACCGCCTATCCACGTTACGAGATCCTTGTCGGGCGGCCTTCGAACGTCGCGGTCGATACCGGCTGCTGGCTAGACGAGCTGGTGACGCTGGGCTTGGAGCATTTGCGGGTCATCCCCGCTGACGGAGCTCAGGCCCTGGCTCGGGCTGCCAAGGGCGAATACCTGCTCTGGCTCAGTGCAGGTTGTCTCAGCATCAAGGCCTCTTGGCTGGATGAGCTGGTCAATCAGGCGCGACGCCCGGAGGTCGGGGTGGTAGGCGCCAAGCTTCTGGATCGTGAGGGCAGAGTAGCCATGGCCGGGCTGGTACTCGGACTGCGTGGTCCTGCCAGCAGCCTCTTCCTGGGTGAACCCGATGACCGCGCAGGCTATCTCTACCGGCAGCAGGTGGTGCAAAACTTCAGTGCCGTGAGCGGTCGTTGTCTATTGGTGCGGGCGGAGATATTTCATGCCATCCCTGATTGCGGTTCCTTCGCCACCCAGCCGTTCGCCGATGTCGAGTTCTGTCTCAAGGTTGGTCAGGCCGGCTATCTTGTGGTCTGGACGCCCCACGCCCGTCTCGGTTGGGAGTCGGAGCAGAGCCCAGAGGTGTCGGCGTGGACGCGGGCCGAGTCGAGACTCTACGAGCAGTGGCTACCCGTCCTGGCCAATGATCCCGCCTATAACCCAAGTCTAGCTCTGGACAAGGCGGATTTCGCAGTGGAAGTCGCACCCGAAAACTTATGGCGACCACTGTCCTGGCGTCCGCTGCCGGTAATCCAGGTCATGCCCGGCGATCGCTGGGGCTGCGGTCACTACCGGTTGATCCAGCCGCAGCGAGCGATGGAAGCCGCCCTGCAGATCGATTCCAACGTGCAGTTCCGCTACTTGCACGCAGCCAACCAGGGACGCATTCAGGCAGACAGCATCATCGTACAGCGCCAGCTCTCCGTGCCGCAGATCGAGGAAATGCAGGCTATCAAGCGCTATACCTCGTCCTTTCTCGTATACGACCTGGACGATCTACTGGGTAACCTCCCGCTCAAAAGCATACATCGTGAGTCTTTCCAGCCTTCCCAGGTCGCGAGAGCTCTGCGTAACGGATTAGCCATCGCGGATCGAATGACGGTCTCCACGGAACCCTTGGCTGAGGCGATGCGCGGATTTAATGCGGACATTCGCGTTGTTCCCAATCGATTGCCTGTCCCTTGGTGGGGAGAACTACAAGGCAAGCGGCGCGAAGGTCGCCCAAGGGTCGGTTGGGCAGGCGGCACCAGTCATACAGGAGATCTGCAGATCGTGGTGGATGTCATGAAGGCCTTGGCCGACGAGGTGGAGTGGGTGTTTCTTGGTATGAGCCCACCGGGTGCGCCACCTCATGAATTCCATTATGGAGTCGAAATCGAGGAATTTCCCGCGAAGCTCGCCAGTCTCGATTTGGATCTAGCCATCGCCCCGCTCGAAATCAACGCCTTCAATGAGTGCAAGAGCAATTTGCGGCTGTTGGAGCTCGGCGCCTGTGGTTTCCCCGTTGTAGCTACTGACATAGAGCCCTATAGGTGCGGTCTTCCCGTGACCCTGGTACGCAATAGATATAAAGACTGGCTAGCTGCTATTCGCGATCATCTGGCCGATATCGAGGGGGCCCGTGCATTGGGGGCCAGCCTTCGCCAGCACATTCATCGTGATTGGATGCTTGAGGGAAGAAATCTCGAGGCATGGCGAGCGGCCTGGTTGCCTGACTGACTGGAGCACGGCCTCATACGAGCTCGTTGCCGCTACCAAGAAGCTGCGAGGCGTGAGTGTGTAGGCGGATGCGTCCCTTGTAACCCGATCCGCCAGGGTGAGCGTCGCTAAGGGGCTAAATAATTTACGGGTTCGGTCGATAACCAGTATGCACGAATCGGTATGTCACCACCTGTCAAGCTTCTGCTGAAGAAAATCGCGGAAAAATCCTAAAGGTTTGACGGCAGGTACCGATAAATATCTTGAATGCGAAATACAGGGGCGTCTGAGCAAGCAGGTCCCATTCGCATGCTCAGGCACACAAGGTTCAACTGGAGACGCCACCATGGCACTTACCGTCAATACCAACATCCCTTCCCTGAACACTCAGCGTAACCTGCAGAACGCGTCCAGCTCGCTGGCTACCTCCATGCAGCGCCTGTCCACCGGTAGCCGTATCAACAGCGCCAAGGACGACGCCGCCGGTCTGCAGATCTCCAACCGTCTGACCAACCAGATCAACGGTTTGAACCAGGCGACTCGCAACGCTAACGACGGTATCTCCCTGTCGCAGACCGCTGAAGGCGCCATGCAGCAGTCCACCAACATCCTGCAGCGTATCCGCGATCTGGCCGTGCAGTCCGCCAACGGCTCCAACAGCGACGCCGACCGTTCTGCTCTGCAGAAAGAAGTGACCGCGCAGCAGAACGAACTGACCCGTATCGCCCAGACCACCACCTTCGGTGGCCGCAAGCTGCTGGACGGCTCCTTCGGCACCACCAGCTTCCAGATCGGCGCCAATGCCTACGAAACCATCGACGTCACCCTGAAGGACACCTCGGCGACGGCCCTGGGTTCCAACCAGGTGGGCTCTGGTGCCAGTACCTCCGCAGGTAGTGTCGTTGCAGGTAGTGGCAATGCCCTGGCTTCCGGTGGCACCGTTACCTTGGTGGGCGGGGGCAAGAGCCAGCCTGTGGATTATTCTGCAGGCGACTCTGCGAAGACCATCGCTGGCAAAATGAATGGCCAGATTCCCGGTCTGGCGGCCTCGGCGCGCACCGTGCTGACTGTGACCGACAGCATCTCCAGCGGTGCGGCCAACATGACCATGACCGTGGGTAGCAACTCCTTGAACCTGGTCGGTGTGGCCAGCACCAAGGACATGGCTGACCAGATCAATGCCAACGCCGCCAAGCTGGGCGTCACTGCCAACTACGATAGTCAACTCCAGAAGTTGACGATTACCTCTGCTACTGGGGAAAACGTAACCTTCGGCAAGGATACCGGCAACGCTGCAGGCGCCATCAGCGTATCCTCGCAGAAGTCCGACGGCTCCTTCAGCACTCCTGCGGTCGATATCCGGGCCAACGGCGGCCAAGCTATGGGTTACGTCAAGCTGGACTCGCCTACGACCTTCGCGATGACCGGTGACACCGCCCAATTGTTCGGCGCTAACAAGTCGACACTTAGCCAGGTTTCCAACGTCGACATCTCCACCGCCGACGGTGCCCAGAAAGCCCTGTCCGTGATCGACCAGGCCCTGGCCAACATCGACTCCCAGCGCGCTGACCTCGGTGCGGTGCAGAACCGCTTCGACAACACCATCAGCAACCTGACCAACATCTCGGAGAACGCCACCTCCGCCCGTAGCCGCATCAAGGACACCGACTACGCCGCGGAAACCGCGAACCTGTCGAAGAACCAGGTGCTGCAACAGGCCGGTACCGCGATCCTGGCCCAGGCCAAGCAGCTGCCGCAGTCGGTTCTCAGCCTGCTCCAGTAAGGGCGGAGATCGGTCTAGGCAGGGAGAAGGGGGACGCCCCTTCTCCCTTTCATGCGTTGTGAGGACATTACAATGGACATCGTCAAGACAACGGGTTTTTCAGCGGTAAGGCCCTATAGCGCTCAATCGAGCCCTGCGGCCGCAACGTCCTTCAGTGCTTCGGCGCCCACGGCGGACTCCACGATCAAGCCGGTTTCCCAGGCCAGCAAGGCTGACGGTGACAAGGCCGAGAAGCCGGAAGAAAGCAACATGGATGGCGCCCTGTCCAAGCTGAAGTCGAAATTCCAGGAAGACCACCGCAACCTGGATTTCAGTATCGATGACTCCACCGGCGAGGTAGTGGTCAAGGTGCTGGACGGCGAATCCGGCAAGCTCATCCGGCAGATGCCCAGCGAGGAAGTGCTCAAGCTGGCCAAGCAGCTGGATGAAATGCGCAGCCTGATGTTCAAGGCCGAAGCTTAGTTGGCGCGGAACTTGAATCAGACTGACTGAGCGCAGGGGCGACGACGTAACGTTGGCAGGGGGATAGACACATGGCAGGTATCAGCGGGATTGGCGGATCGGGACTGGACATCGATTCCATCGTCACCAAGATGGTGGCCGCCGAAAAGGCACCCAAGCAGGATCAGTTGAACGCGACGCAAAGCAAGGCGACCGCGCAGCTGACCGCGATCGGTTCCCTGAAGGGCGCTATCAGTGAATTCCAGACCGCGCTGACCACGCTTAACAGCCCCACCAGCTTCCAGGCGCGCGCCGTCACCCTGTCGAAGAGCGACTACCTCACGGCAACGGCCAGTACCAGCGCCAGCGTCGGGAGCTATCAGGTCGCCGTCACTCAACTGGCGGGCAGCAGCAAAGTGGCCCTGGCATCCGTGCCAGCCACTTTCACCACCACTGCCAGCGACAACAAGACCTCTACGACGTCTCCCACCACCTTCGGCCAGGGCACGCTCAGCATCAAGGTTGGTAATACCGCCTTGGCCGATATCAAGGTCGATGCCACCAACAACACTCTGAGTGGTATTCGCGATGCCATCAACAAGGCCGGACAGAGCCAGGGCCTCAGTGCCAGTGTAGTCAATGACGACTCGGGTTCGCGACTGGTACTGAGCAGCACCAAGACCGGCGACGGTAACGATATCTCGGTAGCGGTGAGTGGTGACGACGGTTCGGGCAAGCAGAGTCTGACCAAGCTGGCCTACACGCCGAGCAACACTGACTCGACTGATCCTGCTGCCGCCCATTCGCTCACGAAAGCCAAGAGCGCCCAGATGACCATCGATGGGCTGAAGGTCACCAGTGCCTCGAACACGGTGAGCAATGCGGTCGATGGCCTGAGCTTCACCCTCAAGGCCACCACCCCGGCGGACAGTCCCATGACCGTCGGCGTCAGCCAGGACGAGTCGGGGGTCAAGGGCAACATTCAGAAATTCGTCGATTCCTACAACAAGCTCATGGGCGTTATCAAGACCCAGACCTCGGTGACGAAGGTCGGGGACAACAGTTCGCCCATCGCGGCTGCGCTGGTGGGGGATGCGACTGCTCGCGGCCTTACGACCACCATCCGCAACGAACTTGGCACCCTGCAGGGGACGGGCGCCGTCAAGGCGCTGGCCGACCTGGGCATCACCACCCAGAAAGATGGCACCCTGGCCGTGGACGATACCAAGCTCAGCAAGATGGTCAGCTCCAATTTCAGTGACCTGTCTGGTTTCTTCACCGGCGACCAGGGGATTGCGGCGCGCCTCAAGGGTAAGCTCGATCCCTATACCATGACCAATGGCATTCTCGAGCAGCGTTCGAATTCCCTGAGCGATACCCTGAAAAAGGTCGACGCCCAGACCGCGACGCTAAATACCCGGATGACCGCGCTCTCCGACCGTCTTTACAAGCAATACAACACCATGGACCAGCTGTACTCGTCGTTGTCGAGCACCGCGTCCTCGCTGTCCCAGCAGCTGGCGGCCATGCCCTTCGCCAACAAGAGCTGAGTGGGCGGATTCGGCCAATCCGGTCGATAAAGGGGTCAAGTTCTTCGCGTCATGACCGATAAACAAAGTATCGGAAACACATAGAGGTCGTGACATGAACGCAATGACAGCCATGCGCCAGTACCAGCAGGTCGGCCTGCAGGCGCAGGTGTTTGAAGCCAGTCCCCATCAGCTGATCCAGATGCTCATGCAGGGCGCCCTGGATCGTCTGGCCAAGGCGCAAGGTGCCCTGGAACGCGGTTGGCTGCCGGAGAAGGGCGAGCTGATCGGCAAGGCGGTATCCATCATCGCCGGCTTGAAGGACGTTCTAGATTTCGAGCAGGGTGGCGAGCTCGCCACAAACCTGGATCGTCTGTATGACTATATGATCCGCCGGCTCAGCGAAGCCAACCGCAACAATGATCCTGTTATCCTGGAAGAAGTATCCGGCCTGATCCGCGAGATCAAATCCGGCTGGGATGCCATTGCCCCCTGATCTGGAGTCGACCGATGAACGTCGCCATGCAAAAGACCCCGGTGGAACGCGTCGAGCTCGTCTATGAGCAGATGGCCGCTGCGCTCAAGGCCGGAGACTGGACGCGGATCGCCGAGCTGGATCTGGATTGCCGGCTGTTCGTCGACGAAGCCATGTATGCCACGGGCGACGAGGCCGTAGCCCTACGTGCCAGTCTCGAGCGTCTCCTTGCCCTCTATGCCTCCCTGCTGCAAGGCTGCAAGGCAGAGCGGGACGCCACCGCCCAGGAGCTGACCAAGCTCAACAAGTCGAATCAGGCCGCCAAGGTCTATCAACTGTTCGGTTGACTGTCATCTGTTGGACAGTAATTCAAAGTTTGAATATTTCGCCGCCATAAAATTGACCCCGCATCACAATTTGTCTTAACTTGCGCAAGATGCCGACCAGTTGGCACTTGGATGCAGGCGACACCTGCGCGTAGCGAACCGACAAGCCGAATTGGGGCAGGGACATGTGGCGTGAAACCAAGATCCTTCTGATCGACGATGAAGCCGAGCGGCGCAAGGCGGTATCGGTCATTCTCGATTTTCTCGGCGAAGATCACCTCGCCTGTACCAGTTCCGATTGGCAACCCTCCCTCGAAGCGCTCGACAGCAGTCGCCAGGTCAGCTGTGTGCTGGTCGGCCGCGTCGACAGCCGCGGCAACAGCGTCGAGCTGCTCAAGCAGGTCGTCGCCTGGGACGAGATGGTCCCGCTGCTGCTGCTGGGCGAATCAGCGCAGCCGGAGTGGCCAGATGACGTTCGCCGCCGCGTGCTGGTTTCTCTCCAGTATCCGCTGGCCTACAACAAGCTGCTGGACTCCCTGCACCGCGCCCAGGTCTATCGCGAGATGTACGACCAGGCCCGGGATCGCGGGCGTCAGCGCGAGCCCGAGTTGTTCCGCAGCCTGGTGGGTACCAGCCGCGCCATTCAAGGCGTGCGCAAGATGATGCAGCAGGTGGCCGATACCGAGGCCACGGTGCTCATTCTCGGCGAATCGGGTACCGGCAAGGAGGTGGTGGCGCGCAATCTGCACTTCCACTCCAAGCGCCGCGAGGCACCCTTCGTGCCGGTCAACTGCGGCGCCATCCCCGCCGAGTTGCTAGAAAGCGAATTGTTCGGCCATGAGAAGGGCGCCTTCACCGGTGCCATCACCAGCCGCGCCGGACGCTTCGAATTGGCCAACACCGGCACCCTGTTCCTCGACGAGATCGGTGACATGCCGCTGCCCATGCAGGTCAAGCTGCTGCGCGTGCTGCAGGAACGGACCTACGAGCGGGTGGGCAGCAACAAGACCCAGAGCGTGGACGTGCGCATCATCGCAGCGACCCACAAGAATCTGGAGCAGATGATCGCCGCGGGCACCTTCCGCGAAGACCTCTACTATCGCCTCAATGTCTTTCCCATCGACATGGCGCCGCTGCGCGAGCGGGGCGAAGACATTCCGCTGCTGATCAACGAACTGATCGCCCGGATGGAACACGAGAAGCGCGGTTCCATCCGCTTCAACTCCGCAGCGATCATGTCGCTGTGCCGCCACGAATGGCCGGGCAATGTCCGCGAACTGGCCAACCTCGTGGAGCGCATGGCAATCATGCATCCCTATGGCGTCATCGGCGTGGCCGAGTTGCCGCTCAAGTTCCGCTACGTGGAGGACGAAGCCGATCCCATGGTGGAATCCCTGCGCGAGGAATTGCAGGAGCGCGAGGCCATGGCCGGGATCGGGACCCTCGAGGTGTCTTCCTCGGCGTTGCTGCCGAGCGAAGGCCTGGATCTCAAGGACTACCTGGCCAACCTGGAAAAGAGCTTCATCCAGCAGGCGCTGGACGATGCCGGTGGCGTAGTGGCGCGTGCCGCCGAGCGGCTGCGTATCCGTCGCACCACCCTGGTCGAGAAGATGCGCAAGTACGGCATGGGTCGCCGCGACGACGAGTTCGACGAAGAGATCTAGTGCACCTTCAGCGGTACTGAGCGTATCGGGGTAGGGTGGATGATGGCGTAGCCTCATCCACCTTCTACTTCATAGCGCTGCAAGTGGGTGGAAAAGGCAGCGCCGTTTTCCACGCTACGGCGATTTGACGCCAGGGCGGCATGGGTCTTGCTCCAGCCCGGCTAATGTCAATTGTCCGTCGCGAGCCCCAGCCGATGCCTGCGCAAGCCCTTTCTTCCACCGTCTCCGTCGACGCTGCCGTGGAGGCCTCCGCCTCGGCACAGGCCCGCGAAGCCTTGGGGCAGATGTCGCGTCAGCTGAGCGAATCCTTCCAGTTGCTCGAAGCCCGGATGAATTCGCTGCAGGGCGAACTGGAGTGGGTGTCCGCCCAGCGTCTGCAGGAGCTGGCGGAAAAGGAGCGCCTGGCCAGCCGGCTGCAGAATCTGCTCGATGTGCTGCCCGCCGGTATCGTGGTGGTGGATGGCGCCGGGCGCGTGCGCGACGCCAACCCGGTGGCGGAGGCCCTGCTCGGCGAACCCTTGGCCGGTGAGCTGTGGCGTACGGTGATCGCGCGGGCCTTTGCGCCGCGCCATGACGATGGCCACGAAGTGTCCCTGCGCGACGGGCGACGCCTGTCCATCGCCATCCGCTCCCTGGATGGCGAACCGGGGCAACTGGTGCTGCTCAACGACCTCACCGAAACCCGTCATCTGCAGGGCGAATTGGCACGACATGAACGACTCTCGGCACTGGGGCGGACCATGGCCTCGCTGGCGCATCAGATCCGGACCCCGCTGACCGCGGCGCTGCTCTATGCCAGCCATCTGGAGGAGGGCGGTCTGGCGCTGGCGCAACAGCAGCGTTTCGCCGGCCGCCTCAAGGAACGGCTGCACGAACTGGAAAACCAGGTCCGCGACATGCTGGTGTTCGCCCGGGGCGAATTGCCGCTGGCGGATCGGCTGACGCCGGCCGCGTTGTTCACTGCCCTGCGCGAGGCCGCGAACCCGCATCTCGGCGACTGCCCCGTGCGCTGGCAACTCGATGTCCAGGCTGGGCTGCTCACCTGCAACCGCGACATGCTGGTAGGCGCCGCCTTGAACCTCATTCACAACGCCTTGCAGGCCATGGCCGGCAGTGGCCGCCCGGGACGACTCAAGGTGCATCTCCATCGTCGTGACGGGGAGTTGTGCCTGGCGATCAGCGACAGCGGTCCCGGCATTCCGCAGGCGGTCCAGCAACGGCTGGGCGAACCCTTTCTCAGCACCAAGACCACCGGCACCGGTCTCGGCCTGCCGGTCGCCCTGGCGATGGCCAAGGCCCATGGCGGGCGGCTGAACGTGCGCTCCCGGGTGGGGCGCGGCACGCTGGTGACCTTCATCCTGCCGCTGCTGGCGAGCGAGGAGATCCCGGCATGACCCTGCCCATTCTGCTGGTGGAAGACGACCGTGCCCTGCGCGAAGCCCTGGCGGACACCCTGGAGCTCGGTGGCTATCGCTATCGCGCCGTGGACAGCGGCGAGGCGGCGCTGCTGGCGCTGGCCGAGGAACCCTTCGGCCTGGTGATCAGCGACGTCAACATGCCAGGTATCGACGGGCATCAATTGCTGGCCAGTATCCGACTGCGCGATCCGGCGCTGCCGGTGCTGCTGATGACCGCCTTCGGCAGCATCGAACGCGCCGTCGAAGCCATGCGCGGTGGGGCGGCGGATTATCTGGTCAAGCCCTTCGAGCCGCGCCTGTTGCTGGAGACCCTGGCGCGCTGCTGCCCACAGGGACGGCGCCTGTCCGATGCTCGCCAGCCGGTGGCGGCCGATCCCCAGAGTCGACAACTGCTGGAGCTGGCCAGCCGGGTGGCCCGGAGCGAGGCCACGGTGCTCATCACCGGTGAGTCGGGCGCCGGCAAGGAGGTGCTGGCGCGCTTCATCCACGATCAATCGGCGCGGGCGGATGGTCCCTTCGTGGCGGTCAATTGCGCGGCCATTCCCGATCACCTGCTCGAGGCCATCCTCTTCGGGCACGAGAAGGGCGCCTTCACCGGGGCCATCGCCGCCCAGCCGGGCAAGTTCGAACTGGCCCAGGGCGGTACCCTGCTGCTGGACGAGATTTCCGAGATGCCGCTGGGCCTGCAGGCCAAGCTGTTACGCGTCTTGCAGGAGCGCGAGGTGGAGCGGGTCGGCGCGCGCAAGCCGCTGGCGCTGGACATCCGCGTGGTGGCCACCAGCAACCGCAAGCTGGCGGAGGAGGTGGCCGCCGGGCGCTTCCGCGAAGACCTCTTTTATCGCCTGTCGGTGTTTCCGCTGGCCTGGCTGCCGCTGCGCCAGCGACCGGCCGATATCGTGCCCCTGGCCGAACGACTGCTGGCGGTCCAGGCCGCGCGGATGAATCGTTCGGTACCGGTCCTGAGCCCTGCCGCGCGCCAGGCCCTGGCCGAGCACCCCTGGCCGGGCAATGTGCGCGAGCTGGACAACGCCGTGCAGCGGGCGCTGATCCTGCAACCGGGCCAGCAGATCCAGGCCGAGGACTTCGGGCTGCACTGGTTGCCGACCGGGGTATCCCCGACGCCTGCCGCCGCGCCTGTGCCAGCGACAGGCATTGGCGATGACATACGTCCGCTGGACGCCGATCTGCGCGATCGGGAATTCCAGGTGATTCTCGATACCCTGAAGGCCGAACGCGGCCGCCGCAAGGAGACCGCCGAGCGCCTCGGCATCAGCGCCCGTACCCTCAGGTACAAGCTGGCGCAGATGCGCGACGCCGGCCTGGATGTCGAGCTGGCCCTCGCCGCCGGCTACTGAGCGCGCAAGTCGATAGCCGGCTATCTACCCGTGCGGAACCAACCCTCTGGCGTGCTGTTCTAGAGAAAGGATCGCGACTGCGGCGTGGGGTCGCAGAGGATGCATGCCCCCGCCGCCCCGGACCCTGTCCGGCCGCTTTGCTTTCTTCTCTTAGGCGCCGCCTTTGCTGAAAACGGTTTCACGGACGGTGTTTGCCGTTTTCGCCGCGGGTGGCGCGCCTGCCAGCACGAGGACGCTTGCCATGGGTTCCACCGCACCTTCCAGCTCCAACGCCGACCAGCTCGTCATCAATACCATCCGTACCCTGTCCATGGACGCGGTGCAGAAGGCCAACTCCGGCCACCCTGGTACGCCGATGGCCCTGGCCCCGGTCGGCCACACGCTGTGGAGCCGCTTCCTCCGCTATCACCCCGAGCATCCGGACTGGCCCAACCGCGACCGCTTCGTGCTGTCGGTCGGCCATGCCTCCATGCTGCTCTATTCGCTGCTGCACCTGGCGGGCGTCAAGGAAATCGACGAGCACGGCACCGCCACCGGCAAGGAAGCGGTCAGCCTCGACGACATCAAGCAATTCCGCCAGCTGGATTCCAAGACCCCGGGTCATCCCGAGTACCGCATGACCACCGGCATCGAGACCACCACCGGTCCGCTGGGGCAGGGCTGCGGCAACAGCGTCGGCATGGCGCTGGCGCAGAAGTGGCTGGCCGCCCGTTTCAACCAGCCGGGCGTGACCCTGTTCGACTATGACGTCTATGTGCTCTGCGGCGATGGCGACATGATGGAAGGCGTCACCGGCGAGGCGGCCTCCATGGCCGGTCACCTGGGGCTGGACAACCTCTGCTGGATTTACGATAACAACACCATCAGCATCGAAGGCCACACCGAGCTAGCCTTTAGCGAGGACGTGGCCGAGCGCTTCCGCGGCTATGGCTGGCATACCCTGCACGTCAAGGATGCCAATGACGCCGAAGCACTGGCCGCCGCCCTGCATCGCTTCAAGGGCAACACCGGCAAACCGACCCTGATCGTGGTCGACAGCCTCATCGGCTACGGCGCACCCAACAAGCAGAACACCGCGGCAGCCCACGGCGAGCCCCTGGGTGCGGACGAGATCAAGCTGGCGAAGAAGGCCTATGGCTGGCCCGAGGATGCCGACTTCCTGGTGCCCGACGACGCCCGTCACCACCTGCGCGACGCCCTGCTGGAACGTGCCAGCGGTCTTTACGAAGACTGGAACCGTGCCTTCGATCGCCTGCGTCAGGACGATCCGACCCGCGCCGATGAACTCCAGCGCATGCGCGCCGGTGAGATGCCGGAAGGGTGGGACGCCAAGCTGCCCAGCTTCGATACCGATGCCAAGGGTGTGGCGTCCCGCGAGTCCGGTGGCAAGGCGCTCAATGCCTTTGCCCAGAACATTCCCTGGTTGGTGGGCGGGGCGGCGGATCTGGCGCCGTCCACCAAGACCAATCTCAAGTTCGATGGCGCGGGCAGCTTCTCCGCCCGTGAGCCGTCGGGGCGCAACATGCACTTCGGCATCCGCGAGCACGCCATGGGCTCCATCGCCAACGGCATGGCGCTCTGCTACCTGCGCAGCTTCACTGCCACCTTCCTGGTGTTCAGCGACTACATGAAGCCGCCGATCCGCCTGGCGTCCATCATGGAATTGCCGGTGGTATTCGTCTTCACCCACGACTCCATCGGCGTCGGCGAAGATGGCCCGACCCACCAGCCCATCGAGCACCTGGCGCAGCTGCGCGCCACCCCGGGTCTGCTGACCCTGCGTCCGGGCGATGCCAATGAAACGGTGCAAGCCTGGAAGATCGCGCTGCAGCAGACCAATCGACCCTCCTGCATGGTGCTGTCGCGGCAACCGCTGCCGACCCTGGATCGCGCCAAGTACGCCAGCGCCGAGGGCGTCGCCCAGGGTGCCTATGTGGTGGCCGATGCCGAAGGCGGCAAGCCCCAGGTGATCCTCATGGCCACCGGCAGCGAACTGGGCCTGGCGATGCAGGCCTATGAGCAGCTCCAGGGCGAAGGGGTGAAGGCACGAGTCGTCTCCATGCCCTGCTGGGAGCTGTTCGAGGAGCAGGACGAGGCCTACAAGCAGTCGGTGCTGCCGGACGAGGTCCTGGGCCGCGTTGCCATCGAACAGGCCGGTCCCCTGGGTTGGGAGCGCTACATCGGTCGCAAGGGTGCCTCGGTGACCATGAGCACCTTTGGTGCCTCCGCGCCCATCGGCAAGCTGCAGGCGAAATACGGCTACACCGTGGAAAACGTGGTCAAGCTGGCCAAGGAACAGGCGCAACGCAAAGGGAGCGCCACATGAGCAATCCACTCAAGCAGCTGACGGAGCAGGGCCAGGCGGTCTGGCTCGACTTCGTCAGCCGCGAGTTCCTCGCCAAGGGTGAGCTGCAAAAGCTGATCGAGCGTGACGGCCTGACGGGCGTCACCTCCAACCCCTCGATCTTCGAGAAGGCCATGGGCCACGGCAGCGACTACGATGCCAGCCTCAAGGCCTTCCTGGAACGGGCCGATGCCGAGCCGGTGGATGTCTACGAGCATCTGGCCATCGAGGACATCCAGCAGGCGGCCGACATCCTGCGGCCGGTCTATGACCGGCTTGAAGGACGCGATGGTTATGTGAGCCTGGAAGTTTCGCCCTATCTGGCGCTGGATACCCGTGCCACCCTGGACGAGGCGCGCCGCCTCTGGCAGGCGGTGAATCGGCCCAACCTCATGGTCAAGGTGCCCGGCACGCCCGAAGGGGCGGTGGCCATCCGCAAGCTGATCGAGGAGGGGATCAACGTCAACGTGACCCTGCTGTTCGATCGCAATGCCTACATGGCCGTGGCGGAGGCCTATATCGCGGGTCTGGAAGCCCGGCTGCATCAGGGCAAGGACATCAGTCGGCTCGCCAGTGTCGCCAGCTTCTTCATCAGCCGGGTCGACGGCGTGCTGGACAAGCTGATCGACGAGCGCAAGGGTAACGACGGCGAACTGACCGAGCTGCGCGGCAAGGTCGCCATCGCCAACGCCAAGCTGGCCTATCAGGATTACCTGCGTCTCATCCAGTCGCCACGCTGGAAGGTGCTGGCAGTTAAGGGAGCTCATCCGCAGCGTCTGCTGTGGGCCTCCACCGGGTCCAAGGATCCCGCCTATCCCGATACCCTGTATGTCGATCAACTGATCGGCCCGGACACCGTCAACACCATGCCGCCCAAGACCATGGACGCCTTCCGCGACCATGGCACGGCAGCCCCCATGCTGAGCACCGCTATCGACGCCGCGCAGCGGGTGGTGGATGCGACGGTCCGTTTCGGGCTGGATCTCGATGGCGTGGCCAAGCGGCTGGTCAAGGATGGCGCCCGGCAATTCGAAGATGCCGCTGATGCCCTGTTGGGCGCGGTTGGGCAGAAGCGCCTCGAATTTCTTGGCGAGCGTCTGAATGCCGCGGACTATCGACTGCCAGACGATCTGAATGAAGCCGTCGAGGCCCGCCTGGACGAGGCGCGGCGTGAAGGCTGGTCGCGCCGGCTCTGGCAGGGCGACGCCTCGCTCTGGACCGGTCGTGACGAAGACCAGTGGGTCGGCTGGCTGGCCGCGGCCCAGGGGCGTCAGGCCGATCCGGTTGCCCTCGGGGTCTTGACCGAGGCCGTTCGCAAGGAAGGCCTGGATACCGTGGTGCTACTGGGCATGGGTGGTTCGAGCCTGGGCCCGGAAGTGCTGGCCAATACCCTGGGTACCGCCACGGGCGGACTCACCCTCAAGGTGCTGGATTCCACCGACCCGGCGCAAATCGCCGCGTTGGAAGAACAGTTGGACCTGCGCAAGACGCTGTTCCTGGTATCGAGCAAATCCGGCTCGACCCTGGAGCCGGAAATCCTGCGGGCCTACTTCCACAAGGCCGTCGAGCAGGCGCTGGGGGCGGAAGAGGTGCGGCGGCGCTTCGTCGCCATCACCGATCCGGGTTCCAAGCTTGAAGCCAGTGCCACGGCCAAAGGCTACCGCGCCATCTTCCAGGGCGATCCCCATATCGGCGGGCGCTACTCGGTGCTGTCGGTGTTCGGCATGGTGCCCCTGGCGCTGCTTGGCCATTCGGTGGCCGACTTCTTCCAGGTGACCCAGCCCATGGTACTGGCCTGCAGCCCCAGTGCGCCCCCTGCCATCAATCCCGGCATTCGCCTGGGCGTGGTCCTGGGCGAGGGGGTGCGTGCCGGACGCGACAAGGTCACCTTGATCGCCTCACCGGGTGTCGCCAGTCTGGGCGCCTGGCTGGAGCAGCTGCTCGCCGAGAGCACCGGCAAGCAGGGCAAGGGCATCATCCCGGTGGACCTGGAGCCCCTCGGCGAGCCAGGCGTCTACGGCAGGGACCGGGTGTTCGTCAGCCTGGTGCTGGCCGGCGAGGAAGACGCCGAGCGCGACAGTCGCCTGCAGGCCCTGGCCGCCGCGGGGCATCCGGTGGTGGATATCCGTCTGGCGCGCGCCGAATTGATCGGCCAGGAATTCTTCCGCTGGGAGGTGGCCACCGAAGTGGCCGGTGCCGTCATCGGTATCAATCCCTTCGACCAGCCGGATGTGGAAGCCAGCAAGATCAAGACCCGTGCCCTTACCGATGGCTACGAGCGCGAGGGTCGTCTGGCCGGTGATGAGCCGCTGCTGGAGGAGGGCACGCTGACACTGTTCGGCGATGCCGACCTGCAGGGGCAGGATACCGCCCGCGCGGCGATCAAGGCGCATCTGGCACGCCTGCAGCCCGGCGACTATCTCGCCGTGCTGGCCTATCTCGAGCGCAATGCCGTGCACGAGGAGGCCTTGGGCGCCATGCGTGATAGCATTCGCGACAGCAAGCGCGTAGCGACCGTCGGCGGCTTCGGCCCCCGTTTCCTGCACTCCACCGGACAGGCCTACAAGGGCGGTCCCAACTCGGGTGTGTTCATTCAGATTACCGCCGATGCCCAGAACGACCTGCAGATTCCAGGGCGGAGTCTGAGCTTTGGTGTCGTCGAGGCCGCCCAGGCCAAAGGCGACCTCGAGGTGCTGGCCGAACGGGGACGGCGCTATCTGCGCGTGCATATCAAGGGCGGCGACATCGACGCCGGCCTGCAACAAATCGTCGAACTGGTCGAGGCGGCGGTCGCCTGACCTCAAGGAGTCATCAGCATGCAATTGGGAATCATCGGACTGGGCCGCATGGGCGGCAACATCGCACGGCGTTTGATGAAGCATGGGCATGAAGTCGCGGTCTATGACCGCAGTGCCGAAACCGTGGCCGGCCTCGGCAAGGAAGGCGCCATCACCGCCGATAGCCTGGATGGCGTCATCGCCGCCCTGGCACAGCCGCGGGCCATCTGGGTCATGCTGCCGGCGGGCGCGCCGACCGAACAGACCATCGCCGAGCTGGCCGACCGCCTGGCTCCCGGTGACGTCATTATCGATGGCGGCAACACCTACTACAAGGACGACATCCGTCGCGCCAAGACCCTGGCCGAGAAGGGCATCGACTATGTCGACGTCGGTACCTCCGGTGGCGTCTGGGGCCTGGAGCGCGGCTACTGCATGATGATCGGCGGCAAGTCCGAGGCGGTCGAACGCCTGGAGCCCATCTTCGAGGCCCTGGCTCCCGGCTACGGCAGCATCGAACGGACCCGTGGTCGCAACGCCCCGGACGAGCGTGCCGAGCGTGGCTTCATCTTCACCGGTCCGGCCGGTTCGGGTCACTTCGTCAAGATGGTGCACAATGGCATCGAGTACGGCCTGATGCAGGCCTACGCCGAGGGCTTCGACATCCTCAAGATGAAGAACAGCGACAAGCTGCCGGAAGACGAGCGTTTCGACCTGGACCTGGCCGACATCGCCGAAGTCTGGCGCCGTGGCAGCGTGGTGTCCTCCTGGCTGCTGGACCTGACCGCCCAGGCCCTGGCCGGCGACGTCGAGCTGGAGAAGTTCTCCGGTTCGGTGGCCGACAGCGGCGAAGGCCGCTGGACCATCGAGGCGGCCATCGAGGAGGCGGTGCCGGTCAACGTCCTGTCCGCTGCCCTCTATGCGCGCTTCCGTTCTCGCCAGCAAGCCACCTACGCCGACAAGCTGCTGTCGGCCATGCGCTTCGGCTTTGGCGGCCACGTCGAAATCCCGCAATAAAACCCTGGCCGTTCCCCTGTGGAGCGGCCACGGGCCGCGTCCCGGGGGACGGCATCAGCCGCCCTCGTGGATAAGGCCCTGTCATGACCGATTCTCCTGCCGTTACCCCCAGCACCGCCGCCCAGGAGCGCCGCTCCTGCACCAAGGCGCCCACCGCGCCGCCCGCCACGCTCTTTCTGTTCGGCGCCAATGGCGATCTGGTCAAGCGACTGCTGATCCCCTCGCTGTACAACCTGCTGCGTGACGGCCTGCTCGACGACCGCACCCAGATCATCGGCGTCGACCACAATCCCAACACTGACGAAGGTTTCGCCGACCGGCTGGAAGCCTTCATCCGCGACCAGGCCGAAGCCAAGGGCAAGTCCCGGGACGAGGCGCTGGATGCCGATCTCTGGGGCCAGTTGCGCGGGCGCATCCGCTATCTGCAGGGTGACTTCCTCGAAGACGCCACCTATCAGGCGGTGGGCGAGCGCATCGCCCAGGCCGACACCGACAATGCCGTCTTCTACCTGGCTACCGCCGCGCGCTTCTTTGGCGACGTCGCCGAGCGCCTGGGCAAGGCCGGGCTGCTGGAAGAACGCGAAGACGCCTACCGCCGACTGGTGGTGGAAAAGCCCTTCGGCGCCGACCTGGCCAGTGCCCAGGCGCTCAACCAGCGCCTGCTGGCGAACATGGACGAAAAGCAGATCTATCGGATCGACCACTACCTGGGCAAGGAGACGGTGCAGAACATTCTGGTCAGCCGGTTCTCCAACGCGCTGTTCGAGTCGTTCTGGAACAACCACTACATCGACCATGTGCAGATCACGGCGGCCGAGACCGTGGGCGTGGAGTCGCGGGGCGATTTCTACGAGAAGACCGGCACCCTGAGGGACATGGTGCCCAACCACCTGTTCCAGCTGCTGGCCATGGTCGCCATGGAGCCGCCGGCGTCCTTCAATGCCACCTCGGTGCGTGACGAGAAGGCCAAGGTGGTCGGCGCCATCCGCCCTCAGACCACCGAAGAGGCCCTGGCCAATTCGGTGCGTGGCCAGTACGCCGCCGGGACGATGAACGACAAGCCCGTCAAAGGCTATCGCGAGGAAGAGCGGGTCGATCCGCAAAGTCAGACCGAGACCTATGTGGCGCTCAAGCTGTTCGTCGACAACTGGCGCTGGGCCGGGGTGCCCTTCTACCTGCGTACCGGCAAGCGCCTGACCGCGCGCGATACCGAGATCGCCATCTGCTTCAAGCACGCGCCCTACGCCCAGTTCCGCGATACCAAGATCGATCGGATGCGGCCCAATTACCTGATCATCCAGATCCAGCCCGACGAAGGCATGTGGTTCGACTTCCATGCCAAGCGCCCGGGACCGCTGGTGGAGCTGGAAAACATCCGCATGGGCTTCGCCTACAGCGACTTCTTCGAGATGCAGCCCTCCACCGGCTATGAAACCCTGATCTACGATTCCCTGATCGGCGACCAGACCCTGTTCCAGCGCGCTGACAACATCGAGAACGGCTGGCGCGCCGTGCAACCCTTCCTCGACGCCTGGCAACAGGGTGGCGCGGTGGAAAGCTACGCCGCGGGCAGTGCCGGTCCCGCCGGTGCCGATGAACTCCTGCAGAAGGACGGCCGCTCATGGCATCCGCTGACCTGACCCCCATCGACCTGCTGGTGTCGGATATCGACGGCACCCTGGTGCGTGACGACAAGAGCCTGAGCGAGGCGGTGATCGCCGCCGTCAAACGGCTGCAGGCGGCCGGCAAGGCCATTACCCTGGTCAGCAGCCGCCCGCCGCGGGCGCTGCTGCCGCTGGTACGGCAACTGGGCATTCATCAGGCGGTGGCCGGTTTCAACGGCGGCAATCTGGTGGAGGCGGACGGTACCCTGATCCGCGCCCATCGCCTGGCGGAGCCGGTGACGCGCCAGGTGCTGGAGCGGCTGGACAATGAAGCCTTCGAGGTCTGGCTGTTCGCCGATGACCTCTGGCTGACGCGCGATGGACAGGGTGCCTACGTTCCGCGTGAAACTCGGGCGCTGGGATATGGGCCGACTGTGGTGAAATCCTTCGAACCCTATCTGGATCGGGTCGACAAGATCGTCGCCGCCGGTAGCGATCATGCCGGCCTCGAAGCCCTGGAAGGCGAGTTGGGCGAGCGGCTGGGGGAGGGCGCCACGGTGCTGCGCTCCCAGCTCTATTACCTCGACATCACCCATCCCAAGGCCAACAAGGGCGATGCCCTGATCGAACTGGCCCAGGCCGCGGGCGTACCGGTGGCGCGCACGGCGGCTATCGGCGATGGCAGCAATGACGTGCCCATGTTCCGCCAGGCTGGCCTGGCCATCGCCATGGGCCAGGCCGGCGCAGGGGTACGGGAAGCGGCTGACCGGATAACGGCCAGTAACCAGGAAGATGGCCTGGCCCAGGCCATCGATCGGTGGATTCTGGAAAGCTGATATCGGTCGGTCGATGTTGGGCTTCGCTTGCCCTCAGCCCAACCTACAGGATGCCTAGGTTGGTTTGAGGCGGTTCCACCGCCGAAGCCCAACAGGGCCTGCCTTCGCACCAGGTGGAAAAGGCTGCGCCGTTTTCCACCCTACGCGGGGTCAGGCGGGCGCTCCCTCTCCCTCCGGGAGAGGGCCGGGGTGAGGGCCGCCCCAACCCGCGCTACCCCGCCTTCTCCTCCCGATACCCCCGCACATGCTCCACCAGCGCCCGCAGCTTGGGCGCCAGGTTGTGGCGGTTCGGATAGTAGAGGTAGAAGCCAGGAAAGGGCGGCAGATAGTCTTCCAGCACCCGCTCCAGTTCACCCCCCGCCAGATAGGGGCGGAAGGTGTCCTCCATGCCAAAGGTGATGCCGCCTCCGGCCAGGGCGGCGCGCACCATCAGCAGCATGTCGTTGGTGGTGATCCGCGGCGCGACGGCCACATCGAAGGCGCGACCGTTCTCGCTGAATTCCCAGCGCCAGGGCGCCACCTCCGGGGCCGGGCGCCAGCCGATGCAACGGTGGCCCGCCAGTTCGCGCGGGTGCCGGGGTCGGCCATGACGGGCGAAATAGCCCGGGGTCGCCACCGCCACTTCGCGCTGCGGTCCGGTCACCGGAATGGCAATCATGTCCTGCTCGATCACCTCGCCCAGCCGTACGCCGGCATCGAAACCACGCGCGACGATATCGAATTCCTCGTCGGTGACGGTGATGTCCAGGGTCACCTCCGGATAGGCCTCGACGAAGCTGGCCAGCAGCGGCCCATCGAGAAAGCGCTCGGCGATGGAGGTGGCCGCGACCCGCAACAATCCGCGCGGCGGGCCGGCGTGACTGGCGTCTTCCAGGGCGCCGAGCAGACCGGCCAGGGGTCCGGCAATCTGCCGCTGCAGGCGTTCGCCAGCCTCGGTCAGGCGCACGCTGCGGGTGGTGCGCTGCACCAGCGAGCTGCCCAGTTCGTCTTCCAGGCGGCGGATGGCCTGGCTGACCGCGGAGCGGCTGACGCCCAGGCGATCAGCCGCCACTCGGAAATTCTCCGCCGTGGCCACCACGACGAAGACCTTGAGCAGATTCAGATCGGTGTGCATTGGTGAGTCTGGCTAACCATGGCAGTCAGGAGCGGGGGAATTATCACGACAATGAGCCTTCGCTAAGGTGGTGGCAAGCCTGGAAGGGCGCAGTGCCGGAAGAGCACGCAGCCGGCCAGCAGGCCGTCCAGGCAAACCACCCCATTCGAGAGGAACACTTCATGGCTATCGACAAGGTCGTACTCATTACCGGCGCCTCCAGTGGCATAGGCGCGGGCATCGCGCGCGAACTGGGCGCGGCCGGCTGCAAGCTGCTGCTCGGCGCGCGCCGCAGCGAACGGCTGGAGGCCCTGGCGGCCGAGATCAACGCCGCGGGTGGCGAAGCCGCCTGCCGCCGGCTGGACGTCACCGACAGCGCCGACGTGGTCGCCTTCGCCCAGGCGGCTCGCGAGCGCTGGGGCCGGGTGGACGTCATCGTCAACAACGCCGGGATCATGCCGCTGTCGCCCATGGCCTCGCTCAGGACCGAAGAATGGATGCAGATGGTCGACGTCAACATCAAGGGCGTGCTCAACGGCATCGCCGCGGTGCTGCCGGAATTCACCGCCCGTGGCGCCGGGCACATCATCAACCTGGGCTCCATCGGTGCCCTGTCGGTGGTACCCACGGCGGCGGTCTATTGCGCCACCAAGCACGCGGTGCGGGCGATCTCCGAGGGACTGCGCCAGGAGCGTGACGATCTGCGGGTCACCTGCATCCATCCGGGTGTGGTGGAAAGCGAACTGGCTTCCACCATCACCGATCCCGCGGCGCGGGCGATGATGGACGACTATCGCGCCATTGCCCTGCAACCCGACGCCATCGGCCGCGCGGTGCGCTATGCCATCGAGCAGCCGGACGATGTGGACGTCAACGAGATTGTCGTCCGCCCGACCCGCAGCGCCAACTAGACGGTCTCGGCCAGGGCTTCGAGAAAGCGCTCCAGCACCAGATTCGGTCGCCGGCCCTTGCGGGTGACGGCGGCCAGGGTGGTGTCGAAGTGAAAGCGCTCGGGATTCAGGGCGCGCAACTGACCCTGGGCTACCCAGGGCTGGGCGACGTGGTCGGGCAGGTAGCCGATGTAGCAGCCGGTGAGGATGAGAAAGGCCACGCCTTCGCGATCCGAGGCGCGTGCCGTGCAGTTCAGCGCGGCATGGCGTTCGTGGCCGTCCTGGTTGAGGAGGTGATTGGGGCCGACGGCGTCCTGAGCGGCCAGGAGGGCGTCGTCCAGCGCCGCGTCGGCCACCGCGAACAGCGGATGGCTGCGGCTGCAATAGAGCAGGGCGCGTTCCTCGTAGAGCGGCAGGTAGTCCAGCCCGGCCAGGGCATTGATCAGCGGCAGCACGCCCAGGTGCAGGTGGCCGTCGAGCACGCCGGTCTCGATCTCGCCGGGCAGGGTCATGCCGATGTTGACCACCACCCCCGGCGCGGCGCGCTTGAGCGCGGCCAGGGCATGGGTGATGCGCATGCGCGGCTGGGTCACCAGGTTGTTGATGATGCCCAGGTTCAGTTCGCCACGCAGGTGCTGGTGCAGCTGGTTGACCTCGCTGCGGAAGCCTTCCAGGGCGGCGAACAGCGACTGGCTGGCCTTGAGCACCTCGCGGCCTTCGTCGGTCAGGGAGAAACCGGCGCGCCCGCGCTGGCAGAGGCGCATGCCCAGGCGTTTTTCCAGGTCGTTCATGTGCAGGCTGATGGCCGAGCGGGTGATGCCCAGCCGGCCTTCGGCGGCGGTGAAGCTGCCGCATTCCACCACCGTCTTGAACAGTCGCAGCAGGCGGATCTCGAAATCGCCGACCTGGGCGAGCAGGGCCTTGCGCGTCGTCTTCATGGCTGCCACCGCAAATGCGGGACAGCATAAGGCGCCGTCGGGAGCGGCGCCAGCGACCGGTTTCAGGCGCCGATCAGGACCCGGCTGCGCTGCCGGGTGACCTGCTTGACCACCCAGACCGCGGCGATGCAGCAGAGCAGGGTGATCAGCGTCAGGCACAGGCGGGTGCCCAGGTACTGGGCGAAGTTCTGCTCACCCAGCAGGCGACCCAGCACGCGATAGGCGCCGGCGAGATAGCCGTGCAGGAAGTAGATGGCGAAGCTGTAGGCGCCCAGCAGGGCCATGCCCTTGGTCAGGCGGCTCTCGGCGTATCCCGGCGCCTTGATCTTCTGGCTGAAGACCGCGAACAGCAACAGGCACAGTGCCAGTTTCTGCAGCCCGTAGAAGGCGCTGTCGAGTACTGCCGCGCCACTCAGCAGCAGCAGGGCCGCCAGCAGCCAGTAACGCGCCTGGGGCCGTTGCAGCCGCTCGCGCTGTTCGCAGGCCAGCATGCCGCAGAGGTAGATCGGCAGGAAGTGCAGGGCCGCCAGCAGCGGATCGGCGTCATTGATCGGGCGATCGGAAACCAGGAAATACAGCAGGCCGACCATGGTCGCCGCCGGCAGCAGGCCATGCTTGACGATCCACTCCAGGGCCGGCGCGAGCAGGAAGATCAGCGTCAGCGCCGGAATGAACCACAGCGGACCCAGGTGGGCGCCAGTGGCCAGCAGCAGGGCGGTCTGGGCGAAGGGTGGCCAGTCGTGGAAGGCGTTCATGTCGATCCACTCGTGTTCCTGCTTCAGTCCGGAGACATAGAGCAGCACGGCGGGAATCGAGATCAGCAGATAGGGGAGGATGACGTTCTGGAGCTTCTTGCCCAGATAGACCTGGTAGCTGTATTTGCCGAGGTTGTAGCGAAAGAAAAAGCCCGAGAGCGCGACGAAGATGCAGGTGGTTTCCAGCGACAGCAGATTGAGGGCGATCTGCTGGTGCTCGGTGGTCTGGTAGCTGCCCACGGTCATGTGGTGGAAAACGATGAGAACGGCCGCCAGGCCGCGGATCCAGTTGAGCTGAATCAGCATGGGGGAGGTTTCCTTGAGGAATAGCTGAACCGCGCGCTCTGCCTCGGAAGAGGGGCACGGGTTGGCAAAAGCGGAAGGTTGGCTACGCGGCAGAGACGGCGGACAGGCTACCGCGCCCGGCTGGACTACGCGCCGGGAAAAGAGGTGAGGCGAGGGTGCCTCGGCGCCACGGGACTACGGTGGCAGGCGGCCAGCTTAAAGTGTTTCAGGCAAGTTATTGATTACTAATCAAATTTGTTGGTTTCAAAATATTTCTATGGCGCCGAGTTGGCACGGATAATTGCGTCTATGAAGGGCTTTTCAGCCAATCCGTGACTGCATGAAGCGGTGTCGTTTCCCCCGCCAGTTTCTTTTGATTTCACTGGTTAGAACCCATGATTGGGTGAGTTTCAAGATGTATAGGCGCGAGAAAAAAACCATTTAACTCACGCAAGACTGGGCGCATTCTGCAGGCTCAATGTCACCGCCCGAGGCCCCGTCATGAACCAGCCGCTGACCGTTTCGCCACCTGTCGCCGCCCAGCTCAACCTGCGTGCCCACTGGATGCCCTTTACCGCCAATCGCGCCTTTCAGAAGGATCCGCGCATCGTGGTGGCCGCCGAAGGCAGCTGGCTGATCGACGACCAGGGGCGGCGCATCTATGACAGCCTCTCCGGACTCTGGACCTGCGGCGCCGGTCACTCGCGCAAGGAGATCCAGGAGGCCGTGGCGCGCCAGCTGGGCACCCTCGACTATTCGCCGGGCTTCCAGTACGGCCATCCGCTGTCCTTCCAACTGGCCGAAAAGATGGCCGAGCTGACCCCGGCGGGTCTGGACCATGTCTTCTTCACCGGCTCGGGTTCCGAGAGCGCCGACACCTCGGTCAAGCTGGCGCGGGCCTACTGGCGCATCAAGGGTCAACCCGCCAAGACCAAGCTGATCGGCCGGGCCCGCGGCTACCACGGCGTCAACATTGCCGGCACCAGCCTGGGCGGCATCGGCGGCAACCGGAAGATGTATGGCTCCTTCATGGACGTCGACCATCTGCCCCATACCCTGCAACCGGGCATGGCCTTCACCAAGGGCATGGCCGAGACCGGCGGCGTCGAGCTGGCCAACGAGCTGCTCAAGCTGATCGAGCTGCACGATGCGTCCAATATCGCGGCCGTCATCGTCGAGCCCATGTCCGGCTCGGCCGGGGTGATCGTGCCGCCGGTGGGCTATCTGCAGCGCCTGCGCGAGATCTGCACCCAGCACGACATCCTGCTGATCTTCGACGAGGTCATCACCGCCTTTGGCCGCATGGGCCGCCACACCGGCGCCGAATTCTTCGGCGTGACGCCGGATATCATGAACGTGGCCAAGCAGGTCACCAACGGCGCCGTGCCCCTGGGCGCGGTGATCGCCAGCAGCGCCATCTACGACACCTTCATGAACCAGGCCACGCCTGAGCACATGGTCGAGTTTCCCCATGGCTACACCTATTCGGCCCATCCGGTGGCCTGTGCCGCGGGTCTGGCGGCGCTGGAACTCATGGAACGTGAGAATCTGGTGCAGCAGGCCGCCGAGCTGGCACCTAAGTTCGAAGCCTCGCTGCATGGCCTCAAGGGCGCCAAGCATGTGGTGGACATCCGCAATTGCGGCCTGGCCGGTGCCCTGCAGCTCGCCCCGCGTGACGGCGATGCGGTAATCCGCCCGTTCGAGGCCGGCATCGCCCTGTGGAAGGCCGGCTTCTACGTCCGCTTCGGCGGCGACACCCTACAATTCGGACCCACCTTCAATGCCAGGATCGAAGACCTGGATCGCGTCTTCGCCGCGGTCGGTGATGTCCTCAATCGCCTCGACTGACCCTCTTTCCGGCGCTTCCCCGAGGAAGCGCCCATCCCTCGTACAAGGAGTCCCTTCATGAGCCTCAAGCATCTCATCGGCGGCCAGCTGATCGACGGTGGCAGCCGCCGCGCACCGGTTTACAACCCTTCCACGGGCGCGGTCATCCGCGAAGTGCCCCTGGCCGATGCGGCCACCCTGCAGCAGGCCGTTGATGCCGCCCAGGCCGCCTTTCCGGCCTGGCGCAACACCCCGCCGGCCAAGCGCGCCCAGGTGCTGTTCCGCTTCAAGCAGCTGCTGGAGAGCAACGAAGAGCGCCTGGTGCAGCTGATCAGCGAAGAGCACGGCAAGACCCTGGAAGACGCCGCCGGCGAATTGCGTCGCGGCATCGAGAACGTCGAATACGCCACCGCGGCACCCGAGTTGCTCAAGGGCGAATACAACCGCAACGCCGGTCCGAGCATCGACACCTGGTCCGACTTCCAGCCCCTGGGCGTGGTGGCCGGCATCACCCCCTTCAACTTCCCGGCCATGGTGCCGCTGTGGATGTATCCGCTAGCCATCGCCTGCGGCAACACCTTCATCCTCAAGCCCAGCGAGCGCGATCCCAGTTCCACCCTGGCCATCGCCCAGCTGTTCGAAGAAGCCGGCCTGCCCAAGGGCGTGTTGAACGTGGTACATGGCGACAAGGAAGCCGTGGACGGTCTGATCGACGCCCCCGAGGTCAAGGCGCTGAGCTTTGTCGGCTCCACCCCCATCGCCGAATACATCTATGCCCGCGGCACCGCCAAGGGCAAGCGCGTCCAGGCCCTGGGCGGCGCCAAGAACCATGCGGTGGTCATGCCCGATGCCGACCTCGGCAACACCGTCAATGCCCTGATGGGCGCTGCCTATGGCTCCTGCGGCGAGCGCTGCATGGCCATCTCGGTGGCGGTCTGCGTCGGTGACCAGGTCGCCGATGCCCTGATCGCCCGGCTGGTGCCGGAGATCGAGAAGCTCAAGGTCGGCCCGGGCACCCAGTGCGGCCTGGACATGGGCCCGCTGGTTACCGGCGCGCACCTGGACAAGGTCACCGGCTATGTCGTCGATGGCGTGGCGGCGGGCGCCAAGCTGGTGGTGGACGGCCGCAATCTCAAGGTCGCCGATCATGAAGAGGGCTTCTTCCTCGGTGGCTGCCTGTTCGATCAGGTCACCCCGGAGATGCGCATCTACAAGGAAGAGATCTTTGGTCCGGTGCTCTGCGTGGTGCGGGTCAAGAGCCTGGCAGAGGGCATCGCCCTGATCAATGCCCACGAATACGGCAACGGCACCTGCATCTTCACCCGCGACGGCGAAGCGGCGCGGCTGTTCGCCGATCAGATCGAGGTGGGCATGGTCGGCATCAACGTGCCGCTGCCGGTGCCGGTGGCCTACCACAGCTTCGGCGGCTGGAAGAGATCGCTGTTCGGCGACCTTCACGCCTACGGCCCGGACGGTGTGCGCTTCTACACCCGCCGCAAGACCATCACCCAGCGCTGGCCGCAACGCGAGGCCCAGGAGGCTTCGCAGTTTGCCTTCCCCAGCAACGGCTGAGCCTGTTCAAAAGCTGCTACGCGTCGGTCGAACGGCGTTGAAAATGCCCTGGGTCGCCAGCCCGGTTGGAATGCTCATTTACTACTTGTAAACCCGAGCGCAGGTCCGATCCGCTTCCTCAGCCATTTTCGCGGGGCCACCTAGGCCGTGTTTGTCGCTAGCTCGCGAGCCTTTGAATAGGCTCGAAAAGGCCCATTCCTTGGCCTGCCGCACAGCAGGCCGGCCAGGGAAGGCCTTACCCTTCGGCTGCCCTTAGCCGCCGAAGCCCCCATGCCTGCCCTTACCTTCACAGCCGTCGCCCGTCTCGGGTGTGTGATTGGCCTCCTGCTCGCGAGCCTGGCCGGCTGTAGCAGCCAGTCCGCCCAGGACATTGCCCGGCAATTCGGCAAGACCCGCCCCAGCGAATTCCTGCAGACCAGCTCCGACCGCATGGCTACCCTCGCCATGCAGGCCAATCTGCAAAGTCTCTACCGGCTGATGAACAAGCTCTACCTGCGCAATCCGGCCGAATGGAAGAAGACCGGCCTGCCCGATGCCGCCAGCGCCGAGCGCGAGATCCGCATGGCCATCGAGCAGCAGCGCAGCCTGCCTGCGCTGGGCGGACGCAAGGACGTGGCGGCCCTGAGCTACGTGCTCGGCGACGACTACCGCGGCGACCGCGTCGGCGCCTTCATCTATGCCATCGGCAGCATGATCATCGCGGCCCACGGCAATCGCACCGAGTTCTACATCACCGATGTGGTGAATGCGCGCTTCGTCAACAACGCGGCCCGCAACATTGAGAAAGCCACCTGGCTGCTCGGCCAGCGCAAGAACGCCGAGGGCGAACCGCTGCTGTTCGCCAACGAGATCTCGGAGGAGGGCAGCAACCTCAGCTTCGCCACCGAGTTCGGCAAGATCGTCGCCCGCCTGGACCTGCTCGCCCAGTTGCTCGACGAGCGCTATCGGCGCATCGGCGTCAACTACGCCCAGAGTCTGCTGTTCATCAATTTCCTGCCGGTGCAGTAGCGCCTTCGACCGGGCGTCCCTTAGAGTCGAGCGACCTCGACAACCACAACAAGGGGTTCTCTCATGGTCGCTGCCTTGCGCATCGCCCTCATCGGCGCCGGCAACATGGGCCGCCAGCACCTGCATCATCTTCAAGCCGTGCCGAGCGCCCGGCTGTGCGCCCTGGCCGATCCCGATCCGAGGGCGGCCGAGCTCGCCGCGCAGTGGGCCGTGCCGCATTTCCGCGATCATCGGCAGCTGCTGGAAAGCGTGCGCCCGGAAGCGGTGATCGTCGCCAATCCCAATGCGCTGCATGTGGCCACCGCCCTGGATTGTCTGGATCTGGGCATCCCGCTGCTGCTGGAGAAGCCCGTGGGGACCACGTCAGCAGAGGTGGCTCAGCTGCTGCACGCCCAGCGCGACCAGCGCGTGCCACTGCTGGTCGGGCATCATCGTCGCCACAATCCGCTGATCGCCAGGGCTCATGAATTGTTGCGCCAGGGCGCGCTTGGCCGCCTGGTCACCGTCACCGCGCTGTGGCAACTGCAGAAGCCTGAGAGCTATTTCGAGAGTGCCTGGCGCCGCGAAGCGGGGGCCGGGATGCTGCTTACCAATCTGATCCACGACCTCGACCTGCTGCGTCATCTCTGCGGTGAGGTGCGCCAGGTCCAGGCCTTCGCCGACAACGCCCTGCGCGGCTACGCCAATGCCGACAGCGCCGTGATCAATCTGCAATTCGAGAGCGGCGCCCTGGGCAGTCTCACCGCCAGTGACGGCGCCGTCGCGCCCTGGAGCTGGGAGCTCACCAGTGGCGAGAATCCGGTCTATCCCCACCAGCCTGACCAGTCCTGCTACCTCTTCGCCGGCACCGAAGGCGCCCTGAGCGTGCCGCAGCTGCGCCTCTGGCGCTATGCCGAGCCGGGCGCCGGCTGGCACCAGCCGCTTGCGACAGAGGTGCGGGCAACGGTCCCGGACGAGGCCTTGCGGCTGCAGCTGGAGCACTTCGTGCGGGTCGCGCGGGGAGAGGAGGCTCCCCTGGTCAGCACCGAGGATGCCGCCCGTACCCTGGCGCTGGTGGCCGCCGTGGAGCGTGCCGCCGCCAGCGGCACGGCACAGCACCCGGCAGCGCCCTTGCCAGACTAGCGGTCCTTACAGCGGCTTGGTCAGTTCCTTGGCGCGGTCATAGGCCTTGGAAAAACCCTTGAGCGACAGGCTTTCGCTGGCGGTCTCGCCATTGGCGACCGGAGTGGTCACGGTCAGGCGACCGCCGCGCTGCAGCTGCTTGAAGACGTCACCGACGAATTCCACCGGCACCACGCAGCCCTGGGGGATGCAGGTGTGGAAGGGCCGATTCTCCAGGCTGCGCTTGTCGATCTGCAGCGAGATCGGCTTGGTCACCGCCACGCCAAAGGGCAGCACCAGGATGCCGTCCACACCTTCCCGATTGGGGCGCAACTCGGTGACCAGCATGCGCTGGCCCTTGGCGCTGTCCTTCTGCTGGGTGATGGCGCACAGCTGCGCGGAGCGGTCCGCGTTGCGGGCGATGCGGCAGATCACCTGCCAGTCGCCATACTTCTCCGTGACTGACGGCTGAGGTTCCTGGGCGTTGGCAGGCGCCGACTGGGCGAAGGCCTGGCCGGCGAGCAGCAGGGGCGCGAGGAACAGGGCCGAGCGGATGAAGCGCTGAGACATGGAGAGTCCTTGGCAGGAGGGAAAGAGCCTCAAGGGTAGGGCATCGCTCCGCCAGGGAACACCCCGGCACGACGATCAGACCTTTTTGACGAACTCGGATTTGAGCTTCATCGCACCTATGCCATCGATCTTGCAGTCGATGTCGTGATCGCCGTCGACCAGGCGGATGTTCTTGACCTTGGTGCCGACCTTGACCACCAGCGACGAGCCCTTGACCTTGAGGTCCTTGATCACGCTGACGGTATCGCCGTCCTGCAGGGGATTGCCGACCGCATCGCGGATCACCTTGGCTTCAGCCGCGGTACCGACGTCCCCGGGCGTCCATTCATGGGCGCATTCCGGGCAGATCAGCTGATCGCCATCGGCGTAGGTGTATTCGGATGCGCAGAGGGGACAGGGTGGCAAAGCGGTCATGGGGGGGCACCTGGCTGGAAAAGCCGCGCATTGTATAGGGTTTTAGCCCGGCGCGGGTGGGGGCCATGCCCTAGGCTGCCAGCTGTACCTCGACCACGGTACCGTGGTCGTTGCGGTAGTGCGCCTCGCCACCGAGCTGTTCGGCCAGGCTCTTGATGATCTTGAAGCCCAGGCGCTGGCTGGTACGCGGATTGAATTGCGGCGGCATGCCCCGACCGTTGTCGGCGATCCGCAACAGCAGTCGCTGATCGTCGCCGCGCTGCAGGCTGATGCTGATCAGGCCACGCTGGCCGGCGTCGAAGGCGTGCTTGAGGGAATTGGTCACCACCTCCGCCACCAGCATCGACAGGGTGGTCAGACGGGGCAGGTCGAAATTGAGCGGTTCGGCGGTGATGGCGCAGGAGACATTGGCCTGGCCCGCGGCGGCCAGCAGATCACTGGTCAGCAACTGCAGGTGATGGGCCACTGGCTGATCGGCATCGGCGGGGTCGTGCAGGCGCCGGTGGATGCGCGAGATGCTCTCCAGCCGCGAACGGGCTTCTTCCAGGGCCTGGGACGCCTGGCTGTCGCCGGGCAACTTGAGTTGCTGCAGCATGAGCAGCGAGGCGATGAACTGGATGTTGTTGGCGACCCGGTGCTGCAACTCCTGGAACATCGTCGTCTGGACGTTGTAGAGGTCGTGGATCACCTGCTGTTCGGCGCGCAGCCGGGCGCTGGCTGTGTGCATGAAATGGATCAGCACGATGTCGACGCTGACGATGACCACATAGAAGGCCAGGGCCAGGGCACCCTGGGGCCCTACGTCGAAGGTCCAGCCCGGCGGAATGAAGAAGTACCAGGCGGCCAGTCCGGACAGCACGGCACACAGGGTGCCGGCGCGGCTGCCGCAGAAGAAGGCAGTCAGGATGACGGCGGGAAAGAATGTCAGGTAGGGAAAGCCCTGCATCAGGACGTCCACCAGGGCGAAGCGTGCCGCCAGGGCCAGGGCGAATGCCAGCAAGGCGAGGCTGTAGGCCAGTGCCGGGCGGGCGCGGATCCTGCTGCTGAGATCGCTGATCCAGTGACGACGAGACGACGGATCCAAGGCTCTGACCTGCGGGGTAGACGGCGGCGGCGCAAGCTTAACGCAAAGCCGTCTCGCTTGGGCGGATGGTGGCACCAAAGGTGGCTCTGTCCGGCTCGACGGCGATTTCCTGTACAAGGCCTGCACCTTCCCGAGCGAAATGGCTGGCTCTGGGCGGGACGAGGGTTTTTTCTTGTACAGAGTGCCCTTGGTCGTACAAGTCAGGATGGCAGCGAAACGTTATGGTCAAACGATTACGTCTTTAACCATCACAGGATTCGCTCATGAGTTGCCAGCGCGTATTGGTCGCCGAAGATGAGCCCGTCCTATTGGATCTGCTGCAGGAGCTGTTCGAGGGCTGGGGTTATCAGGTGCATGCCTTCGGCAGTGCCGATGCGGCCTGTGCCTTTCTGCAGGACGAGCAGCCGCAGCTGGATCTGCTCTTCACCGATGTGCGCATGCCGGGAATCCTGAGCGGCGTCGACTTGGCACTGCAAGCCCGTGGGCGGCAGGCCAATCTGCCCATCGTCATCACCTCGGGCTATTGCGACGACAATCCCGCTCGCGCGGCACGAGCGACCTTTCTGCCCAAGCCCTGGGATCTGGAGGCGTTGCACCGCAGTTGCCCGCCGCCCGGGCGCCAGGGGCGCTATGCCTAGACCCTTTGCAGGGGCGGTAAGTTGCGCCCATGAAAAAGCCCGTAGCGGTCGCCCGCTACGGGCTTTTCAGATTTTGGCTCCGCGACCTGGACTCGAACCAGGGACCCAATGATTAACAGTCATTTGCTCTACCGACTGAGCTATCGCGGAACAACGGAGCGTATCTTACTGATAGATAACGGGAAGTCAAGCCTTGGCAGCGCCTTGAAAAGACGCTGCCGGAAGTGCCATCTTAGCCCTTCAGGACGGCGGCGATGGCCTGGATGGTCGGTGGCAGATTGCGCTCGTTCAACGCCGCCACACAGATGCGTCCGGTGCTGACCGCATAGATGCCGAATTCGCTTTTCAGCCGCTCGACCTGCTCGGCGGTGAGCCCGGAGTAGGAGAACATGCCGCGCTGGGCGTTGACGAAAGCGAAGTCGCGAGTGGCGCCAGCCGCAGCCAGGCCTTCCACCAGGGCGTTGCGCATGGTACGGATGCGCTGGCGCATCTCGCCCAGTTCGGCTTCCCACAGGGCGCGCAGCTCGGGATTGCTCAGCACGCTGGCGACGATGGTGGCGCCATGGGTCGGCGGGTTGGAGTAGTTGGTGCGGATCACCCGCTTGACCTGGGACAGCACCCGGGCGCTTTCCTCGCGGCTCTCGCTGACCAAGGTCAGGGCGCCGACCCGCTCGCCATACAGCGAGAAGGATTTGGAGAAGGAGCTGGAGACCAGGAAGGTCAGGCCGGAGTCGGCGAACAGGCGTACCGCCTGGGCGTCTTCCTCGATGCCGTCGCCAAAGCCCTGGTAGGCGATGTCGAGGAAGGGCACCAGGTTGCGCGCCTTGACCACGTCCAGCACCGCCTGCCAGTCGGCCGGTTGCAGATCGACGCCGGTGGGGTTGTGGCAGCAGGCATGCAGCACCACCACCGAGCGCTCCGGCAATGCCTGGAGATCGGCCAGCAAACCTGCGCGGTTCAGGCCATTGCTGGCGGCGTCGTAGTAGCGATAGTTCTGCACGGGAAAGCCGGCGCCCTCGAACAGCGCGCGGTGGTTTTCCCAGCTCGGGTCACTGATGGCGACCACGGCATCCGGCAGCAGCCGCTTGAGGAAGTCGGCGCCGATCTTCAGTGCACCGGTGCCGCCAACGGCCTGCACGGTGATGGCGCGGCCTTCGCGCACCAGGCTCGACTCGGCGCCGAACAGCAGGTGCTGGACGGCCTGGTCATAGGCGGCGATGCCCTCGATGGGCAGGTAGCCACGCGGTGCCTGGGCGGCCACGCGCTGCTGCTCGGCCTCGGCCACGGCGCGCAACAGCGGAATGCGGCCCTGCTCGTCGTAGTAGACCCCCACGCCCAGATTGACCTTGTGCGGACGGGCATCGGCGTTATAGGCCTCGTTCAGGCCAAGGATGGGGTCGCGGGGTGCCATTTCGACGGCGGAGAACAAACTCATGGGGCAGGGGCTCGAATGAGGGGTGAAGGGAAGGGCGGAACGCTTAGGAACCAGGAGTATAGCCCCCTGCAGGCACCATCGCGACCCGACCTCGGTAGGAGATTTCCTGACGTGCGGCGCCGCAGGCGGATTGCAAAGGGGTGCATGCGACCTCATCTAGGGCCTTCCAGCTTTTTCCTCGTCCACACCGCCCTGACCTTGCGTCGGCGCGGTGGTGTCCGTGCATTTCCGCGCTCTTGAGGCAGCCATGTCCGCATTCCAGCTCTCCACTCGCTACACCCCGGCCGGCGACCAGCCCGAAGCCATTCGCCAGATGGTGGAAGGCCTGGAGGCGGGCCTGTCGCACCAGACCCTGCTCGGCGTGACCGGCTCGGGCAAGACCTTCAGCATCGCCAACGTCATCGCTCAGGTGCAGCGCCCGACCATGGTGCTGGCGCCGAACAAGACCCTGGCCGCCCAGCTCTATGGTGAATTCAAGGCCTTCTTCCCGAACAACTCGGTGGAGTACTTCGTCTCCTACTACGACTACTACCAGCCGGAAGCCTATGTCCCCTCGTCGGACACCTTCATCGAGAAGGACTCGTCCATCAACGACCATATCGAGCAGATGCGTCTGTCCGCCACCAAGGCGCTGCTGGAGCGCAAGGACGCCATCATCGTCGCCTCGGTGTCCTCGATCTACGGCCTGGGCAGTCCCGAGGCCTACCTGAAGATGGTCCTGCACCTGGATCGCGGCGACCGCATCGACCAGCGCACCATCCTGCGTCGCCTGGCCGAGTTGCAGTACAGCCGCAACGACATGGAATTCGCCCGCGCGACCTTCCGGGTGCGCGGCGACGTCATCGACATCTTCCCTGCGGAATCCGACCTGGAAGCGGTACGCATCGAGCTGTTCGACGATGAGGTGGAAAGCCTGTCGGCCTTCGATCCGTTGACTGGCGAGGTGATCCGCAAGCTGCCGCGCTTCACCTTCTATCCCAAGACCCACTACGCCACGCCACGCGAGACCCTGCTGGGCGCCATCGAGAACATCAAGCGGGAGCTCGCCGAACGCCTGGAATGGCTGCGCAGCCAGAATCGCCTGCTCGAAGCCCAGCGGCTGGAGCAGCGCACTCGCTTCGACCTGGAAATGATCCTCGAACTGGGCTATTGCAACGGTATCGAGAACTACAGTCGCTACCTGTCCGGGCGGGGTCCGGGCGAGCCGCCCCCCACCCTCTATGACTATTTGCCGAGCAACGCCCTGCTGGTGATCGACGAATCCCACGTCACCGTTCCGCAGATTGGCGCCATGTTCAAGGGCGACCGCTCGCGCAAGGAAACCTTGGTGGAATACGGTTTCCGCCTGCCCTCGGCGCTGGACAACCGGCCCCTGAAATTCGAGGAGTGGGAGGCCGGTGCGCCCCAGACCATCTTCGTCTCGGCTACCCCCGGTCCCTATGAGGAAGAGCACGCCGGCCGCGTGGTCGAGCAGGTGGTGCGCCCCACCGGCCTGGTCGACCCCATCATTGAGATCCGTCCGGCCACCACCCAGGTGGACGATCTGCTCTCCGAGATCCGCTTGCGGGTGGCCCAGGAGGAGCGGGTGCTGTGCACCACCCTGACCAAGCGCATGGCCGAGGACCTCACCGACTACCTGGCTGACCACGACGTACGGGTGCGCTACCTGCACTCGGACATCGACACCGTGGAACGAGTGGAGATCATCCGCGACCTGCGCCTGGGTACCTTCGACGTCCTGGTAGGCATCAACCTGCTGCGCGAAGGCCTGGACATGCCGGAAGTCTCCCTGGTGGCGGTGCTCGACGCCGACAAGGAAGGCTTCCTGCGTTCCGAGCGTTCGCTGATCCAGACCATCGGCCGGGCGGCGCGCAACCTCAACGGCAAGGCCATCCTCTATGCCGACAACATGACCGGCTCCATGCAGCGCGCCATCGACGAGACCGAACGGCGGCGCAACAGGCAGCTGGCCTTCAACGAAGAACACGGCATCGTGCCCCAGGGCATCAAGAAGGACATCCGCGACATCATGGAAGGCGCCGCGGCCCCGGGTGCCAAGGGCAAGCGCCGAGTGGCCAAGGCCGCCGAGGACCAGGGCGAATACGCCGCCGAACTGCGCTCGCCGAGCGAGATCGGCAAGCGCATCCGTCAGCTCGAAGAGAAGATGCTGCAACTGGCGCGCGACCTGCAATTCGAATCCGCCGCCCAGCTGCGCGATGAGATCCAGGCACTGCGCGAGCGCCTGGTCCAAGTCTAGGAGCCTGTACCTGTTCTGCTGCGCGTCGGCCAAGCTGCGTTGAAAATAGCTTCGGAATGCTCATTTACCCTTCGTAAACTCCGCTTCCTCAGCTATTTTCGCCTTGCTTGGTTCTAGCTCGCGAGAACATGAACAGGCTCGGGCTTTCCGCCAACTGGCAGCGCCAGGGCTGGCGCTGCTACCATTCCGCCTTTGTCCCTTCGCGTTTTTCGAGAAAGCCGATGACCACCGTTCGCACGCGCATCGCGCCGTCGCCCACCGGCGACCCGCATGTCGGTACCGCCTATATCGCCCTGTTCAACCTCTGCTTCGCCCGTCAGCACGGCGGTCAGTTCATCCTGCGCATCGAGGATACCGACCAGGTCCGCTCGACCCGCGAATCCGAACAGCAGATCTACGACGCCCTGCGCTGGCTGGGCATCGAATGGGACGAAGGCCCCGACGTCGGCGGCCCCCATGGCCCCTATCGGCAGAGCGAGCGCGGCGAGATCTACTGGAAGTACGCCCGGGAGCTGGTGGAGAAAGGGCATGCCTTCCTCTGCTTCGCCACCCCGGAAGAACTCGACCAGATGCGCGCCGAACAGCAGGCACGGGGCGAGACCCCGCGCTACGACGGTCGCGGCCTGCGGCTGACCCCGGAAGAGGTGCAGCAGCGCCTGGATGCCGGCCAGCCCTATGTGATCCGCATGAAGGTCCCGGAGGAGGGCGTCTGCGTCGTCCCCGACCTGCTGCGTGGCGAGGTCGAGATCCCCTGGGATCGGATGGACATGCAGGTGCTGATGAAGGCTGACGGCCTGCCCACCTACTTCCTCGCCAACGTGGTCGATGACCACCTGATGGGTATCACCCACGTCCTGCGCGGTGAAGAGTGGCTGCCCTCGGCGCCCAAGCTGATCAAGCTCTACGAATACTTCGGCTGGGAGCAGCCGCAGCTCTGCTACATGCCGCTGCTGCGCAATCCCGACAAGAGCAAGCTCTCCAAGCGCAAGAATCCCACCTCGGTGACCTTCTATCAGCGCATGGGCTATCTGCCCGAGGCCATGCTCAACTACCTCGGCCGCATGGGCTGGTCCATGCCCGACGAGCGCGAGAAATTTACCCTGGACGAGATGGTCGAGCATTTCGACCTCCAGCGCGTCTCCCTGGGCGGTCCGATCTTCGACGTCGAGAAGCTCTCCTGGCTCAACGGCCAGTGGCTGCGCGAGCTGAGCCCCGAGCGCTTCGCCGCCGAGGTGCAGCAGTGGGCGCTCAATCCCGAGTACCTGCTCAAGATCGCCCCGCTGGTGCAACAGCGGGTCGAGACCTTCAGCCAGATCGCCCCGCTGGCTGGCTTCTTCTTCAGCGGCGCCCTGAATCTGGATCCGGCGCTGTTCCAGCACAAGAAGCTGTCCGCCGACCAGGTCCGCCTGGTCATGCAGCTGCTGCTGTGGAAGCTCGAAGCCCTGCGCCAGTGGGACAAGGAGCGCATCACCGCGGTGATCCAGGCGGTCGCCGAACACCAGCAGCTCAAGCTGCGCGACGTCATGCCGCTGCTGTTCGCCGCCATCACCGGTCAGGCCAGTTCGGTCTCGGTGCTGGACGCCATGGAAATCCTCGGGCCGGACCTCACCCGCTTCCGCCTTCGCCAGGCGGTCGAGTTGCTGGGTGCGCCCTCCAAGAAGGAAACCAAGGAGTGGGAGAAGCTGTTGGCCGAACTCGGCTGATCGCCTCCCGGCCGGCCCCGACGTCGGGGTCGGCTTCCGCCTCGCGCCAGGACGGCCCCATGACCTCCGTGACTCCCCAGCGGCACAATCTGCTCGAAGACGTGCTGGCCTTGCTCAGCGCGACCCTGATGATCGCCCTGGCGGTCAATCTCTATCGCCACGCGGGTCTGCTCACCGGCGGTACCGCGGGGCTGGCCTTTCTCGCCCAGTACGGCACGCGCCTCTCCTTCGGGCAGGCGTTCTTTCTCATCAACCTGCCGTTCTACTGGCTGGCCGTGCGGCGCATGGGCTGGGCCTTTACCCTGCGGACCCTGGCGGCCGTGACCCTGGTATCGCTGCTCACCGAGCTGACCCCGCATTTCGTGGCCTTCAGTGCCCTGCAACCCCTCTATGCCGCCGTGATGGGCGGCGTCCTAATGGGCGTGGGGCTGCTGATTCTCTTCCGTCACCAGGCCAGCCTCGGCGGCATCAATATCGCCGTGCTCTATCTGCAGCAGCGCTATGGCTGGCGGGCGGGCAAGGTGCAGATGGGCATCGACTGCCTGATCGTCCTGCTGGCGCTGTGGGTCGTCGAGCCCAGCGCCATCCTCGTCTCCATCCTGGGCGCCGTGATCCTCAATCTGACCCTGGCGATCAACCATCGGCCGGGGCGTTACAGCGCCATCAGCTAGTGGCTTTCCGTCGCGCAGGCGCAACTTCGATTGGTCCGCGACCCGCCTTGGCTTTAAGATGGCGCCCATTTTCGGCGGCCCAGCCGTCGTCATCGCAAGTTGAAGAGGTCTCCATGAGCTGCGATTTCCTGGCACAAGCCCTTCCCGGCGTACAGAAACTCTCGCCCTACGTGCCCGGCAAGCCCGTCGATGAACTGGCCCGCGAACTGGGCCTGGCGCCCGCCAGCATCGTCAAGCTCGCCAGCAACGAGAACCCGCTCGGCCCCAGTGCCAAGGCGCTCGAGGCCATCCGCGCCGAACTGGCCGAGCTGACCCGCTATCCCGATGGCGGCGGCTTCGACCTCAAGCAGGCTCTGAGCCAGAGGTTCGGCGTGGCCGCCAGCGGCATCACCCTGGGCAACGGCTCCAACGACATCCTCGAACTGGTCGCTCGGGCCTACCTGGCGCCCGGTTACAACGCCGTGTTCAGCGAGCATGCCTTCGCCGTCTATCCGCTGGTGACCCTGGCGATCGGCGCCGAAGGCCGCAGCGTCCCGGCCAAGGACTATGGGCATGACCTCGAGGCCATGCTCGCCGCCATTGATGCCGACACCCGGGTGGTCTTTGTCGCCAACCCCAACAACCCCACGGGTACCTGGTTCGACAGCGAGGCGCTGGCGCTCTTCCTCGCCCGCGTCCCCGAGCATGTCCTGGTGGTGCTGGACGAGGCCTACATCGAATACGCCGAAGGCGACGAGTTGCCGGACGGTCTGGCGTTCCTGGCTCAGTACCCCAACCTCATCGTCTCGCGGACCTTTTCCAAGGCCTATGGCCTGGCTGCCCTGCGCGTTGGCTATGCCTTCTCCTCGCCGACCGTAGCCGATGTCCTCAACCGGGTGCGCCAGCCGTTCAATGTCAACAGCCTGGCCCAGGCTGCGGCCTGTGCGGCCCTGGCCGACAGCGACTACCTGGCCCGCAGCCGCGCGCTCAACGATGCCGGCATGGCCCAGCTGGAAGCCGGTTTCCGCGAACTGGACCTCACGTGGATTCCTTCCCGTGGCAATTTCATCGCCGTGGACCTGGGGCGCGACGCCGCGCCGATCAATCAGGGGCTGCTGCAGGAGGGCGTCATCGTGCGGCCCGTCGCCGGCTATGGCATGCCCACCTTCCTGCGCGTCTCCATCGGCACCGAAGCGGAAAATGCCCGTTTCCTGGCGGCGCTGAGTAAGGTCCTGGGTCGTGGCTGAAGTGGCCACCCCCCTGATCGAACGTCTCGTCGTTGTCGGCCTGGGCCTGATCGGCGGCTCCTTCGCCAAGGGCGCCCGCGCCAGTGGCCTCTGCCGTGAGGTGGTCGGGATCGATCGCGATCCGGAGACCCGCCGGCTGGCGGTCGAGCTGGGCGTCGTCGACCGCTGCGTCGCCGAGTTGGCCGAGGCCTGCCCGGGTGCCGACGTCATCCAGCTCGCCGTGCCGATTCTCGCCATGGAGCGGGTGCTGGCCGAGCTTGCGGCCCTGCCGCTGCAGGGCGCCATCCTCACCGACGTCGGCAGCGCCAAGGGCAACGTGGTGCGCGCCGCGCGTCAGGCCTTCGCCGGCCAGTCCCTGCGCTTCGTGCCCGGTCATCCTATCGCCGGCTCCGAACGCAGCGGCGTGACGGCGGCCAACGCGGCGCTGTTCAATCGTCACAAGGTCATCCTCACACCGCTGGAAGAGACCCTGCCGGCCGATCTGGACAAGGTCGATCGACTCTGGCGCGCCATAGGGGCCGATGTCGAGCACATGACCGTCGAGCACCACGACCAGGTCCTCGCCGCCACCAGCCATTTGCCGCATCTGCTGGCCTTCAATCTGGTGGACTCCCTGGCCAAGCGCAGCGAGAACCGCGAGATCTTCCACTATGCCGCCGGCGGCTTCCGCGACTTCACCCGCATCGCCGGCAGCGATCCGACCATGTGGCACGACATCTTCATCGCCAATCGCGAAGCCGTGCTGCAGGCCCTGGACACCTATCGCGCCGATCTCGACGAACTGCGTGGCGCCATCCAGGCCGGCGATGGTCAGTTCCTCATGGAGGTGCTGACCCATGCGCGCGGCGCGCGCGAATATTTCGGGCGCATCCTCGCCAGTCGTACCCAGGCCGGCGCCCAGGTCGCCGCCCATCATTCTCTTACGGAGGGGCACTCATGAGCAGTACCGCACCCGTCATCACCCTCGATGGTCCCGGCGGTTCGGGGAAGGGTACCCTTGCGGCGCTGGTCGCCCGTCAGCTGGGCTGGAATCTGCTGGATTCCGGCGCGCTCTACCGCCTGCTGGCCTTCGCCGCCCGCAACCATGGCGTTGACTACACCAACGAGGAGTCGCTCAAGCTGCTGGCGGCCCATCTGGACGTCCAGTTCCTCGCCGGGCATGAGCACGGCCAGCGCATCATTCTCGAAGGCGAGGACGTCACCGACGTCATCCGGACCGAGGAAGTCGGCGCCGGTGCCTCCCAGGTCGCCACCCTGCCAGCCGTGCGCGATGCCCTGTTGCAGCGCCAGCAGGCCTTCCGCGAGGCGCCCGGTCTGGTCGCCGACGGTCGCGACATGGGCACCGTGGTGTTCCCGGACGCCGAGCTGAAGATCTTTCTGACCGCCGGTGCCGAGGAACGGGCACAGAGGCGTTATCTTCAGTTGAAGCAGAAGGGCGAAAATGTTAGCTTGCCTGCCCTCCTGGAAGAGATCCGTGAGCGGGACGCCCGCGATAGTCAGCGTAGCGTTGCTCCGCTCAAGCCGGCCGACGATGCCGTCGAGCTGGATTCCACGCATCTCTCCATACAACAGGTATTGGAACGCATCCTGACCCTGGCCGCCGAACGCGACCTGGCGGGATGAAGGCCGAGACTCATCCGAGTCGTCGGTGAAAGCTGCCGGGAACCAGTCGCATCCCGGCAGCCGGATGGTAACCACTCACCCCGCATGGGCTGGTCATGCGGTAGCCGGATACATCGGGTATCCATACAACAGGTATGAACATGAGCGAAAGCTTCGCAGAACTCTTTGAAGAAAGTCTGAAATCCCTCGACATGCAGCCGGGCGCCATCATCGTCGGCACCGTGGTGTCGATCGATGGCGACTGGGTTGTGGTCGATACCGGCCTGAAATCCGAAGGCCTGGTTCCGCTCGAGCAGTTCTACAACGAACAAGGCGAGCTGACCATCAACGTGGGTGACGAAGTCCACGTAGCCCTGGATGCCGTCGAAGACGGTTTCGGCGAAACCAAAGTGTCTCGCGAAAAGGCCAAGCGCGCCGAGTCCTGGCTGGTCCTGGAAGCCGCGTTCAGCGCCGACGAAGTGGTCAAGGGTGTCATCAACGGCAAGGTCAAGGGCGGTTTCACCGTCGACGTCAGCGGCATCCGCGCGTTCCTGCCGGGCTCCCTGGTCGATGTCCGTCCGGTGCGTGACACCACCCATCTGGAAGGCAAGGAACTCGAGTTCAAGGTCATCAAGCTGGACCAGAAGCGCAACAACGTTGTCGTTTCCCGTCGTAGCGTCCTGGAAGCCGAGAACAGCGCCGAGCGTGAAGCTCTGCTGGAATCCCTGCAGGAAGGCCAGCAAGTCAAGGGTATCGTCAAGAACCTCACCGACTACGGTGCGTTCGTCGACCTGGGCGGCGTAGACGGCCTGCTGCACATCACCGACATGGCCTGGAAGCGCATCAAGCATCCGTCGGAAATCGTCAACGTCGGCGACGAGATCGACGTCAAGGTGCTGAAGTTCGACCGCGAGCGCAACCGCGTCTCCCTGGGTCTGAAGCAGTTGGGCGAAGATCCGTGGGTCGCCATCAAGGCCCGTTACCCGGAAGGCACCCGCGTTCAGGCTCGCGTCACCAACCTCACCGACTACGGCTGCTTCGCCGAGCTGGAAGAGGGCGTGGAAGGCCTGGTGCACGTGTCCGAAATGGACTGGACCAACAAGAACATCCACCCGTCCAAGGTCGTTCAGGTCGGCGACGAAGTGGAAGTCATGGTCCTGGATATCGACGAAGAGCGTCGTCGTATCTCCCTGGGCATCAAGCAGTGCCGCGCCAACCCGTGGGAAGAGTTCTCGGGTCAGTTCAACAAGGGCGACCGCATCTCCGGCACCATCAAGTCGATCACCGATTTCGGTATCTTCATTGGTCTGGAAGGCGGCATCGACGGCCTGGTACACCTGTCCGACATTTCCTGGAACGAAACCGGCGAAGAAGCCGTGCGTCGCTTCAAGAAGGGTGACGAGCTGGACACCGTGATCCTGTCCGTTGACCCGGAGCGCGAGCGCATCTCCCTGGGTATCAAGCAGCTGGAAGACGATCCGTTCTCCAACTACGCCTCCCTGAACGAGAAAGGCACTATCGTGCGCGGTACCGTCAAGGAAGTCGATGCCAAGGGCGCTGTCATCACCCTGGCCAACGAGATCGAAGGCGTCCTGAAGGCGTCCGAAATCAGCCGTGACCGCGTCGAAGACGCCCGTAACGTGCTGAAGGAAGGCGACGAAGTCGAAGCCAAGATCATCAGCATCGATCGCAAGAGCCGCGTGATCAGCCTCTCCGTCAAGTCCAAGGACGTCGACGACGAGAAGGAGGCCATGAGCTCCCTGCGTAGCAAGCAAGAGCCTGCTGCTGGCCCCACCACCATCGGCGACCTGATCAAGGCGCAGATGGAAAGCCAGAACTAAGTTCGAGCTTGAATAAAAGGCGACCCTTCGGGGTCGCTTTTTTTTGGCTGGAGAAAAGTGGGCAGGGTGGTCATGACCCGTAAAAAGTTGCCGGGACCAAAGTCGTCCGCTTGACTTTTCAAAAATCCGTCGGCGTGCTAAAAGTCCTTGGAGGTGATCTAGCCGCTTGATAACGAAGGAAAAAATCCATGACCAAGTCGGAGTTGATCGAGCGCATCGTTTCCTATCAGGGGCAGTTGTCGTCCAGGGATGTCGAACTGGCGATCAAGACCATGCTGGAGCAGATGGCCCAGGCACTTTCCACTGGAGACCGTATCGAGATCCGCGGCTTCGGCAGCTTTTCGCTGCACTATCGCGAACCCCGTACGGGGCGCAATCCCAAGACCGGCGAGTCGGTGCTGCTGGACGGCAAGTTCGTTCCGCACTTCAAGCCAGGTAAGGAGCTGCGGGACAGGGTCAACGAGCTGGAGCCATAAAGCCGTCGCCCACTGCCGGTCTTTTCTCTGTCTGCCCGACAAGAGTTTGATTTTCCTTGTTTTTTTGGCTAGCTCGGAGCCGTCAAAAAAGCGTTATTCATAAGGCTGGTATCGGTATTTTGACGTTTACAAAAAAAGTCAAGCCGTTTTGATATTTTTGTAGACGGGTTCCGATTTTTGTATGAGACTTCCTTCACATAAGGTCTTGGGTGACCTCGTAGTCCACGCCGAGTGAGGAAGTTGTCATGCGCCACTATCTTTTCATCTGGATCGGTATCGCCGCCTGCTTCACCAGCATGCACCTCGGTCATCCCTTCCTCGCTGTAGTCGCTCTGGCCGGTAGCTGGATGGTTGCCCTGTTCCTGCAGCCCGTTCAGCGCGTCGAGAGCTTCTCGCGCCACTACGTTGGCCAGCCGAGCGCTCGCTTCCAGGCCGTCGAAGTCCAGGCTTCCGCCAAGACCTTCTAAGGTTCTCAAGTTTTTCGGCCCGCCGAGCTCAGGTTCGGCGGGCTTTTTTATGCCTGCGTTCTGCGTGGCTAGGCCCTCGCGGGGCAATGTCTTACCATAAGCGCCCTTTCCTGGCTGACTGGCACGGCGCAACGCATTGATGGAACGCAAGATTCTGGTGACTGGGGCGGGGGGCTTCGTCGGCGCAGCCCTGGTTCGGCAGCTACAGGCCAAGGGGTATCCGGTGGTCGCCGCGCAGCGCCAGCCGGCAGCTGCCTCGATCGCGGGCGAGGTGATTCCGGTGATCCGTGAGTTGTCCGCCGATACCGACTGGTCCGCGCCCCTGGCAGGGGTGGATGCCGTCATCCATCTCGCCGCCCGGGTCCATCAGCTGGGCGAGCAGCCAGGCGTGGTCAGCGAGGCTCGCTACGATGAGGTGAATCGGGCGGCAACCCTCAAGCTGGCCCGGGATGCCCAGGCTGCCGGCGTCCGTCGCTTCATCTTTGTCAGCAGCATCAAGGTCAATGGTGACTGGACCCTTCCCGGCAAGCCCTTTCGCGCTGACGATCCTCCCGCACCCACCGATGCCTACGCGCGTTCCAAGGCCGCTGCCGAACAGCAGCTGCTGGCGCTGATGGCCGAGACCGGGTTGGAAGTGGTCATCGTGCGTCCACCACTGATCTACGGGCCTGGGGTAAAGGCCAATGTGGCCCGTCTGCTGGACACCCTGGCGCGGGGCGTACCGCTGCCCCTGGGGGGCGTTCGGCACAACAGGCGCAGTCTGCTCGCGCTGGAGAATCTGCTCGATCTGTTGATCCTGTGCATCGCGGCGCCCAAGGCGGCCGGGGCCATCCTGCTGGTCAGCGACGATGAAGATCTTTCCACCGCCGAGCTGCTCGAATCGCTGGCCGAAGGCCTGGGTCAGAAACCCCGGCTGATCGCCGTTCCGTCCGCCTGGCTCGAATGGGGCGCCAGATTGCTGGGGCGGGGTGAGGTGGCGCAACGTCTCTGTGGGTCGCTGCAGGTCGACATCCAGCCCACCAAGACCTTGCTGGGCTGGCAGCCCCCGCTGTCGGCGCGGGCCGCCTTGCGTGCGCTGGGCGCGCAACGGGCCGGTGCGGAGGGTCGGAAATGATGCTGCTCCTGTTGCTCCTGGCTGGCGGCTGCAGCTGGCTCGGCACGGCGGCGCTGCGCCGCTATGCCCTGTCCGGAGGCCTGCTCGACGAACCCAACGCGCGCAGTTCGCACCAGGTGGCGACGCCTCGAGGCGGCGGCCTGGCGATCGTCGTGGTGTTCGTGCTCGGCTGTGTGGTGCTGGAGCTGCTGGGGCAGCTTGATCCGGCTTCCTGCGGCGTCCTGATAGGAGCGGGGCTGCTGGTGGCAGTGCTCGGCTTCGTCGACGATCATCGGCACGTGGGCGCCGGCTGGCGTCTGCTGGGTCACTTCCTGGCGGCGGTCGCTGCCCTGCTGTGGCTGGGCGGCTATGGCGCGCTTCCTGCGCAGCTGTCCGCTGTTCTGGTGCTGCCCGGCTGGCTGGTGATGACCCTTGGCGTCCTCTATCTGGTCTGGCTGCTGAATCTCTACAATTTCATGGATGGCATCGATGGGATCGCCGGCGTCGAGGCTCTCGTCGTCTGTCTGGGCATGGCGCTGATCTATGCCGTGACCGAGCATGGCGCCTTGCTGGGCGCACCCCTGCTCCTGGCGGCGGCCGTGGGTGGCTTCCTATGCTGGAATTTTCCGCCAGCGCGCATCTTCATGGGTGATGTCGGCAGTGGCTTTCTCGGTCTGATTCTCGGCATGCTGTCGTTGCAGGCGGCACTGGTGGAGCTGTCGCTGTTCTGGGCCTGGCTGATCCTGCTCGGCGTCTTCGTGGTCGATGCGACCTGGACCCTGTTGCGGCGGCTGAGCCGGGGCAAGAAGCCCTACGAGGCTCATCGCACCCACGCCTATCAGTGGGCCTCCCGTCAGCATGGCGCCCATCGCCCGGTGACCCTGACGGTACTCGCCATCAACCTGTTCTGGTTGCTGCCTATCGCTTTGCTGGTGGGGCTGGGGCTTTTAAGTGCCATACTGGGGCTCTTGCTTGCCTATGGGCCTTTGCTTTGCCTGGCCCTTCGATACCATGCTGGGACCGATGAGGTAGCCATGGCTGCGCAGTCCACCGGATTCAGGGATTAGGGACACTGACATGTTGCGTGACCATCTGGTCAAGCTGAACCGGCGTACCAAGAGAGTCATCCAGGTCGCGGTCGACCTGTTGCTGATCTGGCTCTCGCTATGGTTGGCCTTCTATCTGCGCCTGGGTTCCGTGCAGATGATCGAGCCCTTCAGCGGGCACGCCTGGCTGTTCATCACTGCGCCGGCCATCGCCATTCCCCTGTTCATCCGCTTCGGGATGTATCGCGCGGTCATGCGCTACCTGGGCAACGACGCCCTGATCGCCATCGCCAAGGCGGTGACGCTGTCGACGCTGCTGCTGTCGGTAGTCATCTACTGGTATCGCGACCTGCCGGAGATCGTTCCGCGTTCGATGATCTTCAACTACTGGATCGTCAGCCTGATCCTGATCGGCGGCCTGCGTCTCGCGCTGCGCCAGTATTTCCTGGGCGACTGGTATCGCGCCATTACCGTGCCCTTCATCAAACAGCCGGACGAACTGCCACGGGTCGCCATCTACGGCGCCGGCTCGGCGGGCAATCAGCTGGTCGCGGCGCTGCGCATGGGCCGGGCCATGCGTCCGGTGGCCTTCATCGACGATGACAAGAGCATCGCCAATCGCATCATTGCCGGTCTCAAGGTCTACACCCCCAAACACATCCAGCAGATGATCGATGAAACGGGCGCCGAGGAGATCCTTCTGGCGATCCCGTCCGCTACTCGCGCACGGCGGCGTGAGGTTCTCGGTCTGCTGGAACCCTATCCGCTGCACGTCAGAACCGTGCCGCGGATCAGCGACCTGGCCTGCGGCAAGGTACAGGTGGACGACCTCCAGGAGGTCGATATCGCGGATCTGCTAGGACGGGATCCGGTGACGCCCCGGCCCGAGCTGTTCGCCCGTTGCATCACCGCCCAGGTGGTGATGGTGACCGGGGCGGGGGGGTCCATCGGCGCCGAGCTGTGCCGGCAGATCATTGGCCAGAAACCGCGCACCCTGATCCTGCTCGACCACGCCGAATTCAACCTCTACAGCATCCACCGTGAGCTGGAGACCTATATCCAGCGCGAAGCCCTGCCGGTCACCCTGGTGCCGGTGCTGGGCTCCATTCGCAACGCGCCGCTGCTCCTGCAGGTGATGCGGCACTGGAAGGTGGCCACCCTCTACCATGCGGCAGCCTACAAGCACGTGCCCATGGTCGAGCACAACATTGCCGAGGGTTTCGGCAACAACGTTTTGGGCACCCTCAATGCCGCCCAGGCGGCCATCCAGGCTGGCGTGACCAGTTTCGTGCTGATCTCCACCGACAAGGCGGTACGGCCCACCAACATCATGGGCAGTACCAAGCGCCTGGCCGAGATGATCCTGCAGGCCCTGAGTCGCGAGGCGGCGCCCGTGCTGCATGGGCAAACGGATGGTATCCATCAGGTCAATCGCACCCGCTTCACCATGGTGAGATTCGGCAACGTGCTGGGCTCGTCCGGTTCGGTCATCCCGTTGTTCAGGACCCAGATCCGCAAGGGTGGGCCGGTCACCGTCACCCATCCCAAGATCACGCGTTTCTTCATGACCATCACCGAGGCCGCCCAACTGGTCATCCAGGCGGGCGCCATGGGCGAAGGCGGAGACGTCTTCGTGCTCGACATGGGCGAGCCGGTACGCATCGTCGAACTGGCCGAGCAGATGATCAAGCTATCGGGCCTGAGCGTCCGCTCGCCGGCCAATCCCCATGGCGATGTCGCCATCGAGTTCACCGGGCTGCGACCCGGTGAAAAACTCTATGAAGAGTTGCTCATCGGTGACGACGTGAGTCCGACTTCCCATCCGAAGATCATGCGTGCCAGCGAAGACTTCCTGGCCTGGGATGCCTTCCGGGCAGCCCTCGTCGAGCTGAGTCGCGCGATCGATGCGGGTGATTATCTCCGCGTCCGGCAACTGTTGCGCGACACCGTCGCCGGCTATTCGCCAGAGGGCGACATCGTCGACTGGCTGCACGGCAAGAGATCCATCGAGTGATCCCGTCCACGCTTTCTTTCAGCCTGGATTTGAAGCCGAGCACAGAAGCGGCAGCCGCCCAGCGCTAGGCTGAACTTTCTTTTCCTGCCACTGTTTAACTCAGGTCTTTGGGTACATAGCCGTGGCTGTGACCCAAGCCAGGGATGGCTGCGCCGTCCTCCGATGTCTCGTCCGCAGCGCCGGGCGCGATGATGTACAAATCGATATAGGCAGGATTCAGGATGAAGGTACTGGTAACAGGTGGCGCGGGTTTCATTGGTTCCGCCGTGGTACGTTTTCTTATCAACGAGACCCAATGCAAGGTTGCCAACGTCGACAAGCTGACGTACGCCGGTAACGTGGATTCCCTGGCCGAAGTCGCCGACTCCGACCGCTATGAATTCCACCAGGTGGACATCTGCGACTTCGCCGCCCTGCAGCAGGTCTTCGCGTCCTTCCAGCCCGACGTGGTCATGCACCTGGCTGCCGAGTCCCACGTGGACCGCTCCATCGAGGGCCCTGCCGCCTTCATCCAGACCAACGTGGTCGGCACCGGCGTCATCCTCGAGGTGACCCGTGCGTACTGGAACGACCTGGCGCCGGAGGCCAAGGTAGCCTTCCGTTTCCACCACATCTCCACCGACGAGGTCTACGGCGACCTGCACGGTACCGACGACCTCTTCACCGAGACCACGCCCTATTCCCCGAGCTCGCCCTATTCGGCTAGCAAGGCCGGCAGCGACCATCTGGTACGTGCCTGGGGTCGGACCTACGGGCTGCCGGTACTGGTGACCAACTGCTCGAACAACTATGGCCCCTATCACTTCCCCGAGAAGCTGATCCCCCACGTCATTCTCAATGCCATCCATGGCAAGCCGCTGCCGATCTATGGCGACGGCTCCCAGGTGCGTGACTGGCTGTTCGTCGAAGATCATGCCCGCGCCCTCTATACCGTGGTGACCCAGGGCGAGGTCGGCGAGACCTACAACATCGGTGGCCACAACGAGAAGCGCAACCTGCAGGTCGTCGAGACCATCTGTGACCTGCTCGAAGAACTGGCTCCGCAGAAGCCCGAGGGTGTCGAGCGCTATCGCGACCTGATCACCTTCGTCAAGGATCGTCCGGGTCACGACATGAGATACGCGATCGACGCCAGCAAGATCGGCCGCGAGCTGGGCTGGACGCCGGCAGAGACCTTCGAGACCGGCATGCGCAAGACCGTAACCTGGTACCTGAACAATCGTGAGTGGTGGCAGCGGGTACTGTCCGGCGCCTACCGCCTCGAGCGTCTCGGCGAAGCCGTTTAACGATCCTATCGCGGACACGCCCGCGGGCGTGTTCGACCGACAGCAACAGTCAATTTTCAGAGGACGATTGCCATGAGCAAATACAAGGGAATTCTGCTGGCCGGTGGCTCCGGTACCCGTTTGCACCCCATTACCCTGGGCGTGTCCAAGCAGTCGCTGCCGATCTACGACAAGCCCATGATCTACTATCCGCTGTCCGTGCTGATGCTGGCCGGTATCCAGGAAGTCCTGATCATCTCGACGCCGGCCGACCTGCCCGGCTTCCAGCGCATGCTCGGCGACGGCAGCCACTTCGGCATGCAGCTGAGCTACGCCGAGCAGCCGAGCCCGGACGGCCTGGCCCAGGCCTTCATCATCGGTCGCGAATTCGTCGGCGATGACAACGTCTGCCTGGTCCTCGGCGACAACATCTTCTACGGTCAGCACTTCAGCGAGACGCTGCTCAAGGCTGCCAGCGTGGACAAGGGCGCCACCGTCTTCGGCTACTACGTCGCCGACCCCGAGCGTTTCGGTGTGGTCGAGTTCGACGAGCAGGGCAAGGCCCTGAGCATCGAAGAAAAGCCCAAGAAGCCGAAGTCCAACTATGCCGTCACCGGTCTGTATTTCTACGACAACGACGTGCTGGACATCGCCGCCAACATCAAGCCGTCGCCCCGGGGCGAGCTGGAAATCACCGACGTCAACAACGAGTACCTGCGCCGTGGCTCGCTGAACGTTTCCCTGCTGGGCCGCGGTTTCGCCTGGCTGGACACCGGTACCCACGACGCCCTGCTGGAAGCCGGCCACTTCGTCCAGACCATCGAGAAGCGCCAGGGTCTGAAGGTCGCCTGCCTCGAAGAGATCGCCTTCCAGAAGGGCTGGATCACCTGCGAGCAGATGGCCATGCAGGCCGAAGCCCTGAGCAAGACCGGTTACGGCCAGTACCTGGCGCGGCTGTGCAAGGAGCAGGACTGATGCAGGTCTTCGACACCGCGATCCCGGACGTCAAGCTGATCGAACCCAAGGTCTTCGGTGACGACCGCGGCTTCTTCCTGGAGTCCTTCCAGGCGGAGCGCTATGCCCAGCAGGCGGGGATCACACTGCCGTTCGTGCAGGACAACCATTCGCGCTCCGCCCGGAACGTGCTGCGTGGCCTGCATTTCCAGCGCAGCAAGCCGCAAGGCAAGCTGGTGCGCGTGGTGCGCGGCGAGGTGCTGGACGTGGCCGTCGACATCCGTCGCGGTTCGCCCACCTTCGGCAACGTGGTCGCCGAGATCCTCTCGGAAGACAACAAGCGCCAGCTCTGGATACCGCCGGGCCTGGCCCACGGCTTCGTGGTGCTGTCGGAAACCGCTGATTTTGAATACAAGTGCACAGATTATTACGATCCCTCTGATGAAGGGTCTTTGATCTGGAATGATCCGGATCTGAATATCGATTGGCGGGTAACGGATCCCATCCTGTCCGCCAAAGATGCACAAGGCCTTCGATTGGCGGAGCTGTATAGATGAAGATACTGGTTACCGGAGCTAACGGTCAGGTCGGACGCTGTCTGACCGATCGTCTTCAGCGTTCAGAACTGGCATGGGAGGCCCATGGACGTGCCACTCTGGATATCGCTGACGAAGGCTCGGTAACCAGCCATCTCGAGCGGTTCGCTCCGGACGTCGTGATCAATGCGGCCGCCTATACGGCGGTCGACAAGGCCGAGCAGGAACCCGAGATCGCCGCCCGCGGCAATATCGAAGGTCCTGCGGTGCTTGCCCAGGCCTGCGGCGCCGCCGGCATCGCCCTGCTGCACCTGTCCACCGACTATGTGTTCGACGGTACCGCCACCGAACCCTATCAGGTCGAGGATCCGGTCAGTCCGTCCGGGGTCTACGGCATGACCAAGCTGGAAGGGGAGAACCGCGTGCTCTCCGCCTGCCCGCGCTCGGTGGTGCTGAGAACCGCCTGGGTGTTCAGCGAACATTGCAACAACTTCCTCAAGACCATGCTGCGGCTCGCTGCCGATCGTGACGAACTGCGGGTGGTGAGCGACCAGGTGGGTTGCCCGACCTACGCCGGCCACATCGCCGATGCGCTGTTGCAGATCGCCGTCCAGGCCGAAGCCCGGCCTGAGCAGACGGCCTATGGCCTCTATCACTTCGGCGGCGACAGCGGCCTGAGCTGGTGCGACTTCGCGCGCTACATCATCGATGCCGGCGAGGAGCTGGGCATGCTGGAACGGGCGCCGCTCATCACCGGCATCGCCACGTCCGAATTTCCCACCCTGGCCAAGCGCCCGGCCTATTCCATGCTGGATTCCAGCGCGCTGGAGCAGCACTTCGGCATCCCGCCGAGCGACTGGCGCCAGGGCGTTCGCCAGACCCTGCTGGCGCTCCAGACCGAGCGTGCCCAGGCAGGGTCTCTGGTGAGTTGACCGTCTGACCCTTTGCGTTAAGCTCTCCGGATCAAACAGCGGAACAGGGAGGTTCCTCTATGAGATTCGTCTGGATAGTGACGTTGCTGGCCCTGTTCGGTCCCTGGGCCAATGCCTGTGAGCCTGGCACGGGTGCTGCACCCAAACCTGCCGCGAATGCCAGCCTGGCACCCCTGAACATCAATGTCGCCGACGTCACCGCGCTGCAACGGCTGCGGGGAATAGGGGCCGTCAAGGCACAGGCGATCGTCGACCATCGCCAAGCCCATGGCGCCTTTGCCTCGGTGGACGAGCTGCTCGAGGTGAAGGGCATCGGCAAGGCCCTGCTGCAGCGCAACCGCGAACTGCTCAGCGTCGACTGATTTTCGGCAAACTTTAACCGTCTCTTTGCACCTTTTTTCCAAACCATTGTTTTGGCTGGATTTTTAGGATCTGGCACAGGCATTGCTCTATCTCTGACACGAGTGGGTACGGCGTCAATTTCCCGTGCCAGAGGAGCAGAGCAAATGGTTCAAGGTGTCGAGTTCAATCGGTTGATGCTGGAAATGCGCTCCATGCAGACCGAAGCCATGGCCCGGTCGAAAGCCGTGGTAGCTCCGGCTGCCGGCGCGGAACAGGTCCAGGGTCCGAGCTTCGCCGACATGCTCAGCAAGGCCGTGGGCTCCGTCAACGAGACCCAGCAGACCGCTGGCGAGATGGCCAAGGCCTTCGAGCTGGGGCAGGGCGGCGTCGACCTCACTCAAGTCATGATCGCTTCGCAGAAGGCCAGCGTCTCCGTGCAGGCCTTGACCCAGGTGCGCAACAAGTTTGTTCAGGCGTACCAAGACATCATGCAAATGTCGATTTGAGGACGGTCTAGAAAATGGCTGAAGCTCTCACCAACGCACCCGTCCCGACGACCAAGCCCGAGGCTGAAGACAAGCCCAAGAAGTCGCTGCTGGGGCTCAGCTTTCTCGACAACCTGTCCGACATGCCGCTGCTGCGGCAGATGGGGCTGCTGATCGGCCTGGCCGCCAGCGTCGCCCTGGGCTTTGCCGTGGTGCTCTGGACCCAGCAGCCGGACTATCGGCCGCTGTACACCAGCATGAATGGTCTCGACGCCAATCAGGTGCTGCAGGCCCTGGGCGCGGCCGACATCGGCTACAAGGTCGATCCGAATTCCGGCGCCCTGCTGGTCAAGTCCGACGACCTCGGCCGGGCGCGCATGAAGATGGCCGCAGCCGGCATCACCCCCTCCGATGGCAATGTTGGCTTCGAGCTGCTGGACAAGGAGCAGCCGCTGGGCACCAGCCAGTTCATGGAGGCGGCCAACTATCGGCGCAGCCTGGAAGGCGAACTGGCCCGGACCATCTCCAGCCTCAACGGCATCAAGGGCGCCCGGGTGCACCTGGCGATCCCGAAGAGTTCGGTGTTCGTCCGTGACGAGCGCAAGCCGAGCGCCTCGGTACTGGTCGAGATGTATCCCGGCCGTACCCTGGATGCCGGTCAGGTCATGGCCATCATCAATCTGGTCGCCACCAGCGTGCCGGAACTGGACAAGTCCCAGGTCACCATCGTCGACCAGAAGGGGCAGCTGCTGTCCGACCAGCAGAACATGTCCGAGCTGTCGATCGCCGGCAAGCAACTGGACTACACCCACAAGATGGAAAGCTCCCTGACCCAGCGTGTGCAGAACATCATGCAGCCGGTGGTGGGCAACGGTCGTTTCAAGGCCGAAGTGGCCGCGGATGTGGATTTCAACGCCGTGGAATCGACTGCCGAGCAATTCAATCCCGATCAACCGGCACTGCGCAGCGAGCAGCAGAACAGCGAGCAGCGCCAGACGTCCGGCGGCGGCGCCCAGGGCGTGCCCGGTGCCCTGTCCAACCAGCCGCCCGGTCCGTCTTCGACCCCGGAGAAGGCCGGTGCCCAGGGTGGCGGCGCCAACTACATCGCTCCCGGCCAGCCGCTGCGGGACGCCAACGACCAGTACATCTACGACAGCAAGACCAGCCTGCCGGCAACCCTGCCGTACCCGACCGACAAGCGTGAGCAGAACACCCGTAACTACGAGCTGGACCGCAGCATCAGCTACACCCGTCAGCAGCAGGGCCGTCTGCGTCGACTTTCCGTCGCGGTGGTGCTGGACGATCAGGTCAAGGTCGATGCGGCCGGCAAGGTCAGCCACCAGCCCTGGACCCCCGAAGACCTGGCTCGCTTCACCCGTCTGGTGCAGGATGCCGTGGGCTTCGACGCCAGCCGTGGCGACAGCGTGAGCGTGATCAACGCGCCCTTCGCCCCGGTGCAGCAGGAAGAGATCGAGAGCATTCCCTTCTACCAGCAGCCCTGGTTCTGGGGCGTGGTCAAGCAGGCCCTCGGCGTCCTCTTCATCCTGGTGCTAGTCTTTGGGGTGCTGCGTCCGGTGCTGAAGAATCTGTCCGGTGGCAACACCAAGGACGCCGCTGCCCTGGCCGCTGCCGGTGGTGCCGGTGCCCTGGGTGCCGGTGGTCTGGATGGCCTGTCGGACGATCTGGCCGACGACAAGGTGAGCCTGGCCGGTCCGGCGCCGCTGTTGCTGCCGAGCCCGAGCGAGGGCTATGACGCTCAACTGACCGCCATCAAGCAGCTGGTCAACGATGATCCGGGCCGTGTCGCCCAGGTAGTGAAGGATTGGATCAATGGCGACGAATGAAGCGCAACTTTCCAAGGTAGAGAAGGCCGCGATCTTCCTCCTGTCGCTGGGCGAAGCCGACGCCGCGCAGATCCTGCGCCACATGGGGCCCAAGGAGGTGCAGAAGGTCGGTACCGCCATGGCCCAGATGCGCAACGTCAACCGCGAACAGGTCGAGCGGGTGCTGGGCGACTTCATCGAGGTGGTGGGCGACCAGACCAGTCTGGGCGTGGGCGCCGACGGCTACATCCGCAAGATGCTCACCCAGGCCCTGGGCGAGGACAAGGCCAGCGGCCTGATCGACCGCATCCTGCTGGGTGGCAACACCAGCGGTCTGGACAGCCTGAAGTGGATGGAGCCGCGGGCGGTGGCGGATGTGATTCGCTACGAGCACCCGCAGATCCAGGCCATCGTGGTGGCCTACCTGGATCCCGACCAGGCGGCCGAAGTCCTTGGCCACTTCGATCACAAGGTGCGCCTGGACATCGTCCTGCGCGTCTCCTCGCTGAACACCGTGCAGCCGGCGGCGCTCAAGGAGCTGAACCTGATCCTCGAGAAGCAGTTCTCCGGCAGCGCCAGCACCACCCGTACCGCCCTGGGCGGCGTCAAACGTGCCGCCGACATCATGAACTACCTGGACAGTTCGGTCGAAGGCCCGCTGATGGACGCGATCCGCGACGCGGATCAGGATCTGTCGGGGCAGATCGAGGACCTGATGTTCGTCTTCGACAACCTGTCCGATGTCGACGATCGCGGCATCCAGGCGCTCCTGCGCGAGGTGTCCTCGGATGTGCTGGTGCTGGCGCTCAAGGGCGCCGACGATGGCATCAAGGAGAAATTCTTCCGCAATATGTCCAAGCGCGCGGCCGAGCTGCTGCGCGACGACTTGGAAGCCAAGGGGCCGGTGCGACTGTCCGAGGTGGAGGGGGCGCAGAAAGAGGTGCTCGCCGTGGCCCGCCGCATGGCCGACGCCGGCGAGATCGTCCTCGGCGGCAAGGGTGGCGAGGAAATGGTCTGACGGCTTGCCGGGATTGGCCTGTGCTTTGCTAAGGTCTGGTCAGTAGCGGTTTTCTGACGGACAGGTAATGAGCAAAGAAGCGGCGAGCGAACTGATCAGGGCGCGGGATCTGGAAGCCTTCGACGTCTGGCGACTGCCAGCCTTCGACAGCTTCGATGCGCCTGCAGAAATCCCTGTGCCCGCGGCAGCCGAGCCCGAGCCCCAGCCGGAGCCCCAGATCGAAGAGGTCCCGGTCGAAGAGGTCCAGCCGATCACTCTCGAAGAGCTGGAGGCGATCCGCCAGGAGGCTTACAACGAGGGCTTCGGCACCGGCGAGCGCGACGGCTACCACGCCGGCCAGCTCAAGGCGCGCCAGGAAGCCGAGGCGGCGCTGATCGCTCGCCTCGCCAGCCTGGAAACTCTGATGAGCCATCTGCTCGATCCCATCGGCGAGCAGGACCAGGCCCTGGAGGCCGGCATGGTGCAGCTGGTCCGGCATATCACCCGCGAAGTCATCCAGCGCGAACTCACGCTAGACTCCAGTCAGTTGGTTCAGGTGGTGCGCACGGCGCTGAAGCTGCTGCCCATGGGTGCCGAGAACATCCGCATCCAGGTCAGCCCCCAGGACTTCGAGCTGATGAAGGCCTTGCGTGACCGCCACGAAGAAAAATGGCGCATCCTCGAGGACGAGACCCTGATGCCTGGCGGTTGCCGGATCGAGACCGAGAGCAGCGTCATCGACGCCAGCATCGAGACCCGTCTGACCCAGGCGCTGACCCAGCTGGCCGAACAGCAGCGCCACCAGGCGACCCAGCCCCAGGAAGCCGATCTGCACATCGACATCGAGGATGCCTCCCATGCGTCTTGAGCGTCTGAGTTTCGAACGCCGCCTCAGCGGCTACGATGAAGCCATCCGGGTGGAGCAGCAGCCGGTGATCGAAGGCCGTCTGCTGCGCATGGTCGGTCTGACCCTGGAGGCCGAAGGCCTGCGCGCCGCCGTCGGCAGTCGCTGCCGGCTGATCAATGGCGGTGGCTATCAGCCGGTGGAGGTCGAGGCCGAGGTGATGGGCTTCAACGGCAACAAGACCTTTCTCATGCCGGTGGGTAGCCTGGCCGGCATCGCGCCCGGCGCCCGGGTGGTGCCGGTGCCGGATACCGGTCGCCTGCCGATGGGCATGTCGATGTTGGGGCGCGTCCTGGATGGCCTGGGCAATGCCCTGGACGGCAAGGGCCGCATGCGCGCCGAAGACTGGGTGCCGATGGACGGCCCCACCATCAACCCGCTCAAGCGCGAACCCATCAGCGAGCCCCTGGACGTTGGCATCCGCAGCATCAACGGTTTGTTGACGGTAGGTCGCGGCCAGCGTCTCGGCCTGTTCGCCGGTACCGGCGTGGGCAAGAGCGTGCTGCTCGGCATGATGACCCGGCTGACCAAGGCCGAGATCATCGTGGTCGGGCTGATCGGCGAGCGGGGCCGCGAGGTGAAGGAATTCATCGAGCACATCTTGGGCGAGGAGGGGATCAAGCGGGCGGTGGTCGTGGCCTCGCCGGCGGACGATGCGCCCCTGCTGCGCCTGCGCGCGGCCATGTACTGCACCCGCATCGCCGAATACTTTCGCGACAAGGGCAAGAACGTGCTCCTGCTGATGGATTCCCTGACCCGCTATGCCCAGGCGCAGCGGGAGATCGCCCTGGCCATCGGCGAGCCGCCGGCGACCAAGGGCTACCCGCCGTCGGTGTTCGCCAAGCTGCCGCGCCTGGTGGAACGGGCCGGCAACGCAGAAAAAGGTGGGGGTTCGATCACGGCGTTTTATACTGTGCTCTCGGAAGGCGACGACCAGCAGGATCCCATCGCCGACTCGGCGCGTGGCGTGCTGGATGGTCACTTCGTGCTGTCGCGGCGGCTGGCCGAGGAAGGGCACTATCCGGCGATCGACATCGAGGCGTCCATCAGCCGGGTCATGCCCCAGGTGGTCAGCCCGGAGCATCTGCGCAACGCCCAGCGCGTCAAGCAGCTCTGGTCGCTCTATCAGCAGGCCAAGGACCTGCTCAGCGTCGGTGCCTATGTGCCCGGCGGGAATGCCGAAACCGATCTGGCGATCGCCCGCTATGCGCCCATGCAGCAGTTCCTGCGCCAGGGCCTGCGCGAAAGCGAATCGCTGGAGCAGAGTTCCGCCAATCTCCAAGCCGTATTGGGAGGCTGATAGATCATGAAAGGCAGAGCCGAGCGTCTGGGTCCGGTGGTGGAGATGAGCGAGCGCGACGAGCGCGACGCCGCCCAGCGCCTGGGGCAATGCCAGCAGCAACTGGCCCAGGCCGAGTTCAAGCTGGGTGAATTGCAGCGCTATCGCGAGGATTACCAGCAGCGCCTGGTGGTCAACGGCAGCCGTGGGGTCACCGGGCAGTGGCTGATCGGCTATCAGCGCTTTCTCAGCCAGCTGGAAGAGGCGATCGGCCAGCAGGAGCGCAACGCCCAGTGGCACCGCGACGTGGTGGCCAAGGCGCGTACCCAGTGGCAGGAGCGCTATGCCCGCCTCGAAGGCCTGCGCAAACTGGTCGAGCGCTATCGCCAGGAGCAGCGCCAGGTCGAGGACAAGCGCGAACAGAAACAGATGGACGAATACGCCCAGCGGGCGCGCTCGACCTATATCTAGGCCGGGCCCCGCCTTCGTTCCTTTTCTTGTCAGTGAGAATGCCGATGTTTTCCTCCCATCTCGATCCGGAAACGCTCGCCGCCCTGCGCGACTGCATGGAGGAGGAGTACGTCGATCTCATCGAAACCTTTCTGCTCGATTGCGAAGAACGCATCGCCGAACTCAAGCGCAGCGTGATCGGTGGCGATGCCGAACAGGTCCGCCAGCTGGCGCACAGCTTCAAGGGTAGCGCCGGCAACATGGGCGCCGCGCCCCTGGCGCAGCTGTGTCGGGACGTGGAGGAGGGCGCGCGGCGCCGGGCGACCACCGCCGAACTGGCCATGGGCGTTTCCGCCATGGAGCGCGAATTCGCCATCGTCCGCATCCTGTTCAAGGTCGAGCGGCAACGCTACGCGGGCTGACCTCGTCAAAGCGCTGGCGTTTCCAGCTGGCGCGCAACTTGCTAGATACCCGGAAACCCGTCGTTCGGAGCTCTCCATGGCCGTCGTGCCCGATTTCCTTTTGAATACTGCCACCTCTCCAGCCGGCACCGGCCGGGCGGCGGCCAAGACCCCTTCCCAGGATCGCCCGGCAGCCCAGGAGCGGTTCGCCGATGTCTTCGCCCAGGAGCAGCCGCGTGAGCCGGTGCGCAGCGAAAAGCCGCGCGACACCAGCGACAGCAAGGCCCCGACCCAGGCGCGCAAGAACGAACCCGGGCGAGCCCGGGATGGCGATGACCGGGTGAAGCGCTCCAGCGATGACGACCGCACGGCGGACGCCAAGCCCGAGGTCGACAGCACCGCCAAGAGCGACGCGCCGTCGGCAGCCGCTACCGACGACAGCGGCAAGACCTTGCCGGTGGCCCAGGGCGAAGACGCCAAGGCGCCGGTGGACGCGGTCTTGGATCCGCTGTTCATGTTCGGCATGACCGGTCAGTTCCCGCAGCCGGTAGCTACACCTGTGGCAACGCCTCAGCTTCCGACCGGGACGGCCGCGGACGCCGCAGCCACCGCCACTGCCCAGGCCCTGGATCCGGCGGCGCTGCTGGGCGCTGCCGTGGCAACCGTAGCCCAGACGACCACCCTGGGTGTCGGCACGGGCACGACGGCCACTCCGGCCAAGCCCGGCGAGCAGCAGGCCGCGGACGATGGTCTGGCGCAACTGCTGGGCCAGGTACCCCAGACCCAGGGTGACGTCGCCAAGGCCGCCACCAACGCCAACAACCTGGCGGCCACTCAGCTGCAAGGCTTGCTGCCGGCTGATGGCGCTCCCGCTCAGGTGGCGGATCAGGCGGCCAGCGCGGCCCTGGCTGCGACCCTGGACAAGGGCGATGGGCAGGACGCGGCGGTACCGAGCAAGAGCGATGCCTTCGCCGACAAACTCACCGCCCTGTCCCAAGCCCTCAGCACGCCCGCTGCGACAGCTCGCCCGGTCACGGCCACGGTGCCTGGCCAGCCGCTCAGCCCGCAGGCAGGCAACTTCAGCGAGGCGGTGGTCGACAAGGTCATGTGGATGTCCAGCCAGAATCTCAAGACCGCCGACATCCAGATGGAGCCGGCGCAACTAGGCAAGCTGGAGGTGCACATCGACATGACCCAGGACCAGACCCAGGTCACCTTCGCCAGTCCCCACGCCGACGTGCGCGAAGCGCTGGATAACGGCAGCCAGCGCCTGCGCGAACTCTTCGCCCAACAGGGCATGAACCTCGCCAACGTCAACGTTTCCGATCAGTCGTCCGGTCAGGCCTGGCAGCAGTCGCAGCAGGGTGGCCAGAGCGATAATTCGCGTCGCGGCAGCCGCGGCGCGGGCGGGGGCGAGGACGAAGCGGTGGCGAATGTCGCCGAAACCCGTGGCGCGGCGACGCTCGCGGCGCGCAGTCTGGTCGACTACTACGCGTGACGGGCCGCCGGCTGCCAGGTGACAGCTTCGGCCGCACCTGCTATATCCCCTTCGTATCAATAGGTTAGCTGCGTCACCCAGCAGGGGTGACGCGCAGCACAGGATTCGGTCGAGCACTTATGGCGAAGAAGCAGGCCCCTGCGGCAGAGGGTGCAGCCGCGGAAGGCAAGGGCAAGGGCAAGCTCAAACTCATCATCATCATCGTCGTGGCCCTGCTGCTGGTCATTGGCGCCTCGGTGGGCGCGACCTGGTTCCTGCTCGGCAAGAAGAGCGCCGAGCCCGAGCACGCCGCGCCGGCCGCTCCGGCGGCACCCGTGCACCTGGCGGCGGTCTACCAGGCGCTGGTGCCGGCCTTCGTGGTCAACTACAACGCCGACGGTCGCCAGCGCTACATGCAGGTCACGGTGACCCTGATGGGGCGTGACCAGGCGCAGATGGATGCGCTCAAGGCGCAATTGCCGCAGGTCCGCAACCAGCTGGTGATGCTGTTTTCCGGCCAGGACTTCAACAGCCTCCTGACGCCGGTGGGCAAGGAGATGCTGCGCCAGCAGGCCACCAGCAAGGTTCAGGAGCTGGCGAAGAAACTGACCGGCCAGACTGCCATCGAACAGGTATTGTTCACCAATCTCGTCCTGCAATAGGTAACGCCATGGCCGTGCAAGATCTGCTCTCTCAGGATGAAATCGATGCCCTGCTGCACGGGGTCGACGATGGCATCGTCGAGACCGAGACCGATGCCGAGCCGGGTACCATCAAGGGCTATGACCTCACCAGCCAGGATCGCATCGTCCGCGGACGCATGCCGACCCTGGAGATGATCAACGAACGCTTCGCCCGCTATACCCGGGTCAGCATGTTCAACCTGCTGCGGCGTTCGGCTGACGTCTCCGTGGGCGGGGTGCAGGTCACCAAGTTCGGTGAATACATCCATTCGTTGTACGTCCCCACCAGCCTCAACATGGTCAAGATGAAGCCGCTGCGTGGTACCGCGCTGTTCATCCTCGATGCCCGGCTGGTGTTCAAGCTGGTGGACAACTTCTTTGGCGGTGACGGCCGCCACGCCAAGATCGAGGGCCGGGAATTCACCCCCACCGAACTGCGCGTGGTGCGCATGGTGCTCGACCAGTGCTTCGTCGATCTCAAGGAAGCCTGGGGCGCCATGCTCGACTGCCAGTTCGAATACATGAACTCCGAGGTCAACCCGGCGCTGGCCAATATCGTCAGTCCCAGCGAAGTGGTGGTGGTGAGCACCTTCAACATCGAGCTGGATGGCGGTGGCGGCGAACTGCACGTGACCATGCCCTATTCGATGATCGAGCCGATCCGCGAAATGCTCGATGCCGGTTTCCAGTCGGACGTGGATGACCAGGATGAACGCTGGGTCAAGGCCCTGCGCGAGGACCTGCTCGATGTGCGCGTGCCGCTGGAGGCGACGGTTGTCCGGCGCCAACTCAAACTCCGCGATATCCTCAACATGCAGCCAGGCGACGTGATTCCGGTGGAAATGCCGGAGGAGATGCTCATGCGAGCCAACGGCATGCCCACCTTCAAGGTCAAGATGGGCGCACGCAAGGGTAACCTGGCCCTGCAGATTCTCGAACCGGTCAGCCGCGGCCGCTGAGCGAAAACCGTTTTTTCCGTCCGGGCCGCGGCCCGGCGTAGCACGAGACCCACACGATGGCAGACAACCCCGAAGAACAAGCCCTGGCGGACGAGTGGGCCGCAGCCCTGGCCGAAGCCGGCGATGCCAGTCAGGACGATATCGATGCCCTGATGGCTCAGGGTACCCAGGTCGAAGCCCCCAAGCCGCCCAAGGCGCCGGTGGAAGAATTTGGTCAGAGCAGTGGGGGTTTGGCAGTGACTGGCATGGAAGGGCCCAACCTGGATGTGATCCTGGACATCCCGGTGACCATCTCCATGGAGGTCGGCCACACCGACATCTCCATTCGCAACCTGCTGCAACTCAACCAGGGCTCGGTCATCGAGCTCGACCGTCTGGCTGGCGAGCCGCTGGACGTGCTGGTGAATGGTACGCTGATCGCCCACGGTGAAGTGGTGGTGGTGAACGAGAAGTTCGGGATCCGCCTGACCGACGTCATCAGCCCCACGGAACGTATCAAGAAGCTGCGGTGATCCATGAAGAGTCTGCTCCTGCCGCTGGGTCTCCTGCCCCTGACCGCGCGTGCCGCCGAAGCCACCTCGCCGGGGCTGGATGTGGGGGCGCAGGTCGGTCAGCTGCTGCTCGGCCTGCTGCTGGTGATCGCGCTGATCCTCGGTCTGGCCTGGCTGGTGCGTCGGGTGCAGCAGCAGGGGCCGCGTGGCCAGCAGGTGATCAAGGTGATCTCCACCCAGCACCTGGGGCCGCGCGAGCGGCTGGTGCTGGTGCAGGTCGGCCAGGAGCAGCTGCTGATCGGCGTCGCTGGCGGACGGATCACGCCGCTGCACAGCCTGCGCGAGCCGGTGCGACTCGGCGAGACCGAGGCGCCGGCGCCGGAATTCGCCCAGCGCCTGCTGGAACTTATCAGCCGCGATCCCAAGGCGAAACCATGATTCCTTCGCGTCTACCGGCCGGTCTGGGGCGCACCCTGGGCTGGCTGCTGGGCCTGGCCGTGCTGCTGTTCGCGCCCCTGGCGCTGGCGCAGCAGGCCGGGCAGGCCAATCCACTGTCGATTCCGGCCATTACCCTGAGTACCAACGGCCAGGGTCAGCAGGAGTACTCGGTCAGCCTGCAGATCCTGCTGATCATGACGGCGCTGAGCTTCATTCCAGCATTCGTCATGTTGATGACCAGCTTCACCCGCATCGTCATCGTCTTCGCCATTCTGCGTCAGGCGCTGGGTCTGCAGACCACGCCGTCCAACCAGGTACTGGTGGGCATGGCGCTGTTTCTCTCGCTGTTCATCATGGCGCCGGTGTTCGACCGCATCAACACCACCGCCGTGCAGCCCTACCTGAACGAACAACTCAGTGCCCAGGACGCCATCGCCCGCGCCCAGGTGCCGATGAAGGACTTCATGCTGGGGCAGACCCGGCAATCGGACCTGGACCTGTTCATGCGGCTGTCCAAGCGCACCGACATTGCCAGTGCCGATCAGGCGCCCTTGTCGATCCTGGTGCCGGCCTTCGTCACCTCCGAACTCAAGACCGCCTTCCAGATCGGCTTCATGATCTTCATTCCCTTCCTGGTCATCGACCTGGTGATCGCCAGCGTGCTCATGGCCATGGGCATGATGATGCTGTCGCCGATGATCATCTCGCTGCCGTTCAAGCTGATGCTGTTCGTGCTGGTGGATGGCTGGGCGCTGATCATGGGTACCCTGGCCAGCAGCTTCGGTACCGTCTAGCGGTGCCCCCTTTGCGTGGAGAAGCGAAATGACCCCTGAAGTCGCCGTCGATCTGTTTCGCCAGGGCCTCTGGCTAACCGCGCTGCTGGTGGCCGTGCTCGTGGTACCCAGCCTGATCGTTGGCCTGATCGTGGCGGTGTTCCAGGCGGCGACCCAGATCAACGAACAGACCCTGAGCTTTCTGCCGCGGCTGATCGTCACCCTGTTGACGCTGATCGTGCTGGGACCCTGGATGGTCAGACAGCTGATGGAGTTCATCCAGACCTCGGTCGCCAACATCCCGCGGCTGATCGGCTAGCCCATGCTCGCCCTCAGCGACGCCCAGATCGGCGGCTGGGTCGGCAGCTTCCTGTTTCCGCTGTTTCGCATCGCCGCGCTGCTGATGACCATGCCGATCATCGGCACCACGCTGGTCCCGGTGCGGGTGCGCATGTATCTGGCCCTGGCCTTGAGTCTGGTGCTGGTACCGACCCTGCCGCCGATGCCGCAGGTGGATACCATCAGCCCCCAGGCTCTGCCGCTGATCGTCGAGCAGATCCTCATCGGCGCGGTGATGGGCTTCAGCCTGCAGCTGTTCTTCCACGTCTTCGTGGTGGCGGGGCAGATCATCTCGACCCAGGCGGGCCTGAGCTTCGCGTCCATGATCGACCCGGTCAACGGCGCCTCGGCGCCGGTGATGGGCCAGTTCTTCACCATGCTGGTGACGCTGCTGTTCCTGGCCATGAACGGCCACCTGGTGGTGTTCGAGATCCTTGCCGAAAGCTTCGTCACCCTGCCGGTGGGGGATACCCTGAGCGTCGAGCACTTCTGGCAGGTCGCCGGGCGGCTGGGCTGGGTATTGGGCGCCGGTATCCTGCTGGTGCTGCCGGCCATCACCGCGCTGCTGGTGGTCAACATCGCCTTCGGCATCATGACCCGCGCAGCACCGCAGCTGAACATCTTTTCCGTCGGCATGCCGCTGATCGTGGTGCTGGGCATGGTCATCGTCTGGCTCGGCACCGCCGACATCCTCTCCCACTATGAAAGTCTCGCCAGCGAGGCGCTGCAATGGCTGCGCGAACTCGCCCGAGCCCGCTAGGAGATATGCCACATGGCTGAATCCGATGGCGAAGACCGCACAGAAGACCCCACAGAGAAACGCAAGCGTGATTCCCGGGAGGAGGGGCAGCTCCCGCGATCACGCGAACTCGGTACGGTGGCGGTCATGCTCTCGGGGGTCGGCGGCCTGCTGATGTATGGCGCCTTTCTCGGCGGCAAGCTGCTGGAGGTGATGCGCAGCAACTTCTCCCTGCGTCGGGAAGAGGTCATGGACGAGCGCTTCATGGGCACCTTTCTGCTGGCCTCGGGCAAGGCGGCGATGATCGGCATGCTGCCGATGATCGCCCTGGTGGTGATCGCCGCCATCATTGGTCATATCGCCCTGGGTGGCTTCCTGTTTTCCGGCAAGGTACTGGCGCCCAAGCCGAGCCGGATGAATCCGCTGTCCGGCATCACACGCATGTTCTCCAAGAACTCTCTGGTGGAGCTGCTCAAAGCGCTGGGCAAGTTCTTCATCATCCTGGGCGTGTCGGTGATGGTGCTGATGAGCGAACGCACGGCGCTGCTGCAGATCGCCAAGCTGCCGACCGAGCAGGCGCTGCTGCACAGCATGCAGGTGGTGGGGCATGCCACCCTGCTGCTGGCCCTGGGGCTGCTGATCATCGCTGCGGTGGACGTGCCCTTCCAGATCCTCAGCAATCGCAAGAAGCTGATGATGACCAAGCAGGAGATCAAGGACGAGTACAAGGACAGCGAGGGCAAGCCCGAGGTCAAGGGCAAGATTCGCCAGATGCAGCGGCAGATGGCGCAGCGGCGGATGATGGCCGAGGTGCCCAACGCCGATGTGGTCATCACCAACCCGACCCACTTCGCCGTGGCGCTCAAGTATGATGCGGCCAAGGGAGGGGCGCCGGTGCTGGTGGCCAAGGGCAGCGATTTCACCGCGTTGAAGATCCGCGAGATCGCCCAGCAGCATCAGGTCTCGCTGCTGGAGTCGCCGGGGCTGGCGCGGGCGGTGTACTTCTCCACCGAAGTGGACCAGGAGATTCCGGCCGGTCTCTACGTCGCCGTGGCCCAGGTCCTGGCCTATGTCTATCAGCTCAGGCAATTCCGCGCCGGACGCGGGCGCAAGCCCAAGCTGTCCGATCTGCCCATCCCGCCGGATCTGCGGCGGGATGAGGAGGGGAAGGCGCCTACTTGATGACGCCGCAGGCGACACGCGCGCCGCCACCGCCCAGCGGCTTGGGCTGGTCGGCATAGTTGTCGCCACCGGCATGCACCATCAGTGCATGGCCCTTGAGCTCTTCGAGGCGCTTCAGGCGCGGTGCCAGCACCGGCTGGGTGGCCTGGCCGTCGGCGGTCACATAGAGCGCCGGCAATTCGCCCAGGTGGCCGTCGTCCGACCAGGGCGCGCTGTGCTTGCCGGTGTTGCGCGGATCCAGATGGCCGCCCGCAGCGCCACCCGCGGTCAGGGTGCCATTCACCTCGGCCGCGCCGCAGTTGGGCTTGGTATGGACATGGAAGCCATGGATGCCAGGCTCCAGGCCCTTGAGATCCGGCGTGAAGACCAGACCGTACTTGGAGCGGGTCACCTGCACGCTGCCGACGCTTTCGCCCACACCGTCGGTCGTGACCTTGTTCAGCGGGATCGTCAGGGATTCGGCCGCCTGGGCGGTTCCGACCAGGCAGGTAGCCAACAGCGTCGCGGTCCAGATTCTCATGATGATGTTCCTCGGATAGGCGCGCTAGCGCGGGTCCCTAGACAGACTCATGGCCACCGCCCGCGGTTCAGCCGACCATTCCGGCGATCCGTAACCAGTCCTGTATCACCCCCGGAAAAACCTCGCTGATTCAAGGTCTTGTGCAGTTGGCCCGGAGCTTGCTCAAGCCCCTGCGAACAGTGCGCTGCGTCAACTTTCCGTGACGCCGGCACCGGCAAGCGAGGAATGGGTGTGAAAGTCGACAAATCCATGATGATGGGCAACATGCGCGGTCTGGCTCGCGGCAACCTGGGCGTGCCGCTGGCCGTCCTGGCGATGCTCGCCATGATGACGCTGCCGATGCCGCCGTTCCTGCTGGACGTGCTGTTCACCTTCAACATCGCCCTGTCGATCGTGGTCCTGCTGGTCAGCGTCTACGCCCTGCGGCCGCTGGACTTCGCGGTCTTCCCGACCATCCTGCTGGTGTCGACCCTGCTGCGCCTGGCGCTGAACGTGGCCTCGAGCCGCGTCGTGCTGCTGCACGGCCAGGACGGCCACGACGCTGCGGGCAAGGTCATCCAGGCCTTCGGCGAGGTGGTGGTCGGCGGCAACTACGTGGTCGGTGCGGTGGTGTTCGCCATCCTCATGATCATCAACTTCGTGGTGGTGACCAAGGGTGCCGGCCGTATCTCCGAGGTGTCGGCGCGTTTCACCCTGGACGCCATGCCCGGCAAGCAGATGGCCATCGACGCCGACCTCAATGCCGGCATCATCGACCAGGTCGAAGCCAAGAAGCGTCGGACCGAAGTGGGCCAGGAAGCCGACTTCTACGGTTCGATGGACGGTGCCAGCAAATTCGTCCGCGGTGACGCCGTCGCCGGTCTGCTGATCCTCTTCATCAACCTCATCGGCGGCATGGCCATCGGCATGGCCCAGCACGGTCTGCCGTTCGGCGAAGCGGCGCGCATCTACGCCCTGCTGACCATCGGTGACGGCCTGGTCGCCCAGGTCCCTTCGCTGCTGCTGTCGGTCGCCGCTGCCATCATGGTGACCCGGGTGTCCTCGGCCGAAGACATGGGCCAGCAGGTCAATCGTCAGATGTTCGCCTCGCCCAAGGCGCTGGCAGTCTCGGCCTTCATCATCATCGCCATGGGCCTGGTCCCGGGCATGCCGCACCTGCCGTTCCTCGGCCTGGGCGGTGGCGCCGCCGCCGGTGCCTGGCTGATCTACAAGCGCCAGCGCCAGGCCAAGCAGACCGCCGAGGTGGAAGCCAAGAAGCAGCAGGACCTGGCCCCCGTACAGCGTCCGGCCGAGGCCAAGGAGCTGGGCTGGGATGACGTGACCCCGGTGGACATGGTCGGTCTGGAAGTCGGCTACCGGCTGATCCCCATGGTCGATCGCAACCAGGGTGGCCAGCTGCTGGCGCGGATCAAGGGCGTGCGCAAGAAGCTGTCCCAGGACCTCGGCTTCCTCATGCCGTCGGTGCACATCCGCGATAACCTTGATCTGCTGCCCAACGCCTATCGTCTGACTTTGATGGGCGTCAGTGTGGCCGAGGCCGAGATCTATCCGGATCGCGAACTGGCCATCAACCCCGGTCAGGTCTACGGCTCCCTCAACGGCGTCGCCGCCAAGGATCCGGCATTCGGTCTGGAGGCCGTCTGGATCGACGTCACCCAGCGCGACCAGGCCCAATCCCTCGGCTACACCGTGGTCGATGCCAGCACGGTGGTCGCCACGCACCTCAACCAGGTGCTCTTCAAGCACGCCCACGAGCTGATCGGTCACGAGGAAGTCCAGCAATTGCTGCAGGTGCTGGCCAAGAGTTCGCCCAAGCTGGCCGAGGAACTGGTGCCCGGCATCGTCTCCCTCTCGACCCTGCTCAAGATCCTCCAGCAGTTGCTGCAGGAGCAGGTGCCGGTCCGTGACATCCGTACCATTGCCGAAGCCATCGCCAACGTCGGGCCGCGGAGTCAAGATCCCGCCGCCATCGCGGGTGCCGTGCGGGTCGCCCTGTCCCGCGCGATCGTCCAGAACATCGTGGGAATGGAGCCTGAGCTGCCTGTTATCACCCTTGAGCCAAGGTTGGAACAGATGTTGCTAAGTAGTATGCAGAAGGCCGGTCAAGGCGCCGAGGACGGCATGTTCCTCGAGCCTGGCATGGCTGAAAAACTGCAGCGTTCCCTTATCGAGGCAGCGCAGCGTCAGGAAATGATGGGTAAGCCAGTGGTGCTGCTGGTGGCCGGTGCGATCCGCGGGATGATGTCCCGCTTCGCCCGGATGGCGGCACCGAACATGAGTGTACTGGCCTACCAGGAAATTCCGGACAACAAGCAGGTCACCATCGTCGCTACCGTTGGCCAGAATGGCTGAGGTCTAGATCATGCAAGTCAAACGTTTCTTCGCTGCCGATATGCGTCAAGCCATGAAGCTGGTACGCGACGAGCTGGGCCCGGATGCCGCCATCCTCAGCAACCGCCGGGTCGCCGGCGGGGTCGAGCTGACCGCGGCGCTGGACTACCAGGCTCCGGCACCGGCCGCGCCCAACGCGGAGCTGCAGGCGGAGTTGCGCAAGACCCATGCGAAGATCGCCCAGGCCCATGCCGACCTCAGCATCCGCGCGCCGGGCGTGCCCTCGGCCGCGCCGAAGGACAAGCAGCTGCTGGGCGCCATCAGCGCCGCCGACAGCCGTCGCGAGCCGGTAATCGCCCCGCCACGTGCCCCTCAGCCGGCCGCCGCCGCCCCTGCCGCCAGCGCCGCGCCGGAAGACCGCCGCGCCCTGGAAGCCATGCGCAGCGAACTCAGCGGCCTGCGTGAACTGCTGGAAGTCCAGCTCGGCTCCATGGCCTGGACCCAGGTGCAGTCCACCCGTCCGCAACAGGCTGGCCTCTGGCGCCGTCTGCAGCGCATGGGCCTGCCCGCCGATCTGGCTCGCCACCTGCTCGACAGCGTCGCCAAGATCCAGGACCCGCGGCATGCCTGGCGCATGCTGCTGGCCAATTTCGCCCAGCTGGCCAAGACCACCGACGCCAAGATCCTGGAGGAGGGCGGTGTCGTCGCCTTCGTCGGTCCGGCCGGCATGGGCAAGACCACCACCCTGGCCAAGCTCGCCGCCAACTACGTGCTCAAGTACGGCCCCCAGAGTCTGGCGCTGGTCAGCATGGACAGCTTCCGCATCGGTGCCCAGGAGCAGATCAAGACCCTCGGCCGCATCCTCGACGTGCCGGTCACCCTGGTCGATCCCGGCCAGTCCCTGGCCCAGGCGCTGGCACCCCTGGCGCGCAAGCGCCTGGTACTGATCGACACCGCGGGCATGCCCGCCAATGATCCGGCGCTCAAGGTGCAGCTCGAAGCCCTGGCCAACCGCCAGTTGAAGATTCGCAATTATCTGGTACTGGGTGTCACCAGCCAGAGCCAGGTGCTCAAGGCGGCCTACCACAGCTATCGGCGCTGCGGCCTGAGTGGCTGCGTGCTGACCAAGCTGGACGAAGCCGCCAGCCTCGGCGAAGCCCTGGGCCTGGCCATCAGCCAGCGTCTGCCGGTGGCCTATATCGCCGACGGCCCGCGTATCCCGGACGACCTGCATCCGGCCCGCAGCCACCAGCTGGTGAGCCGTGCGGTGAGCCTGCAGGCCTCCGAGGAGCCGAGCGAAGAAACCATGGCCGGCATGCTTGCCGGCCTGTATCAAGGCAATGCCCGCCGCGCCGGTTAGCGCAGACGAACGGTAGTGGTGCATTGCATGCCTGGGCACGCCAAATGCACTTAGTCTAAAGTGTGACGGATTTCAATCAAAGGTATCAGGCAATGGGTAGCATGCATCCCGTCCAAGTCATAGCGGTCACGGGCGGTAAAGGCGGTGTCGGCAAGACCAATGTGTCGGTCAACCTGGCCTTGGCCCTGGCCGATATCGGGCGGCGCGTCATGCTGCTCGACGCCGACCTGGGCCTCGCCAACATCGACGTTCTGCTCGGCCTGTCGCCCAAGCGCACCCTGGCCGACGTCATCTCCGGCGAGTGCGAGCTGCGCGACGTGCTGCTGCACGGCCCGGGCGGCATCCGCATCGTTCCGGCGGCCTCGGGCACCCAGGCGATGGTCAATCTGACGCCGGCCCAGCACGCCGGTCTGATCCAGGCCTTCAGCGACATCAGCGAGAACCTCGATGTGCTCATCGTCGATACCGCTGCCGGCATCGGCGACCAGGTGGTCAGCTTCGTTCGCGCCGCCCAGGAAGTCCTGGTGGTGGTGTGCGACGAGCCCACCTCCATCACCGATGCCTACGCCCTGATCAAGCTGCTCAATCGCGACCATGGCGTCACCCGTTTCCGGGTTCTGGCGAACATGGCGCTGACGCCCCAGGAAGGTCGCAATCTCTTTGCTAAGCTGACCAAGGTGACCGACAGATTCCTGGATGTCGCCCTGCAGTATGTGGGCGCCATTCCGTTTGACGAGGCGGTGCGCAAAGCCGTACAGAAACAGCGCCCCGTGTTCGAAGCCTTTCCGCGTGCCAAGGCCTCGCTGGCCTTCCGTGCGGTAGCTCAGAGAGTCGATGGCTGGCCGTTGCCCGCCAATCCGCGCGGCCATCTCGAGTTCTTTGTCGAGCGCCTTGTGCAACCAGCCATCGGTACCCACGCATGACAGCATCCAGCGGGCTTCGCATGTACAGCAAAACCTCGGAACGTACCCAGCAGGAGCAACTCATCAACCGCTACGCGCCGTTGGTGAAACGCATCGCCTACCACCTCTTGGCGCGTCTGCCGGCCAGCGTGCAGGTCGAGGACCTGATGCAGGCCGGCATGATCGGTCTGCTGGAGGCCTCGCGCAAATATGACGCCGGCAAGGGCGCCAGCTTCGAGACCTACGCCGGCATTCGCATCCGCGGCGCCATGCTCGACGAGGTCCGCAAGGGCGACTGGGCGCCGCGCTCGGTGCACCGCAACACGCGCATGGTCACCGACGCCATTCGCGCCGTGGAAGCGCGCACGGGTCGCGACGCTAAAGATTCCGAAGTCGCGGCCGAACTTAAATTGAGTCTGGATGAGTACTACGGCATCCTTGGCGACACCATGGGGAGTCGCCTGTTCAGTTTCGACGACCTCATGGAGGGTGGTGAGCATGGGCTCGAGGAGAGCGGTTCGCATGAACTCGAACCCGGTCGCGGTCTGGAAGACGAGCGCTTCCGCAAGGCCCTGGCCGACGCCATCGCCAATCTTCCGGAGCGTGAACGTCTGGTGCTCTCGCTGTATTACGACGAGGAACTCAACCTCAAGGAAATCGGCGAGGTGCTGGGCGTGAGCGAGTCACGCGTCTGCCAACTTCACAGTCAATGCGCGGCACGCCTGCGGGCGCGGCTGGCGGAATGGCGTTCGCGTTAACCGGCTGGTACTCAGGCTACTACGATTGCTTAGGCGCGCCTCGCGGCGTGTGTGCGGATTAGGACGGAGGTCGACTTGGACAAGAACATGAAAATCCTCATCGTGGATGATTTTTCCACGATGAGACGCATCATCAAGAATTTGCTGCGCGATCTGGGATTCACCAATACCGCCGAAGCAGACGACGGCAACACCGCCCTGCCAATGTTGCAGAGCGGCAACTTCGATTTTCTCGTCACCGACTGGAACATGCCCGGCATGACCGGCATCGACCTGCTGCGCCAGGTACGCGCCGACGCGCGCCTGAAGACCCTGCCGGTGCTGATGGTGACCGCCGAGGCCAAGCGTGAGCAGATCATCGAAGCCGCTCAGGCCGGCGTGAACGGCTATGTGGTCAAGCCTTTCACCGCCCAGGTGCTGAAAGAAAAGATCGACAAGATCTTCGAGCGGGTGAACGGCTGAAGAAAGCCGCGGGGACGTTATGGATCAGCTTGGCACCAACAGCTTCAGCGACTTCGAGTCGAATCTAAAACAGCACGCCCAGGAGCTGGTGAAATGCCTGGAAAGTGGCGACTTCACCCAGGCGGTGCATGTCATCAATGAACTCAACCAGTTGCGTGACCGGGGGCTCTACCAGGAAGTCGGCAAGCTGACCCGCGAGTTGCACAACGCCATCGTCAACTTCGAGATCGATCCGCGCGGCATGGCCGGCGAAGAGGTCTCCCAGATCAGCGATGCCACCGATCGTCTCTCCTACGTGGTGAAGATGACCGAGAACGCCGCCAATCGGACCATGGATCTGGTGGAGGAGAGCGCGCCCCTGGTGGGCAACTTCGGCGACGAAGCCCGTGCCGTGCATGCCGACTGGAAGAAGTTCATGCGCCGGGAAATGGGTGCGGACGAATTCCGCGAGCTGGCCAAGCGCGTCGATGCCTTCCTCAGCCACAGCGAGAGCAGCGCCGAACAACTGTCGGCCAAGCTCAACGACATCCTCCTGGCGCAGGACTACCAGGACCTTACCGGTCAGGTGATCAAGCGCGTGGTCAATCTCGTCGGGCAGATCGAGAAAGACCTCGTCAAGCTGGTGATGATGGCCAGCCAGGTCGATCGCTATACCGGCTTCAGTCACGATCACAGCGCGCTGATCGAACAGAATCGAAAAGAAAAGACGATGAAGGGTGAAGGTCCGCAGATTCATGCCGATAAGCGTGAAGACGTCGTGGCCGCTCAGGTCGACGTCGACGATCTTCTATCCAGTCTGGGCTTCTGACCCAGACCCTCTTGGGGAGTGCAGGAATGAGCTTCGACGCCGATGAAGAGATCCTCCAGGATTTCCTGGTAGAGGCCGGCGAGATTCTCGAACAGTTGTCGGAACAATTGGTCGAGCTGGAAAGCCGTCCGGATGACATGGATCTGCTGAACGCCATTTTTCGTGGCTTCCATACCGTAAAGGGCGGTGCCGGTTTCCTGCAGCTCCATACCCTGGTCGAGTGCTGTCATATCGCGGAAAACGTTTTCGACATCCTGCGCAAGGGCGAACGCCGCGTGGATGCCGAACTGATGGATGTGGTGCTGCAGGCACTGGATTCGGTCAACGAGATGTTTGGTCAGGTTCGGGAACGCGAAGAGCCGACCCCGGCCTCGCCCGAGTTGCTGGCAGCGTTGGCCCGCCTGGCCGATCCGGCCGGCAGCGAACCGGCGCCGGTAGCGGCTGCGCCCGTAGCTGCCACTCCGGTGGTCGCGGCACCGGCGCCCGCCGCTGCTGCTGCAGCTGCCGAGCCGGAATTGAGCGATGCCGATTTCCAGAATCTGCTCGATGCCCTGGGTACCGAGCCGAGTGCGGCAGGGGAAGCGCCTGCGACCGCCGGTGGTGACGACATCACCGATGACGAATTCGAAGCCCTGCTTGATCAGTTGCATGGCAAGGGCAAGTTCCATGACGCGCCGGCCGCTGCGCCGGTTGCTGCCGCAGCGCCTGCTGCCGTTGCCGCAAGCGGTGATGACATCACCGACGACGAATTCGAGGCCCTGCTGGACGAATTGCACGGCAAGGGCAAGTTCGTCGCGAACGAGGCCGCGGCCCCGGCCGCAGCAGCCCCGGCTGCAGCGGCTCCGGCGGCGGCGGGTGGTGACGAGATCACCGACGACGAATTCGAATCCCTGCTCGACGAATTGCACGGCAAGGGCAGATTCAGTGGTCCCGCGGCAGCTGCCGACACTGTAGCCGCACCTGCTGCTGCTGCTGCTGCGCCGGCACCGGTAGCGGCGCCTCAGCCTGCACCTGCACCCGCGCCGAAATCGGCTCCGGTTGCCGAGGCCGCGTTGCCCAAGCCGGCAGCGGCAGCGCCCGCCGAACGTCCCACCAGCGAGGCGGAGACCACCGTGCGGGTCGATACCGCACGGCTGGACGAGATCATGAATATGGTCGGCGAGCTGGTACTGGTGCGTAACCGCCTGGTGCGTCTGGGCCTGAACAGCGGCGACGAGGCCATGGCCAAGGCCGTGTCCAATCTCGACGTAGTCACCGCCGATCTGCAGACCTCGGTCATGAAGACGCGGATGCAGCCGATCAAGAAGGTCTTCGGCCGCTTCCCGCGCCTGGTCCGCGATCTGGCGCGCAGCCTGAAGAAAGAGATCAATCTGGAGCTGGTCGGCGAAGAAACCGACCTGGACAAGAACCTGGTCGAGGCCCTGGCCGATCCGCTGGTGCACTTGGTGCGCAACGCGGTCGACCACGGCATCGAAGGGCCAGCCGAGCGTGAAGAGAACGGCAAGTCCCGCGCGGGGCGTGTAGTGCTCTCCGCCGAACAGGAAGGCGACCATATCCTCCTGTCGATCTCTGATGACGGCAAGGGCATGGACGCGGATCTGCTGCGCAACAAGGCCGTGGAAAAAGGCCTGCTCGACCGCGACGCGGCCGATCGCCTGACCGAGACCGAGTGCTTCAACCTGATCTTCGCCCCGGGTTTCTCCACCAAGGCCGAGATCTCCGACATCTCCGGTCGTGGCGTGGGCATGGACGTGGTCAAGACCAAGATCAGCCAGCTCAACGGTACCCTGAACGTCTACTCGACCAAGGGCCAGGGCTCCAAGATCGTCATCAAGGTGCCCCTGACCCTGGCGATCATGCCGACGTTGATGGTGATGCTGGGCAACCAGGCCTTCGCCTTCCCGCTGGTCAACGTCAACGAGATCTTCCACCTCGACCTGTCCCGCACCAACGTGGTGGACGGCCAGGAAGTGGTGGTGGTGCGCGACAAGGCGCTGCCGCTGTTCTACCTCAAGCGCTGGCTGGTGCCCAATGCGGCCCATGTGGAGCAGGGGGAAGGGCATGTGGTGATCCTCTCGGTGGGCACCCAGCGCATCGGCTTCGTGGTCGATCAACTGGTGGGCCAGGAAGAGGTGGTCATCAAGCCACTCGGCAAGATGCTGCAGGGAACGCCCGGCATGTCCGGAGCGACCATCACCGGCGACGGGCGCATCGCGCTCATCCTCGATGTGCCCAGCATGCTCAAGCGCTACGCCCGTCGCGGACTCTGAGTCGGCCCGATACGAGCGGCGTCGGGCCCTGGGCCTGGCGCCATCGGGCGGCCTGCGCCGCCCCAGTTAGGAGTTTCAACGTATGCCGGTAAAAGTACTGGTGGTGGACGATTCCGGCTTCTTCCGGCGTCGGCTCAAGGAAATCCTGGCGGCCGATCCCAACATCTCGGTGGTGGGCACGGCCAGCAACGGGCGCGAAGGGGTCGACCAGGCCCTGGCGCTGCGACCCGATGTCATCACCATGGACTACGAGATGCCGATGATGGACGGCATTACCGCGGTCCGCCACATCATGCAGAAGTGCCCGACTCCGGTGCTGATGTTCTCCTCGCTCACCCATGAAGGCGCCCGGGTCACCCTGGATGCCCTGGATGCTGGCGCGGTCGACTTCCTGCCGAAGAATTTTGAGGACATCTCGCGCAATCCCGCCAGTGTGCAAAAGCTGCTGTGCGAGAAGATCCACCATATCGCTCGTTCCAACCGGCGCTTCGCCGTGGCCCCCAGCGTCGCGCCGGCTACGCCCGCGAGTGCCGCGACCGCGCCGGCCACCGTTCGCCCGGCGGCGCGTCCGGTGGCGCCCAGCAGCGCTCCTGCCAGTCATGTAGCCACGGCTCCGGCTTCGCCGCCGCCCAAGCGCAAGCACTATCGCCTGGTGGCCATCGGCACCTCCACCGGCGGCCCGGTCGCTCTGCAGCGGGTGCTTACCCAGCTGCCAGCCAATTTCCCGGCACCATTGGTGCTGATCCAGCACATGCCGGCGGCCTTCACCAAGGCCTTCGCCGAGCGCCTGGACAAGCTCTGTCGCATCAGCGTCAAGGAAGCCGAGGACGGCGACCAGTTGCGTCCGGGACTGGCTCTGCTGGCACCCGGTGGCAAGCAAATGATGGTGGACGGCCGCGGCACAGTAAAGATCCTGCCCGGCGACGAGCGCCTCAACTACAAACCCTGCGTCGACGTGACCTTTGGCTCCGCGGCCAAGGCCTATGCCGACAAGGTGCTGGCGGTGGTCCTGACCGGCATGGGCGCCGACGGCCGCGAAGGCGCGCGGATGCTCAAGCAGGTCGGCAGCCAGGTGTGGGCCCAGGACGAAGCCAGCTGCGTCATCTACGGCATGCCCATGGCCATCGCCAAGGCCAATCTGGCCGACGCCATCTATGGCCTGGACGACATCGGCAGACACCTGACCGAGGCCTGTTCGTGACGGCAGGCGTTCTCTGGCCAGAAGGGCATTGAGCGTGGACGTTCTCAGTCTCATCGGCATCCTGCTGGCCTTTACCGCCATCATGGGTGGCAACCTGCTGGAGGGCGGTTCCTTTACCGCCCTGGCCAACGCTCCGGCGGCGCTGATCGTGGTCGGCGGCACTCTCGGTGCCGTCCTGTTGCAGACCCGCCTGCCGGTACTGCGCCGGGCCCTCACCATGCTGGCCTGGGTGTTCGTACCGCCACGGCTGGACCTCGTTGGCGGCATCCGCAAGGTGGTCAACTGGAGCAACGTTGCGCGCAAGGAAGGCTTGCTGGGTCTCGAACCCCTGGTCGCCCGCGAAGCCGATCCCTATGCCGCCAAGGGCCTGCAGCTGCTGGTGGACGGCACCGAGCCCGAGGCCCTGCGCAGCATCCTCGAGGTGGATCTCTACGGCCAGGAAGATCGCGACATCGCCGCTGCCAAGGTCTATGAAGCCATGGGTGGCTATGCACCCACGGTCGGGATCATCGGCGCGGTGATGGGCCTGATCCATGTCATGCAGAATCTCGCCGATCCCTCCCAGCTGGGCAGCGGCATCGCCGTGGCCTTCGTCGCCACCATCTATGGTGTCGGCTTCGCCAACCTGCTGTTGCTGCCGGTCGGCAACAAGCTCAAGGCGCTGGCCCAGCAACAGTCCCGCTACCGGGAAATGCTGCTGGAAGGGCTGATGTCCATCGGCGAGGGTGAGAATCCCCGCTCCATCGAAATGAAGCTGCAAGGTTTTCTGGACTAGGAGGACGCCGCATGCCTCGTCGCCGCCGCCGTCCCGAAGAACACGAGAACCACGAACGCTGGCTGGTCTCCTACGCGGACTTCATCACCCTGCTGTTCGCCTTCTTCGTGGTGATGTATTCCATCTCTTCCTTGAACGAAAGCAAGTACAAGGTGCTTTCGGACAGCCTGTCGGGCATCTTCAGTCAGCCGGAGCGCTCGCTCAAACCCATTCCCCTCGGCGATCAGCGTCCCGCGGGCGTGACACCCACGGTGATGGACGCCAGTGCCGCTCAGCCGGCCAGGGGCACCCCCAGCGACCCGCTGCAGCAGATCGCCGACAGCGTGCGCGCCACCTTCGGCGATCTCATCGCCGGCGACCAGTTGAACATCAAGGCCAGTGAGATGTGGCTGGAGATCGAACTCAGCTCCAATCTGCTGTTCGCCAGCGGCGACTCCCTGCCGAGCAATCCCGCCTTCGGCCTCATGGAGAAGGTGGCCAAGATTCTGGCGCCGTTCAAGAATCCGATCCAGGTACAGGGCTATACGGACGACCGCCCCATCAGCACGGCGCTGTATCCCACCAACTGGGAACTGTCCGCGGCGCGGGCGGCCAGTATCGTGCGGCTGCTGATCGGTAACGGCATCGCGCCGCAGCGCCTGGCTGTAGTGGGCTATGGCGCCTATCAGCCGGTGGTCGACAACACCAGCGACGTCAATCGCGCCCGCAATCGGCGCGTGGTTCTGCTGATCTCGCGCAATCTCGACCTGTTTCGGCCACAGAGCACCTTGCAAAATTCGTCGACTGGCACACAATCTGCAGCATCGCCTGGAGAACCGGCGCCCGGGGTGGCGCCTGTCAAATCTTCGTCGCCGGCCACCAAGCCGGCACCTTGACCCGGCTGGTCGTGTCGTCGGGAGGAAGTCTGCACATGAGAGTCTGGGCTGTCGCCAATCAGAAGGGTGGGGTGGGCAAGACCACCACCACCGTTGCCCTCGCCGGGTTGCTCGGCGATGAAGGCAAGCGCGTCCTGCTGGTGGACCTTGATCCCCACGGCTCCCTGACGAGCTATTTCGGTCAGGATCCGGACAGCCTCGAACACAGCGCGTTCGACCTGTTCCAGCACGGTGGTCAGGTTCCGGAGGGCCTGCCGAAGCGGCTGCTGCTGCCCACCAGTCATCCGCAGCTGTCGATGCTGCCGTCCAGCACGGCGCTGGCTACCCTGGAACGTCAGTCGCCCGGCCAGAGCGGCCTGGGCCTGGTGATCTCCAAAAGCCTGGCACAGCTGTGGAACGACTTCGATCATGTGCTGATCGACAGTCCGCCGTTGCTCGGCGTGCTGATGGTCAATGCCCTGGCGGCCAGTCAGCATCTGGTGATTCCGACCCAGACCGAGTTCCTCGCGCTCAAGGGGCTCGAGCGCATGGTCAACACCCTGACCATGATCAACCGCTCGCGCAAGCAGGCGCTGCCCTACACCATAGTGCCGACCCTGTTCGACCGCCGTACCCAGGCCTCCATCGGTACGCTCAAGGTGCTGCGCAGCACCTATCCGGCGCAGCTGTGGCAGGCCTTCATTCCCATCGATACGCGGCTGCGCGACGCCAGTCGTTCCGGGCAGGTGCCGTCGCGCCACGAGGTGAACAGCCGCGGCGTCATTGCCTACCGGGCGCTGCTGCGGCATCTGCTCGACGGCGCGCCCAGCAGCCAGGTCGCCTGATTCAAGTTTTCCACCCTGCCGGCCGATAGGCTGGACAACTCACCCACGTAGATCGCCATGAGCCAACCGACGTCTCTCGACAATCGTCCTCAGCGTGTCCTCCAGGGCTATCTCGATGCCCTGTTGCTGGACGCGTTCCTGGAACTGCCGACCGCCGAATCCACGCCGGTCGTGGCTTCCGTGGTGGCACCGGCGGCGCCGATCGCCAGCGTGAGCGAAGACGAATTCGCCGCCGCGGTGCGCGAGGAGCTCGAACGGGATGCCGCGTGGCAACCCCAGGTCGTGCCGCTGGCAGCCCGCCGTGCCGGCGTCGCCCTGCCCGAGGTGCTGCAGCCTGCAACCCAGGTGCCGTTGCCGCCGGAAACCGACATCGAGCTGGACTGGCGTGTCCCCGAACTGGCCCCCGCCGCCGAGCCGGCGCGTCCGATGGTGGAGGGCATTGCTCTCGGTACCCCGGCGGTGCAGCCCGCCGCCGCGGCTGGCGTACCGCCCGGCGCCGTGCACCTGGAAGGTCGCCCCGAGTGGGGCGAAGAACCCTTCGAATGCCTGCTGTTCGACGTGGCCGGCCTGACCCTGGCCGCGCCCCTGGTGTGCCTGGGCTCCATCTACCCGCTGACCGACGAAGAGTTGACGCCGCTGTTTGGTCAGCCAGACTGGTTCCTGGGCCTGCTACCCTGCCAGGCAGGCAACCTGCGCGTGCTCGACGCGGCGCGTTGGGTAATGCCCGAGCGCTACCGCGACGACTATCGCGAAGGCCTGAAATTCGTTATATCGCTGCAAGGCCTGGACTGGGGCCTGGCCGTGCATGGCGTCAGCCATTCGGTACGGCTGGATCCCGCCGAGGTCAAATGGCGGAATCAGCGCGCTACCCGGCCGTGGCTGGCCGGTACGGTGATCGATCAGATGTGTGCGCTGCTGGATGTGGCGGCGCTCGCTGAACAGGTGGTGGGTGGCCGTCGCTAGGGCTGCCCGCTGCAACTAACCGGCGGGTTCGCCCGCTTCGCCGCACGTGCGGTATTTGACGAGGCTAGGGAACATGAAAAAAACGTCCGCACAGGGTTCCGAAGATCCGGTCCTGCAATGGGTCACCTTCCGCCTGGATAACGAGACCTACGGCATCAACGTGATGCAGGTCCAGGAAGTCCTGCGCTACACCGAAATCGCTCCGGTCCCGGGTGCGCCGAGCTACGTGCTGGGCATCATCAACCTGCGCGGCAACGTGGTGACGGTGATCGACACCCGTCAACGCTTCGGTCTGCTGCCCACCGAGGTCACCGACAACACCCGTATCGTCATCATCGAGGCCGACAAGCAGGTCGTCGGCATCCTGGTCGACAGCGTGGCCGAGGTGGTCTATCTGCGGCAGTCGGAGATCGAAACCGCACCGAACGTCGGCAATGACGAGTCCGCCAAGTTCATCCAGGGCGTGTGCAACAAGAACGGCGAGCTGCTGATCCTGGTCGAGCTTGACAAGCTGATGACCGAAGAAGAGTGGTCGGAGCTGGAAAGCATCTGATGCTCGTCGGGCTGATCCTGCTCAGCGTTGCCCTAGGGCTGGCCTGTGCCGGCCTCGGTGGTTGCTGCTGGTTGCTCTGGCAGCGCCAGCAGCAACAGGCGGCCAAGCTGGCCGAGCGGGAGGCCCTGGTCGACAAGCGCATGCAGATCCTGCTCAAACGCCTGGAAACCTACCAGGCCGGGCAGGTACGCATGGGCGAACAGGTGCAGGGGCTGGCCCAGGTGGTGGCACCCTTGCCCGATCGCCTGACCCAGATCGAGCAGAGCGATCCTACCAGTCTGTCGTTTTCCCAGGCAGCGCGCCTGGTGGGGCTGGGCGCCAGCGCCGACGATCTCACTCAGGCCTGTGGTCTGTCCCAGGCCGAAGCCGAGCTGGTGGCGCGGCTGCATCGGCAGCGCCAGCAGCGTTCCGGCTGATCAGGCCGGTGGCGCAGGATCGCTGCCTCAGCTGACGATCCAGTGGTAGAGCGCAATCACTACCAGTACCGCCAGCACTGGCTTGGCGATGCGGTAGGCCTTGGGATGGCGCCGCTTGAACTTCTTCACGCCACCCCCGATGCGATCCCCAAACCTCTTGCTGAAGGCATAGGCCTGGTTGATGCCGCCGACGCGCTCCCCTTCGACGTTCTGCGGCGCCGTGGCGCTGCCGAGGAAACGGCTGACCGCCTGATTGACGCGGGTCAGCAGACGGTTGCGCAGCGGACGCTCGACGTCGCAGAAGAGGATGACCCGGGTCTGATCGGTCTCGTTCTTGACCCAGTGCACGTAGGTTTCGTCGAACATCACGTCTTCGCCGTCACGCCAGGCATAGGGCTGGCCGTCGACATAGATGCGACAGGCGTCCGAGTTCGGCGTGGCCAGGCCCAGGTGGTAGCGCAGCGAGCCGCCGAAGGGATCGCGATGGGGATTCAGATGGCTTCCACCCGGCAGCAGGGCGAACATGGCGCCCTTGACGTTGGGGATCTGCCGCACCAGTTCGACGGTCCGCGGGCAGAGCGTCTGGGCGGAAGGTAGCGGCTCGCCGTACCAGGTCAGGTAAAAACGCTTCCAGCCCTTCTTGAAGAAGGAACCGAAGCCGGCGTCATTGTCCTTTTCCGCGGCGCGGATATAGCCCTCGTCGAACAGCCGCAGGGCTTCGACGCGAATCTCCTGCCAGTTGTCCTTGAGCACGTCCAGCTCGGGAAAGCGGCTGCGATCCAGATAGGGCTTGGACGGCACGCTGGAGAACAGGTACATCAGGGCGTTGTAGGGGGCGAACACCGCGGAGTGGTTGACAAGCTGGCGCAGGAAAGGCAGCCGAGCGCGTCCGCGAAGGTGGACGAAGAGCACGCTGGCGACGAAGAGCAGGACGATCGCGAAGGTAATCATGGGCGAATTGTGATCGGCAGCGCCCGAACCAGGGGCGGATAGGTAATGACCGCATTATTTCACCCCAGAGAAAGGCTTGCACTCGCTTCGTCGGCTGCGCAGGATGGACACCCTGGCGCGCGGCCGCTTTCGAGTCGCGCCCCCTTGGATGATCTAGACGAGTCGTATCGATGAGCATGTCCCTACGCGACCAGCTGCTGAAAGCCGGATTGGTCAATGAAAAGCAGGCCAAGCAGGCCGTCAAGCAGAAGCAGAAGCAGACCCGCATGGAGCATCGCGGGCAGACGGAAAAGGACCGCTCCCAGGAGCTGGCTGTCCAGCAGGCCCAGGCGGAGAAGCTGGCCAAGGACCAGGAGCTCAATCGCGCTCAGGAAGACAAGAAGAAGCGCAAGGCCGAGCAGGCACAGATCAAGCAGTTGATCGAGACCAGCCGCCTGCCCAAGCTGAGCACCGAGGACTACTACAACTTCGTCGACGACAAGAAGGTCAAGCGCCTGTCGGTCAACGTCATGATGAGAGACAAGCTCAGCAAGGGCAGTCTGGCCATCGTGCGCTACGAAGGCCGCTACGAGGTGGTGCCCCGGGCTACCGCCGAGCGCATCCAGGAGCGCGATCCCAAGCGGGTGGTGCTGCTCAACGTGCAGAGCGGCGAGCCGGATCCGGACGATCCCTATGCCGCCTATCAGGTTCCGGATGACCTGATGTGGTAAGTGGCCAGGTCAGGCGTTCTGCCTGACCAGCATGTAGATGCGGTAGACGGCGATGCTGGGGATCAGCTGCAGGAAGCCCGAGAAGGTCTGCAGTGCGATCTCCGTTACCGCGGCCTCGGCGAAATGCCGGGTGATCCAGGCGTCGAGCAGCCAGGCCGGCAGGACCGTGGCCAGGATGCACGCCAGCAGGGTGAAGAAGTGCCCGCGGCTCAGCCGGAAGCTGCCACGCAGGGCGTCCAGCGGCGCCCGTCCCTCCAGCACCAGCAGATTCTCGGCGAAAGCCAGCTTGGCCATGATCAGAAAGCCCGGCACGATCAACAGCGAGAAGCCCAGCATCACCAGCCCCGAGGTCAAGGCCGCGAGGAGGGCGAAGCGTGGCCAGAGCAGCAGGGCGGCGCCCCAGACGCCGCTCAGGCGCGGGGTATTACCCTGGGTGCGTGCCTCCAGAAAGATCAGCAGGGCGGCGGTGTACAGCGGATAGCAGAGCAGGCTCACCAGCATGTCCCACAGGCCGCCACTGGCGCCGAAGCGTTCCAGCACCTGATAGCGCAGCAGGGCTTCGAGCAGCAGCGAGGGCAGGGTGAGGACGGCCAGGGGCCGCAGATTGCGGGCAAAGAAAGACAGCGAGTCGCGCAGAATATCGACAGGGTTCATGCAGCTCTTCCAGACGGGCAGGCGGGCAGTCTAGCAGGGCGACCCGTTCGTCCGCAGACGTTCGAGCATGGCCGCGCTGGAGGTGACGGTGGCGTATTCGCCGTGCAGATTGGCCATGGCCATCGCATGGACCTCCTCGGCGCTGCGCGTCCGACCGGCGAAGTCGGTCTTGGCGAAGGTGTAGCAGGCGTCTTCGGCGACCCAGGTGGTGAAATCGAGATTGCCGGCGCTGCGCGCGGTGGCCTCCACCGAGTTCTCGCTAGCCACGCCGCAGATCAGCAGTGAGCCTATGCCGCGCTGGTGCAGCCAGTGCTCCAGGCCACTGTTGGCGAAGGCGTCGGGGACCTGCTTGTCGAACACCGTCTCGCCGGGCAGCGGCGCCAGCGCCGGCTGGAATTGCACGCCGGGCTGTCCCGGCCAGAACACCGAAGTCGGACTGCGCGACAGGTGCCGGACGTGCAGCAAGGGCGCTCCGGCCTGGCGCCAGGCCGCCAGCAGGTCGCCCATGCGCAGCTCGGCGTCCGGGTGGTTGCGTGGGCCCAGATGGGGCGCGCGGATCCCCTGTTGCTGGTCGATGAGGATAAGCAGCGGCTGCATGGGCGAGTCTCGCGGGCAAAGCGGCAGACTCCCCCAGCACAGGCCGGTTGTCCAGTCACCGGCGCGGCGCTGGAACTCGTCACCCCGCTGTCCCTTCAGAAGAGTGATGCCAAGGCGGGGAGGGCTGGCTGAATCCGCGCTGAACATAGCGCGTGTCCTGCTTGAAAAGCTGCTACAACGCCTCTATCTGGCATAGCAGCGCAGGCTGCTGCGCCTTTCGATATCCAGGCCGTTCCCAGGGGAAGGCCGCCAGTAGACCGTCTGCGGGAGGGTCATCATGCAACGCGAAGAAAGCCAGCTGATCGAAGGTCTGTTCGACCGTCTCAAGACCACGGAAGCCCAGACCGCACCCCGTGACCGGGAAGCCGAGGCGCTGATCCAGCAGCGCCTGCGCGAGCAGCCCGCGGCTCCCTATTACATGGCCCAGGCGATGCTGATCCAGGAGGCCGCCATCAAGCGGCTGGATCAGCGCGTCAAGGAGCTGGAAAGCCAGATGGCCCAGGTCCAGCAGAATCGTCCAAGCAGCGGTGGCTTCCTCTCCAGCCTGTTCGGCGGTGGCAGCAGCCAGGCAACGGGCGGTCAGGCACCGGCCAACGCCGCGCCGTCGCGCGGCTGGAATGACCCGGGTCCGGCAGCGCCGCGTCCCGCCAATCCGGGTTATGCCCAGTCCAATCCCGGCTATGCCCAGCCCGCACCCGGCTATGGCGCGCCCCAGGCCGCGCCTTCCCGCATGGGCGGCTTCATGGGCGGTGCGCTGCAGACCGCGGCCGGGGTCGCCGGTGGCGTGCTGGCGGCCCAGGCTATCTCGGGCCTGTTCCATCACTCGCAACCCGAGGAGATCGTCAACGTCATCAACGAGACCCCGACCGCCGACCAGGGCCTGGCCGATGCCGGCTCCCAGGGAGGCTGGGCGGACAACGCCAGCTACGACAATGGCGGGGGTTTCCAGGATGCCGGTGGTTTCCAGGATAACGCCGGCTTCCAAGACGCCGCCGACTATGGCGATACCGGCGGTGGTAGCGGCTTCTTCGACGACAGTGGCGACGACGATTCCTTCATCTAGGTGGTCGTACTCCGCCAGCCCTGGTGCCGCGAGGCGCCGGGGCTTTTTTATGCGCGTCTTCAGCTGGGCATGAGCGGCAGCGGGCGCTCGAAGGGCGTCGACAGCACCACCACGGTCCGGCTCATGCCGAATCGGGTCAGCTGATCGATGAGGCTCTCCAGTTCGCCCATGTCGCGTACGGCGACCCGCAGCATCAGGCAGTCGTCGCCCGTGACCCGGTAGCAGGCGAGCAGCTGGGGGAGGGCCTCAAGTTTCTTCAATACCGGGCCCTGGCTGGTGCTGTGCAGGCGCAGCGAGATCAGGCATTCGGTGCCGTAGCCCAGGGCGCGGCGGTCGATACGGGCACCATAGCCGGTGATGATGCCGGCGTCTTCCAGCTTGGCGATGCGTTCGGCGATGGCCGGGGCGGAGAGGCCCAGCCGGCGACCCAGCTCCGCGTAGCTGGCGCGGCCGTCCACCAGCAGCAGGTCGATGAGCCGACGATCAATATGGTCCATGTCCGTTTCCCTGCCTTCGAATCGAAGGTCTCCATCCCTAAAGTATGCTGAATCAAAGGCTGGTCGGCCGTTTCTCTCTTGACTGTATCTTAGCCGGCGCATCACGCGCTTCTACAATGGCAGCCTGACCCCTCAGGAAGCTCTCGCGCATGGACACCTCCGCCTCGCCCTGCCTCGCGCCGCCACGCCTGCCCAGCTGGCTGCCCCTGCTGGCAGCCTTCTTCGCGCTCTATGTGGTCTGGGGTTCCACCTATCTGGTGATTCGCATCGGCGTGGCCCATTGGCCACCGCTGTTGATGGCGGGGCTGAGGTTTCTCATCGCCGGGAGTCTCCTGCTGGGCTGGTTGCGCTGGCGCGGGGCACCCTGGCCAACGGCGCGCGAGACCGCCGCGGCCGCGGTGATCGGCATCCTGCTCCTGGGCGTCGGCAACGGCGGGGTGACCCTGGCCGAGCATTGGGGCGTGACTTCCGGTATCGCCGCCTTGTCGATCGCCACGGTCCCCCTGTTCACCCTGCTGTTCGGTCTGCTCTGGGGGCAGCGCAATACCCTGCTGGAATGGGCCGGCATCGCCCTGGGCCTGGTGGGGATCGCCCTGCTCAATCTGGGCGATACCATGAGCGCCACGCCGCTCGGGGCCGCGGTGATCCTGCTCGCCGCGGCGGCCTGGGCCTTCGGCTCGATCTGGAGTCGCTACCTGCCGTTGCCGCGTGGCGCCATGGCCAGCGCGGTGGAGATGCTGGTGGCGGGCGCGGTGCTGCTCGGCGCCAGCTACCTCAGCGGCGAGCGCCTGCAGCACTGGCCGGCCCTGGGTGGCTGGCTGGCGCTGGGCTATCTGGTGGTGTTCGGCTCGCTGATCGCCTTCAGTGCCTATCTTTATCTGCTGGGGCGGGTACGGCCGGCGGCCGCCACCAGCTACGCCTACGTCAATCCGGTGGTGGCGGTGCTGCTGGGTACCCTGTTCGCCGGAGAACGGATCGGTGCGGCCGAAGCGCTGGCCATGCTGGTCATCGTGGGCGCGGTGGTGCTGATCGGGCTGCCGCAGTGGCGACGGCTTTGAGAGCAGGCTAGGCTGGCGAGTCATCCAAGCGGAGTCCGCCATGAGCCAAGCAGTCACCCCCGCCTTTGCCGAAGAGCCGCTGGAGGCTACCGAGATCCGCGTCCTCGGCAGTCTCATCGAGAAGCAGCTGACCACCCCGGAAAGCTATCCCCTGACCCTCAATGCTCTGGTGCTGGCCTGCAACCAGAAGACCAGCCGCGAGCCGGTGCTCAACCTCACCCCGGGCGAAGTGGGGCAGGGACTGCGACGTCTGGAGGAACGCGGCCTGGCCCGCCTGGTCATGGGTAGCCGGGCGGATCGCTGGGAACAGCGGCTGGACAGGGCCCTGGAACTCCCTCCACCCCAGTGGGCGCTCTGCGCCCTGCTGTTCCTGCGCGGGCCCCAGACCCTGGGCGAATTGCTGGCCCGCAGCGGCCGGATGCACGCCTTCGATGATATTGAGCAGGTGCGCCACCATCTGGAGCGGCTGATCGCCCGCGGCCTGGCCACCGGCCTGGGGCGACAGCCTGGCCAGCGCGAAGAGCGTTATCTGCATCTGTTCGGCAACGCGGCAGAGCGCGATGCCCAGGTCGCGCAGCTGGGTAGTGCCGCCGAGAGCGCTACCCCTGCCGGCGGACGCGAAGGCCGGCTGGAGGCGCTGGAAGCCCGCATCGCCGCCCTCGAAGAGCGGCTGGCGCAGTTGGAAGAAGCCGCTCAGCGCGGATAGAGCGGTGGCAGGGTGTCGTGCACGGCTGCCGGCGTCAGCGGCGGCAGGGCATTGATCGCCTGCCAGAGCGTTTCGCCCTGCCAGCGCTGACCGGCTTCGCTATAGAGCGCCCCATTGAGGTCGTCGAGCGCGGCGGCCAGGGGCTCGAAACGTGCCCCCATGGCCGCCAGGGTTTCCGGTTGCTGTCGGGCCCAGGCGTCCAGGGCGTGACGGGTGACGTGGGGATCGTTGCTCTGGCAGGCGCGGCGCAGCTCTTCGCGCTGCAGGCGGCTGTCGAGATCGGGCACGGTCGGCAACACCGCCGGCTGACGGCGGGCGCGCCACCAGAGGCCGAAGCCGAGCAGGGTGGTCAGGGCGAAGAAGGCTGTCGCCAGCTGCCAGCGCCAGAGTCCCCGGTCACTGCCGGTGATCTTGGCCGCCGCTGATGCCACCGGTTGCAGCGTCGGATCCTCGGCGACCACCAGGGGCTGGGCGGGCAGGGTGGTGCGTTCGAGGGTATCGGTCTCGGTGTTCCACCAGACCACCTCCACCGGCGGCAGGACCTTGTCACCCGTGGATGTGGGAATCAGGGCGACCCGTTCCTCGCGTTGCCCGACCAGCCCGCGCGCCTGGGTCTGCAGCGACAGCCGCGGTTGCTCGGCATAGCGCTTAACGCCCTCGATCTCGGGCAGCACCAGCGGGGGGAGCTGACCGGGTGCCAGGCCTTCGGCACGCAGCTGCAGCGTGCGGGTCAGGGCGCTGCCCTCGCGGGCGTCTTCCGGCGCGGGATTCCATTGTTGCGTCAGGGTTAGGCTGCGCGCCGGCACCCAGGGCGTCTGCGCCGGATAACTGGCCGGTTGTGGCAGAACCTCCAGGGTCAGCGCCGGGGTGCGCAGCTGGATCGGCTGGCCAGCGCGCGAGCTGTCGTCGAGGCCACCGGCGAGGGTGGCGCTGAAGGTCTGGGGCGGCAGCACCAGGGTACCGCTCTGCAGCGGATGGATGGCGTAGCGCCATTCGATCACGCCATGCCGTACCCCCTCGACGTCGCGCTCGTAGACCTGGGGGGTGCCGAGCAGATCCACCCGCGCATCGCTGGGATTGGGCGGGGTGAGCACATGGTCGTCATAGAGCGCCACCGCGTGGTAGAGGCGGATGGTCAGGATGGTCTCCGCCTGCACATAGAGCCGGGTGCGCTCCATCGCGGCTTCCAGATAGACAGGGTCGCGGGTCTGGCGCCTGGCGGCGGTGGCCTCCACGGTAACGGTCAGTGGCTGGCTGCGGGCGCCGTCCAGGGTCAGGGCGGGAATGGTCAGGGCGCCACTGGCTTTGGGTTGCAGGGTCACGTTCCAGCGCGTGGTCACCCGCTCACCGGGCGGCAGGCTGTTCTGCCGCACCCCGAGCACGCGGAAGTCCTGCTCGAGCGGGCCGAGATCGGGCTTGCCGAACTGGGCGGGGTCGGTGGTCTCGAGGATGAGCTCCAGCGTCTCGTTCTGACTGAGCTGGTTGCGCTCCAGACGGGCGCTGAGATCCGCCGCCTGAAGCAGGGGCGCGAGCAGCGCGAGGGGCAGCAGCAACGGATAGGACTTCATTGCAGCGCGTTCTCCTCGCGTTGTTGTTGCTGGTACCAGAACTTGCGGCGCAGCAGCTCGGCCGGGTTGTCGGGGATCTCCCGCAGCCACTGTTCGGCCGCCTGACGCTGTTCTTCCGCCAGGGGATCTTCGGCATAGGCGGGACTGACGAGCCAGTCCGCGCCGGCCTGGGCCTGCTGCTGCGGGCTGGCCGCGGCGGTTGCAGCGGACGGCGGGGTACCGCTATTGGCCGGTTCGTCCGCCTGGGTGCTGCTCTGGCTGGCGTTCTGCGCCTTGCGACTGCGGGCGGCGGCCTCGGCCTGGGCTGCGGCGCGTTGGGCGAGCAGACGTTCGAGGCGATTGCGATTGCGCAGGGCGGGGGTCAGATCCGGGCGCAGCACCAGTGCCGCCCGGTAGGCGCGCAGGGCCTCTTCCAGGCGTCCGGCCATGGCCAGGGCGTTGCCGCGATTGTAGTGGCCGTCCGCCGACGGATCCCGGGCGAACGCCGCGGCGGCGCCGCTGAAGTCGCCGGCGCGATAGAGCGCCACGCCGCGCCAGCGCTCGTCGCTGAAGAGCTCGGCGGCCGCGCCAGCCTGGTCGTCGGTCAGCAGCTGCAGGGCCTGCTGGTCGCGCCGCAGCCAGAGGTCGTCCCAACTGCCGGCCTGCGCCGGAGGGGGCGTCAGCAGCAGACAGAAGGGCAGGCTCAGCAGCCAGCCGCGGCGCGCGCCGCAGGCGACCAGGAGCAGCAGAGGCAGCAGCAACAGGTAACCCTGGTCGCGCCAGTCCGCGGGGGCCCGGCCGTCGCTGGCTCGCACAGCGCCGGGACGCTCCAGCAGGCCGAGACGGCGCAGGTCGCCGTCGTCACGCTGCAAGCGCTGATAGTGCCCGCCCAGTGCCTGGGCGACGCCCTGCAGGTGGCCTTCGTCCAGTCGAGCGATGCGGATGCCGCCGGCGGCGTCGCTCAGGTAGTTGCCGGTCTCGGCGGCCACCGGCGCGCCCTGGGGCGTACCCGGGCCGAGGATCGCCAGCTGGCGCAGTCGACCCTGCAGCTGGCGCTCGATACCCAGGCGCTCGCGGTCGTCCAGGTCGCTGGCGATGAGCAGCAACCGGGCACTGGCGCTGGGCGCCGGACCGAGCAGCTCCAGGGCCTGGGCGATCCCCAGGTCGGCGCGCCGCCCGGGCACCGGCATGATCGACGGCCGCAGCGCCTTGAGCAGGTTGTCCATGGTCGGCAGGTCGTCGGTCAGGGGCACCAGGGTGTGGGCGCTGCCGGCATAGACGACGATGGCGGTCTCGCCGTCCTGGCGCGCCTTGAGCAGATCCTGCAGCTTGCGCTGCACGGCCAGCAGGCGGTTCGGGGTGACGTCGGTGGCGAGCAGGTCGGGCGTCAGCGCCAGCACCACCACCAGCGGATCGTTGCGGCGAAAGCTCTGCGCTTCGCCCTGCTGCCAGCTGGGGCCGGCCAGCGCCAGACAGGCCAGCACCCCGGCCAGGCCCAGCAGCACCAGGCCAAGGGGCGAGCGCTGGCGATCGCTGTCACTGAGCAGCCAGGGTTGCAGCGCCGGAGGCAGCAGCGCCTGCCAGTGCCCGTGGCGATGCCGGCGTCGGCGCAGCGAGCCGATCACCAGGGCGACCGGCACCAGGGCCAGTAGCCAACCGGGACGCAGGAACAGCGGCAGCCAGTCGTTCATCGGGCCTTGCCTCCACGCTGCCAGCGCTGCGGCCACGGCAGGCGGCCGAGCGCCAGGGCCAGGCCGAGCAGCAGCGCCCCGGCCAGCGGCCAGGGATAGAGTTCACGGGTGGGACGGGCCTGGTCCGGCTGCTGGCGGATGGGTTCGAGCCGATCAAGCTGGCGCGACACGGCGGCCAGTTCGATGCTGGATCTCACCCGGAAATAGGCGCCGTTGGTGACCTCGGCGAGGTGACGCAGCATGGGTTCGTCGAGATCGCTGGGTGTCGCGCCGGCGCCCAGGGTGTCCGGATCGGCACCGATACCGAGGGTATAGACGCGTACCCGCTCGCTGGCCGCCAGGCTGGCCGCCACCTCGGGCGTCACCACGCCGCCGTTGCTGGCGCCATCGGTGACCAGGATCAGGGTGCGGCTGTTGTCCGGCCGCTTGCGCAGGTGCTTGACCGCCAGGCCCACGGCGTCGCCCACCGCCGTGTTGCGCCCGGCCAGGCCGATCTGGGCTTCTTCGAGGAGGGCATGCACGGTGCGTCGGTCGGCGGTCAGGGGCGCCTGCAGATAGGCCTGGGAGCCGAACAGGATCAGGCCGACACGATCGCCCTGGCGACTGTCGATGAAGCGGCCGAGCAGTTGCTTGACCAGCGTCAGGCGGCTGACATTCTCGTCGCCCAGCGGCATGTCCGGGGTGTCCATGGACCCGGAGACGTCCACCGCCAGCAAGAGGTCGCGCCCGCTTACGTCCAGCGGCTGGGGTGGTCCCACCCATTGCGGGCGCGCCGCGGCGGCCAGGATCAGTAGCCAGCCCAGCAGAAAGGGCAGCAGGCGGCGAGTGCCGCTCAGGCCGCCGGTGTGACGGATGCGTCCGCCCAGGTGTTCGAGTTCGCCGAGGAATTCCACGCGCAGGGCCGCCTGGCCGCTGTCGGCCGCGGGCAACAGCACGCGCAGCGCCCAGGGCAGCGGCAACAGCAGCCACAGCCAGGGCCAGGCGAATTCAAACATGCTTGCGGATCCAGGTGGCGACGGCGTCCTGCAGGCCGTCGATGACGCGGTCATTCAGGCGGCAGTCCGGGCGATAGCCGCCGTCCACCAGAATCATGTAGCGCGTCAGGCCGGCCGCCGGGCAGCGCGAATCGAGAAAGGCCAGCCAGTCGCGGCCGCTCAGGGTCTGGCTGAGCTGATCCGGATAGCTGGCGCGGCAGAGGCGCTTGAGCAGCGCATTCAGCGCCTGCAGCCAGGGTCCGGCCGGCGCGCCATAGGGACGCGGCAGGCGGGCCAGTTCGGCCAGGGCGGTGGTACGCAGATCCTCTTCGGTGGTCGCCTCGACGGGGAGCGCGCTGTCCAGCGGCCGCCGGCCGCGATGGTGGCGCAGAAAGAAACCCAGGGCCACCACGACCAGCAGCAGCAACCACCAGCCCGGCGCCGGTGGCCACCAGGCCGGTTCCGCTGGCAGCCGCAGCGGCTCCAGCGTCGGCAGGCCGGGGGTCACGAGGTGTACCCCGGGCGATGTTGCCGCAACAGGTGCCGCAGCTGTTCGACCAGATCGTCCGCCGTGGACAGCGGCAGCAGCGGAATGCCCAGGCGCAGGCTGAGTTCGGTCCAGCGTTCGCGGCGCTGCGCGGCCTGCTCGGCATAGCCCTGGCGGACGTCGGCGCGATCGGTATCCAGCTCGACCTCGGCCTGGCCGCTGGTGAAACGCAGCAGGCCGGCCTGGGGCAATGCATGATCCAGCGGATCGGAAAGCGGCAGCAGGACCAGGTCGCTGTGCCGCGAGAGCAGGGTGAGGTGCTGCTCGGTGGCCACGTCCAGGCTGCGCTCGTCGCAGATCACCAGCGCCAGGCTGCCGGGACGCAGCACCTCGCGAGCACGGCGCAGGACCTGGTTGAAGGTGATGCGCGGCACCTGGGCCAGGGCCGGGTCCTGCAGCGCCCGATTGGCGTTGATCAGGTGATCGAAGAAGCGCAGCAGATTCTGCTTGCTGCGTCGCGGGCGCACCTCGTGCAGGCGTTCGCCGCCGAAGATCATGCCGCCGATACGGTCGTTGTGCTCCAGCACCGCCCAGCCGATCAGCGCGGCCAGCCGCCCGGCCAGCACCGACTTGAATTGCTGGCGGGTGCCGAAGAAGGTGCGCGGACTCTGCTCCAGCAGGAGATAGACCGGGCGCTCGCGCTCTTCATGGAACAGCTTGGTATGGGGTTCGCGGGTGCGGGCGGTGACGCGCCAGTCGATGGCCCGGACATCGTCGCCGGGCTGATAGGCGCGCACCTGGTCGAAATCCACCCCGCGGCCGCGCAGGCGCGAATGGTGCAGGCCGATCAGCGGGCTGCGGCGTCCGGCGGCGGAAAACAGCTGCACCTCGACCACCCGGTGGCGCATTTCGATGAGCTCGGCCAGGCTCAGGGTCACGCCGTTGCGCTCGGCCATCTCAGGCCACGGCCACCAGATCGAGGATGCGCTGCACCACCCGGTCGTGATCAATGCCGGCGGCTTCCGCCTCGAAGGACAGGATGACGCGGTGGCGCAGGACGTCGAAGACCACCGCCTGGATATCCTCCGGGCTGACGAAGTCCCGCCCGGCCAGCCAGGCATGGGCGCGGGCGCAGCGATCCAGGGCGATGGAACCACGCGGGCTGGCGCCATAGGTGATCCAGTGCACCAGGTCCTGGTCGAAGCGCCCCGGGGTGCGGGTCGCCATGATCAGCTGGACCAGGTATTCCTCCACGGCATCGGCCATGTACAGCCCGAGCACCTCGCGACGAGCCGCATTGATCTCCGCCTGGGTGACGCGCTCGGTTGGCAGGGTCTCGCCGTCCAGGGCCTCGCCACGGGCCTGGGCCAGGATGCGACGCTCCACGGAGGCGTCGGGGTAGCCGATCTTGACGTGCATCAGGAAGCGATCGAGCTGGGCCTCGGGCAGCGGATAGGTGCCTTCCTGCTCGATGGGATTCTGGGTGGCCATCACCAGGAAGAGGTCGGGCAGGGCATAGGAGGTGCGGCCGATGCTCACCTGGCGTTCGGCCATGGCTTCCAGCAGCGCGGACTGCACCTTGGCCGGCGCCCGGTTGATCTCGTCGGCGAGCACCAGATTGTGAAAGATCGGCCCCTGCTGAAAGGAGAAGGTCGCCGTGTCCGGGCGATAGATCTCGGTGCCGGTGATGTCGGCCGGCAGCAGGTCGGGCGTGAACTGGATGCGGTGGAAATCGGCCTCCAGGCCTTCCGCCAGGTCCTTGATGGCCTTGGTCTTGGCCAGCCCCGGGGCACCTTCCACCAGCAGATGACCATCCGCCAGCACCGCGATGAGCAGGCGCTCCACCAGGGTTTCCTGGCCAAGGATCTGGCTGGTCAGGTAGGTGCGAAGCATCTGCAGAGCGTCACGGTGAGCCATGGGACATCCTGAATACGGCACTGGAGCGGTCAAGGGTGCTGGATTTTACTGCAAGCGGCGGCTGCCGCCCATGCCTGTGCTGACGTCGCAACCAGAGCAGTCCTTGACGAAATTTTGACGAGCTCCTGCTCAGGCTGGGCGATTGACGGCGCGGTGGAGGTCTCGCTTCGGCCAAGCCCGAGCGGCCAAGACTGGCGCGATCGCGCCGGAGGGTTAAACTCCCACGCCTGCCGACCGCGCCCGAGGCCTCTGCGTGGCCGATCCCGAGCCGCTGGCCACGCGCCGCGAATCCCTGCTGCTTTTGACAAGGTGTTTTCATGTCGCAAACGGAAGTCCCCCAATCCCCGCGCACCCCCGGCATCCGCCCGGTGCCGACGCTGGGCAGCCACCTGAGCTTCGTCCTGGGCTGCGGCCTGGCGCTGCTGGTCATGTTCACCCTGCTGCGCCTGGCACTGCTGGCCTACAACACCGACCTGATCGGTGATTCGCCCTTCGCCACCTTCGCCGAGGCCTTCTTCAACGGCGCCCGCTTCGACCTGCGCCTGGTGGTCTATATCTGCGTGCCCTCGCTGCTCTGCCTGTTGAGTGCCAGAGCCATGGCCGCGCGCCGGTTGCAGGCCGGCTGGTTCACCCTGGCTGCCAGCCTCTGCCTGCTGCTGGGCGTCGGCGAGCTGAATTTCTATCGCGAATTCCACCAGCGCCTGAACAGCCTGGTGTTCCAATACATGCAGGAAGACCTGCACACCGTCACCAGCATGATCTGGAACGGCTTCCCGGTGGTGCGCCTGCTGCTGGCCTGGGCCGTGGCGACCCTGCTGCTGGGCCTGGTGTTCTTTGGCGTCGAGCGGGCCACACGGCGTCATGTCGCGGCGCGACCGGCCGCCTGGTATCGCCGGGGCGCGGTCTTCATGCTCTGCCTGGTGGTAGCCGTCATCGCCGCCCGTGGCACCCTGAGGTCCGGGCCGCCGCTGCGCTGGGGCGACGCCTATACCACCGATTCGATGTTCGCCAACCATCTGGGTCTGAACGGCACCCTGACGCTGATCAATGCCGCCGAGAACAGCTTCTCCGATCATCGCGACAACAGCTGGAAGGCCACCATGCCGGCCGCCGAGGCGCTGGCCACCACCCGGCAGCTGCTGCTGACCCCGCGTGACGAACTGATCGACGCCGACAAGGCTGCCGTCCGCCGGATCTACACCCCGCCCACCGACGGCCAACTGCCCAAGGTGCGCAACGTGGTGGTGATCCTCATGGAAAGCATGGCCGGTCGCTATATCGGCGCCCTGGGCAACGAAGACGGCATCACCCCCAACTTCGACGCCCTGGCCAAGCAGGGCACGCTGTTCACCCGCTTCTTTTCCAACGGCACCCATACCCACCAGGGCATGTTCGCCACCATGGCCTGCTTCCCCAATCTGCCGGCCTTCGAGTACCTGATGCGCATGCCCGAGGGCGCCCACCAGTTCTCCGGTCTGCCGCAACTGCTCAGCACCCGCGGTTTCGACGATGTCTACGTCTACAACGGCAACTTCCAGTGGGACAACCAGTCCGGCTTCTTCAGCAACCAGGGCATGACCCGCTTCGTCGGTCGCGAAGACTTCGTCAATCCGGTGTTCATGGACCCGACCTGGGGTGTCTCCGACCAGGACATGTTCGACCGCTCCGTGCAGGAACTGGACGCCCTGGCCAAGGCGCCGGACGGCAAGCCCTTCTATGCGCTGCTGCAGACCCTGTCCAACCACACCCCCTATGCACTGCCCAAGGACCTGCCGGTCACGCCGGTCACCGGCCACGGCTCGCTCGACGAGCACCTCACCGCCATGCGCTATGCCGACTGGTCGCTGGGGCAGTTCTTCGCCAAGGTCAAGCAGGAACCCTGGTACCAGGACACCCTGTTCGTCATCGTTGGTGACCATGGCTTCGGCAACAACGAGCAGATCACCGAGATGGACCTGTCGCGCTTCAACGTGCCGCTGCTGCTGATCGGTCCGGGCGTGCAGGAAACCTTTGGCGCCCGTCGCGACACCGTGGGCAGCCAGATCGACGTGGTACCCACGGTACTGGCCCGCTTCGGCAAGCCGACCCAGCACCAGTGCTGGGGCCGCGACCTGCTGGGCCTGCCCCAGGGCGATCCGGGTGTGGCGGTGATCAAGCCCTCGGGCAGTGACCAGACCGTGGCCCTGGTCACCGGCGATCGCATCCTGGTCAAGCCGCGTGATCGCGATGCCGTGCTCTATCGCTATCACCTGGGCACCCAGGCCGGTGGCGAGGTGCTCAAGGGCGACGCCAGCGCGCCCGAGCTGCAGAAGCGCCTGGAGGCCTTCATCCAGATCGCCACGGCAAGCCTGCTCGGCAACACCACTGGCATGAACGACAGCAAGGCAGCGGCCGCCCAGCGGTAGTAGCCTCGCGCGCCCATGAAAAAGGCCGCCCATGGGCGGCCTTTCTTTTGGCTGGTACGGATCAGGCCGCGATGATCACGTCCTCGGCCTGCAGACCCTTGTCGCGCTGGATCACCGAGAACTCCACGCGCTGGCCTTCCATCAGCACCCGATGGCCTTCGCCACGGATCGCGCGGAAGTGCACGAAGATATCGTCGCCGGTATCGCGGGAGATGAAGCCGAAGCCCTTGGAGGTGTTGAACCACTTCACCGTGCCGCGCTCGCGGTCATCGGCCAGCGGGCGTGCCGGGGCGGCCGCAACGGGCGCCGGACGCGCCGCCTGGCGCGGGCGTGGCTCGGCATCGACCACCGGCGCGCTGCCGGCCTGGCCGCGAAACTTCTCCGGCAGGCTGGCCAGGGCGGCGACCAGGGTCAGCGCCAGCGGCAGCAGCTCGGCCGGCAGGCCGCCGATCTGCTCGAGGGGCGCCAGCAGGATGAAGGTCTGGGCCACGACGGCGAGCACCAGCAGGACACTGGCGAGTTTCTGGGCGCCGCTGCTGCGGCTACGGGAGAAGGGTGTGAAGAGGAGGGTGGCAAGACCCAGCAGGGCCAGGTGGATGGACTCGGGTTGATCGAAGGACGAGGTATCGGACTGCAGTCCGGGAATCGCCGATAACAGGAGCGCAGCAGCGCCCACCACGACATGGACAGTAGATAACGTGTTCAATGTGAAATCACCTTGGGATAGATAACACGGGTCTGCCGAAACTGCCGGAGCGGTGCCCGACAGCGGAATGACCCGGCGCGAAAAGCGCGTCCTTATTAAACCCAAAAGGTGAGGGCCGCTCAATCATGGCACCGTCGCGGGCCGTGGCCCGCGACGGTAGCCGGACTCAGGCGGCCAGCAGGCTGCGCAGCATCCAGGCGGTCTTTTCGTGGGTCTGCATGCGCTGGGTCAGCAGATCGGCGGTGGGCTCGTCGCTGACCTTGTCCAGCAGCGGGAAGATGCCCCGGGCGGTCCGCACCACGGCTTCCTGGCCCTGCACCAGCAGCCGGATCATCTCCTGGGCGTCCGGTACGCCTTCCTCTTCCTTGATGCTCGAAAGCCGGGCGTAGGCGGCATAGGTGGCCGGCGCCGGGAAGCCGAGGGCGCGAATGCGCTCGGCGATGTCGTCCACGGCGACCGCCAGCTCGGTGTACTGGGTCTCGAACATCAGGTGCAGGGTGTTGAACATCGGCCCGGTCACGTTCCAGTGGAAGTTGTGGGTCTTCAGATACAGGGTGTAGGTGTCGGCCAGGAGGCGCGACAGGCCCTCGGCGATCTGGGCACGATCCTGTTCGGCGATTCCGATGTTGATTTCCATGCTGACGGCTCCTGTGCGTCGGTTGCGAAGGGCTCCGAGGCTATCACAGAACTGCTGGCCGTTTAGCCAGTGTTCGCGTGTCGAGCTGCGCGCCCGGCTACGGTAAAATCGTGACGGATGATATAGAATCTCCCGTTCAGTCGAGCACCCGGCCCTGGCGGCCCGGTGCCTCCACGCATTCAGCCTGTTCTAGAGAAGCGAAACCACGACCATGATGCGCAGCCACTATTGCGGCCAGTTGAACGAGAGCCTGGACGGCCAGGAAATCACCCTCTGCGGTTGGGTCCACCGCCGCCGTGACCACGGCGGGGTCATCTTCCTCGACATCCGCGATCGCGAAGGCCTGGCCCAGGTGGTGTTCGATCCGGATCGCGCCGAAACCTTCGCCAAGGCCGACCGCGTGCGCAGCGAATATGTCGTCAGGCTCACCGGCAAGGTGCGCCTGCGTCCCGAAGGCGCGCGCAATGCCAACATGGCCTCCGGCGCCATCGAGGTGCTGGGCTACGAGCTGGAAGTGCTCAACGAAGCGGAGACCCCGCCGTTCCCGCTCAACGAGTACACCGACGTCGGTGAAGAGACCCGCCTGCGCTATCGCTTCATCGACCTGCGCCGTCCGGAGATGGCCGAGAAGCTCAAGCTGCGCTCGCGCATCACCTCCAGCATCCGCCGCTACCTGGACGAAAACGGTTTCCTCGACGTGGAAACCCCGATCCTGACCCGCGCCACCCCCGAGGGTGCCCGCGACTACCTGGTGCCCAGCCGGACCCATCCCGGCAGCTTCTTCGCCCTGCCGCAGTCGCCCCAGCTGTTCAAGCAGCTGCTGATGGTCGCCGGCTTCGATCGCTACTACCAGATCGCCAAGTGCTTCCGTGACGAAGACCTGCGTGCCGACCGCCAGCCGGAATTCACCCAGATCGACATCGAGACCAGCTTCCTCGATGAAAAAGACATCATGGACATCACCGAGACCATGGTGCGCAACCTGTTCAAGGAAGTGCTGGACGTCGAATTCGGCGAGCTGCCGCACATGACCCTGGCCGAAGCCATGCGTCGCTTCGGTTCCGACAAGCCGGACCTGCGCATCCCGCTGGAGCTGGTGGACGTGGAAGACCAGCTCAAGGACGTCGACTTCAAGGTCTTCGCCGGTCCGGCCAACGATCCCAAGTGCCGCGTCGCCGCCCTGCGGGTACCGGGCGGGGCGAGCATGCCGCGCAAGCAGATCGACGACTACACCAAGTTCGTCGGCATCTATGGCGCCAAGGGCCTGGCCTACATCAAGGTCAACGAGCGCGCCGCCGGCGTCGAGGGCCTGCAGTCGCCCATCGTCAAGAACATCCCGCTGGACAACATCAACGTCATCCTCGACCGCGTCGGTGCGGTGGATGGCGACATCGTGTTCTTTGGCGCGGACAAGACCAAGGTTGTCTCCGAAGCCCTGGGCGCGCTGCGCATCAAGCTCGGCCACGACCTCAACCTGCTGACCTGCCAGTGGGCGCCGCTGTGGGTGGTCGACTTCCCGATGTTCGAGGAAAACGACGATGGCAGCCTGACCGCCATGCACCACCCCTTCACCTCGCCCAAGTGCGACCCGCAGGCGCTCAAGGCCAATCCGGGCGCAGCCCTGTCGCGGGCCTACGACATGGTGCTCAACGGTACCGAGCTGGGCGGCGGTTCCATCCGTATCCACGACAAGAAGATGCAGCAGGCGGTCTTCGAGGTCCTCGGCATCAGCGCCGAGGAACAGGAAGAGAAATTCGGCTTCCTGCTGGACGCCCTAAAGTTCGGTGCACCGCCCCACGGTGGCCTGGCCTTCGGTCTGGATCGCCTGGTGATGCTGATGACCGGCGCCTCCTCGATTCGCGAAGTCATCGCCTTCCCGAAGACCCAGAGCGCGGCCGACGTCATGACCCAGGCGCCCGGCGCCGTCGATGCCAAGGCCCTGCGCGAGCTGCACATCCGCCTGCGCGAGCAGCCCAAGGCGGAATAAGTCCTATCGGAGGAGGGCGCCCAGGTGGATGCCTTCCGTTTCCCTTTTCAGTGCGCCGCGGCCCTCGCCGCCGGTGCCGTCTTCGTCAAGAGATTGGAGTAGCTTATGGCCGGTCATTCCAAGTGGGCCAACATCAAGCATCGCAAAGAACGCCAGGATGCCAAGAAAGGCAAGATCTTCACCAAGATCATCCGTGAGCTGACCGTGGCCGCGCGCCAGGGCGGCGGCGTTCCTGCCGACAATCCCCGCCTGCGTCTGGCGGTGGACAAGGCGCTGACCGCCAACATGACCCGCGACACCATCGACCGGGCCATCGCCCGTGGCGTGGGTGCCGGCGAAGGCGAGAACGTCGAGGAACTGACCTATGAAGGCTACGCCCCGAGCGGTGTCGCCATCATCGTCGAAGCCATGACCGACAACCGCAACCGTACCGCGGCCGAAGTCCGCCACGCCTTCAACAAGTGCGGTGGCAACCTGGGTACCGACGGTTCGGTGGCCTATCTGTTCGAGCGCAAGGGCCAGATCAGCTATGCCCCCGGCCTGGACGAAGACGCCCTGATGGAAGCGGCCCTGGAAGCCGGTGCCGACGACGTGGTGGCCAACGACGATGGCTCCATCGACGTCTTCACCAGCTTCGCTGACTTCATCGCCGTCAACGAAGCCCTGACCGCTGCCGGCTACAAGGCCGACGAAGCCGAGGTGACCATGATCCCCTCGACCTCCGCGACCCTGGATCTGGACACCGCGCAGAAGGTGCTCAAGCTGATCGACATGCTCGAAGACCTGGATGACGTGCAGAACGTCTATTCCAACGCCGACATCCCCGAGGATGTCATGGAGCAGCTCGGCTGATGTCCCTCTACGAGCGCCTGCCGCCCGATGCGCCCGGCACCCTGGTGCTGGGCATCGACCCGGGCTCGCGGCTGACCGGCTTCGGCGTGGTGCGCGACACCGGGCGGGGCTGCGAATACGTGGCCTCCGGCTGCATCCGTACGGGAAACGGTCCGTTGCCCGAACGGTTGCAGATCGTCTATCGCGGGGTGCGCGACGTCATCGCCCAGTACGGGCCGGTCACCATGGGCATCGAGCAGGTGTTCATGGCGCGCAACGCCGATTCGGCGCTCAAGTTGGGTCAGGCCCGGGGGGCGGCCATCGTCGCCGGTGCCGAGGGTGGCCTGGAGATCTCCGAGTACACCGCGAGCCAGGTCAAGCAGGCCGTGGTCGGCAACGGCGGGGCGGACAAGCAGCAGGTAATGCTGATGGTCATGCACCTGCTGCGGCTGACCGAAAAGCCGCAGATCGACGCCTCCGATGCCCTGGCCATCGCCCTGTGCCATGCCCATACCCGGCAGAGCCTGGTGCCCCATGGCCTGCTGGCCACCCGCCGCCGCGGCGGTCGTCTGCGGCTCTAGTCCTATTCGCTCAACCCTCTCGCTCCAACGTTAGGAAGGTAACCCTGTGATCGGTCGTCTACGTGGCACCCTGGCGGAAAAGCAGCCGCCGCATCTCCTGCTCGACGTGGGCGGAGTCGGCTACGAGGTCGAAGTGCCCATGACGACCCTTTATCGGCTGCCGGCCCAGGGTGAAATCGTCACATTGCATACCCACCTCGTGGTACGGGAAGATGCGCACCTGCTGTATGGGTTCGGGGAAAAGCGCGAGCGTGAGCTGTTTCGCGAGCTGATCCGGCTCAATGGTGTCGGCCCCAAGCTGGCCCTGGCGTTGATGTCCAGTCTCGAGGTGGATGAATTGGTTCGCTGCGTGCAAGCCCAGGACACGGCCGCCCTGGTCAAGGTACCAGGGGTGGGCAAGAAGACTGCCGAGCGCCTGCTGGTCGAGCTGAAGGACCGCTTCAAGGCCTGGGAAAGCCTGCCCGGCATCGCTCCCCTGGTCCTGCCGAACCAGGCCGCCGTCGTGGCCAGCGCCGAGGCCGATGCGGTCAGCGCCCTGGTCGCCCTGGGCTTCAAGCCCCAGGAAGCCAGCCGCGCCGTCGCCGCCGTGGAGGGGGAAGACCTTTCCAGCGAGGAACTCATCCGTCGCGCCCTGAAGGGCATGGTCTGATCCCATGATAGAAACCGATCGCCTCATCTCGGGCACTGGCCGCGACCGTGAGGAATTCCAGGATCGCGCCATCCGTCCGGTGCGTCTGGCCGACTACATCGGCCAGCCGGTGGTGCGCGACCAGATGGGGCTGTTCATCCAGGCCGCGAAGGGCAGGGGCGAGGCCCTCGACCACACCCTGATCTTCGGCCCACCCGGCCTGGGCAAGACCACTCTGGCCAACATCATCGCCCAGGAAATGCAGGTTTCCCTGAAGAGCACCTCGGGCCCCGTGCTGGAACGCCCGGGCGATCTCGCCGCGCTGTTGACCAACCTGGAAGCCGGTGATGTGCTCTTCATCGACGAGATCCATCGACTCTCGCCCATCGTCGAGGAGGTGCTCTATCCGGCGATGGAGGACTACCAGCTCGACATCATGATCGGCGAGGGTCCGGCGGCTCGCTCCATCAAGCTGGACCTGCCGCCCTTCACCCTGGTCGGCGCGACCACCCGCGCCGGCATGCTGACCAATCCGCTGCGCGACCGCTTCGGGATCGTCCAGCGTCTGGAGTTCTACGGCACCGCGGATCTGGCCACCATCGTCACCCGCTCGGCCGGCATTCTCGGTCTCGCCATCGAGGCCGAGGGGGCCATGGAAATCGCCCGCCGGGCGCGTGGCACGCCGCGGATCGCCAATCGCCTGCTGCGGCGGGTGCGGGACTTCGCCGAGGTGCGCGGGCAGGGTCACATCAGCCACGACATCGCCAGTCGTGCCCTCGATCTGCTGGACGTCGACGCCCAGGGTTTCGATCACCAGGATCGCCGTCTGCTGCTGACCATGATCGACAAGTTCGACGGTGGTCCGGTGGGCGTCGACAGTCTCGCTGCCGCCATCAGCGAAGAGCGTCACACCATCGAAGATGTGCTGGAACCCTATTTGATCCAGCAAGGCTATATCATGCGCACGCCGCGCGGACGGGTGGTGACCCGCCATGCCTATCTGCACTTCGGGCTCAATCTGCCGACGCGTCTGGCCCAGGGTGGTACACCCGATCTGTTCGAGGTCAATGGTAATTAAATGCAGTTGCGAACATTTCTGATTGGCAACGGCGAGGCTAGGTTCTAGAGTATGCACGCGCAATCGCGGAGCCCGTCGCCGTCCGTCCTCAGGTGTCGTGTCTACTACGAAGATACCGATGCCGGCGGCATCGTCTATTACGTCAACTACCTCAAGTTCATGGAACGCGCCCGCACCGAGCGACTGCGCGCGCTGGGCTATGCCCAGTCCGAACTCGCCCGGGATGGTCTGCTGTTCGTCGTCCATAGCAGCGAAGCGCGCTACCATGCGCCCGCGCGACTGGATGACGAGTTGCTGATCGGTGCCGAGGTGGTCGAGGCGAAGCGCGCCAGCCTCAGGTTTCACCAGGAGGTCCGGCGCGCCAGGGACGCTGTCCTGCTCTGTGAAGGGTGGGTGACGGTCGCCTGCGTGCGTGCTGACAGCTTCAGGCCCAGGGCTATCCCTGCAGCCATGCGAACGGTTCTTGCCGGAAATCCGGCGTCAATTCAATCAGGAGATTAAGCGTGCAACCCAACGTCGACCATACGTCCATGTGGAGCCTCATCGCCAACGCCAGCTTGGTGGTGCAACTGGTGATGCTCATCCTGGTCGCAGCCTCTGTCACGTCCTGGATCATGATCATCCAGCGCGGCAATGCCATGCGCGCCGCCAAGCGTTCCCTGGATGCCTTCGAAGAGAAATTCTGGTCGGGCATCGATCTGTCCAAGCTGTATCGCCAGGCCGGCAGCAACCCCGATCCGGACTCCGGCGTCGAGCAGATCTTCCGCGCCGGCTTCAAGGAATTCTCCCGCCTGCGTCAGCAGCCCGGCGTGGATCCCGATGCCGTGATGGAAGGCGTCTCGCGCGCCATGCGCGTCGCCATCTCCCGTGAGGAAGAAAAACTCGATCAGGCCCTGCCGTTCCTGGCCACCGTCGGTTCCACCAGCCCCTATGTGGGTCTGTTCGGTACCGTCTGGGGCATCATGAACTCCTTCCGCGGCCTGTCCACTGCCCAGCAGGCGACCCTGGCCACCGTGGCTCCCGGCATCGCCGAAGCCCTGATCGCCACCGCCATCGGTCTGTTCGCCGCCATTCCCGCCGTCGTGGCCTACAACCGCTTCGCTGCCCGCTCGGAAATGCTGATCAACCGCTACTACACCTTTGCGGACGAATTCCAGGCCATCCTGCACCGCAAAGTCCACACCAGCGACGAATAAAGAGGTATCCCATGGTCCCTCGCCGCAAGAAACGCAAGCCCGTCGCCGAGATGAACGTGGTGCCCTACATCGACGTGATGTTGGTGCTCCTCGTCATCTTCATGGTGACGGCGCCCATGCTCAACCAGGGCGTCAAGGTCGACCTGCCCAAGGTCGACAGTCAGGCCCTGCCGCAAGACAACGACAAGCAGATCCTCACCGTCTCGGTGAAGGCCAACGGTACCTACTACTGGAACGTCGGTTCCGAGGTGGATACCGATCAGAAGGCCAAGTCCGAGACCGCGGTGTCGCTGCCCCAACTGAGTCAGCAGGTCGGTGCCATCATGCGTCAGCGGGCGGACACCCAGGTGTTCATCCGGGGTGACAAGGCTGCCAACTACGGTGTCGTGGCCGGCGCCATGGGTGCCTTGCAACAGGCCGGCGTGCCCAACGTCGGGTTGATTACCGAGGCGCCTTGATGCGACACCGCGAGCGTTCGTCGTCCGAAAGTTATTTCTGGCCGGTCATCTGGGCAGTCGCCCTGCATGTGCTGATTTTCGGCCTGCTGTTTGTCAGCTTCGCCTTCACCCCTGAATTGCCCCAGTCGCGCCCGGTCGTCCAGGCCACCCTGGTCCAGCTCAAGTCCAAGAGTTCCGCGCAGGTGCAGACCGAGCAGAAACTGGCGGGGGAGGCGAAGAAGACCGCGGCCAAACAGTACGAGCAGGAGCAGCTGGAGCAGCGCCGCGAGCAACAGGAAGCCCAGCGCGAAGCGGCGGCGGCCAAGGCGGCTCAGCAACAGAAGGAAGCCCAGCAACAGGCCGCGGAACAAAAGAAAGCCGACGACGCTCGAAAGGCGCAGCAAGCGGAAGCGGCGGCCAAAGCCGCCGAAGCCAAGGCTGAGGCCGAGAAACAGTCCGAGGCCGCCAAGGCGGCTGCGGAAGCCAAGCAGGCTGTCGAGCAGAAGAAGCAGGCGGATATCGCCAAGAAGAAGGCCGACGAAGCCGCCAAGCAGAAGGCAGCCGACGAAGCGGCCAAGAAGGCGGCGGCCGAAGCAGCCAAGCAGAAGTCGGCGGAAGAGGCCAAGCAGAAGGCGGCGGCAGAAGCGGCCAAGAAAGAGGCTGCAGCCGAGGCTGCCAAGAAGAAAGCGGCAGACGACGCCAAGAAGAAGGCTGCCCAGGCAGCTGCACGCAAGGCGGCGGAAGACAAGAAGGCGCAGGCGTTGGCCGAATTGCTGTCCGATGATACCCAGCGGCAGCAGGCACTGGCCGAAGAGCAGGGTGACGAGGTGGCATCGAGCTTCGATGACCTGATCGTGCGTCTGGTCAGCGAGCAGTGGACGCGTCCGCAGTCGGCGCGCAATGGTATGAGCGTCGAGGTGCAGATCAACATGCTGCCAGACGGCACCATTACCAGCGCGACGGTTACCCGCTCCAGTGGCAACAAGGAATTCGATAATTCAGCGGTATCGGCCGTGCGTAACGTCGGTCGTATCCGTGAGCTGCAGCAGCTGGATCGCAAGACCTTCGATCAGCTGTACCGTCAGCGCCGCATGATCTTCAAACCGGAGGACCTGAGTCTGTGAACACCCTGATCCGTTACATCCTGCTGGGCCTGGTCCTGATGGTGGGCTCCGCCCAGGCGGCCGATCCGCTGGTGATCTCCAGCGGTAGTGATCGTGCCATTCCGATCGCCGTCGTGCCTTTCGGCTGGCAGGGTGGTCAGCCGCTGCCGGAAGACCTGGGCAATATCGTCAGCGATGACCTGCGCAACTCCGGGGTGTTCTCGTCGATTCCACGCCAGAACATGCTGAGTCAGCCGAGCCAGGCCAGCGAAGTCATCTTCCGTGACTGGAAGGCGCTGGGCGCCAATTACGTGCTGGTAGGCAATGTCGTGCCCAACGGTGGCCGCCTGCAGATCAGCTACGCCCTCTTCAACGTCTCCACCGAACAGCAGGTCCTGACCGGCAACGTCGGCGGCAGCACCGATCAGCTGCGCGACATGGCGCACTTCATTTCGGACCAGGCCTATGAAAAGCTGACCGGGGTGAAAGGTGCCTTCTCGACGCGCATCCTCTATGTGACCGCCGAGCGCTTCTCCGCCACCAACACCCGTTACACCCTGCAGCGCGCCGACTATGACGGTGCGCGTGCCGTTACCCTGCTGCAGTCGCGCGAGCCGATCCTGTCGCCGCGTTTCGCGCCGGATGGCAAGCGCATCGCCTACGTCTCCTTCGAGCAGCAGCGCCCGCGCATCTTCATGCAGTACATCGACACCGGTCGCCGCGAGCAGCTGACCAACTTCGAAGGCCTGAATGGCGCGCCGGCGTTTTCGCCCGATGGCAATCGCCTGGCCTTCGTGCTGTCCAAGGATGGCAACCCCGAGATCTATGTGATGGATCTCGGCTCGCGTGCCATTCGTCGTGTGACGAATGACTCCGCCATCGATACCGAGCCCTTCTGGGGCAAGGATGGCCAGACCATCTATTTCACCTCCGACCGTTCCGGCAAGCCGCAGATCTACAAGACCAGCGCCAATGGCGGGGGTGCTGAGCGCGTGACTTTCGTCGGTAACTACAACGCCAACCCGAAACTTTCGGCGGATGAAAAGACCCTGGTCATGGTGCATCGTCAGGAAGGTTTCACCAACTTCCAGATCGCTGCGCAGGACCTCCAGCGCGGCTCTGTGCGGGTACTTTCCAACACCAGCCTCAACGATTCGCCCACTGTTGCGCCCAATGGCACCATGCTAATCTACGCCACCCGCCAGCAGGACCGAGGCGTACTGATGCTTGTCTCCATCAATGGTCGCGTCCGGATTCCTATTCCCACCGCCCAGGGTGACGTGCGCGAGCCTTCCTGGTCTCCTTACCTGAACTGACGGCTAATTAGAAAAGTCCTTAGTTACACCAACATTGCGGTTCTTTTAGGAGTTACATGATGGAAATGCTGAAATTCGGCAAGTTCGCTGCGCTGGCTCTGGCCATGGCCGTGGCCGTAGGCTGTTCCTCCAAGGGCGGCGACGCCTCCGGTGAAGGCGCTGGTGCTGGCGCTGGCGCCGGTGCTGTCGACCCGAACGCTGGCTACGGCGCCAACTCGGGTGCCGTCGACGGCAGCATGGGTGACGAAGCCGCTCTGCGCGCCATCACCACCTTCTACTTCGAGTACGACAGCTCCGACCTGAAGCCGGAAGCCATGCGCGCTCTGGACGTTCACGCCCGTGACCTGAAGGCCAGCGGCCAGCGCGTCGTTCTGGAAGGCAACACCGACGAACGCGGTACCCGCGAGTACAACCTGGCGCTGGGCGAGCGTCGTGCCAAGGCCGTTCAGCGCTACCTGGTGCTGCAGGGCGTGTCCCCGGCTCAGCTGGAGCTGGTGTCCTACGGCAAAGAGCGTCCGGTTGCCGTCGGTCACGACGAGGCTTCCTGGGCTCAGAACCGTCGCGTCGAGCTGAAGAAGTAATAAACGATGTCCAAGCGCCTGCAGTTCTTGATCGCCCTGACCCTTGGTGTACCGGTTGTCGCCGGGGCTCAGGTTCCCGTACAGGATGGTAGTTATGGCGTTGCCCAGTCCGCTGGGCAAGGCTATGGCAACGCAGGCGCGGCCAGTGCCGGAAACGGGGCTCCCGTTTCCGGCATGGGTCAACTGTTCATGCAGTTGCAGCAGATGCAGGACGATATCGCGCGCCTGCGTGGCCAGGTCGAGGTCCAGGAAAACGAGATCCGCCAGCTTAAGCAGGAAGGATTGGATCGTTACCAGGATCTGGATGGCCGTATTTCCCAGCTTTCTTCCGCTCCTGCCAATGCAGGTGCCGGAGCGGCTACGGGTGCCGCCCAGGGGGGTGCCATCGCGGCCAACAATACGCCGACCCCGCCTGCTTCCGCAGGGGCACCGGCCGCCAGTAGCGAACCGGGCGATCCGGCGAAGGAAAAGCTGTACTACGACGCTGCCTTCGATCTGATCAAAGCCAAGGATTTCGACAAGGCCAGTCAGGCGTTCAACGCCTTTCTGCGCAAATATCCCAACAGTCAGTACGCCGGCAACGCCCAATACTGGCTGGGTGAAGTGAATCTGGCCAAGGGCGATCTGCAGGCCGCAGGCCAGGCTTTCGCCAAGGTCAGTCAGGCCTACCCCACCAGCAACAAGGTGCCGGATTCGCTCTACAAACTGGGTGGGGTCGAGCAGAAGCTCGGCCGCACCGATCGGGCCAGGGGCATGTACCAGCAGGTCATCAGCCAGTATCCCGGAACCTCCGCTGCGCAACTGGCGCAGCGGGATCTGAAAAGCCTGCCCTAGCGCAGGCTTTTTTCTTCTATCTACCGCAACGGAGGCGGATGGCCTGTGTAGCCGTCACGCCCGTGGCTTTCATGCAAAAAGATACCCTACGTCTTACCGAAATCTTCTATTCGCTCCAGGGTGAAGCCCGCACCGCCGGTCTTCCCACTGTCTTTATCCGCCTCACCGGCTGTCCCCTGCGCTGCCACTATTGCGACACGGCCTATGCCTTCACCGGCGGCGAGATCCATCACCTGGATGCCATCCTGGAGCAGGTCGCGAGCTACCGGCCGCGGCACATCTGCGTGACCGGTGGCGAGCCACTGGCCCAGCCCAATTGCCTCAAGCTGCTCGAACAACTGTGCGATGCCGGCTACCAGGTGTCCCTGGAAACCAGTGGCGCCCTGGATGTCAGTGGCGTGGATGTGCGCGTGAGCAAGGTCGTCGACCTCAAGACGCCAGGGTCGGGGGAGGTGGGGCGCAACCTGTACGCCAACCTTGACCACCTGACGCCCAACGATCAGATCAAGTTCGTCATCTGTTCCCGCGAAGACTATGACTGGGCGCTTTCCAAGCTGATCGAGTATCGCCTGGAACAGCGTGCGGGAGAGGTACTGTTCTCGCCCAGCCATGGCCAGGTGGTGCCGCGTGAGTTGGCGGAGTGGATCGTGACGGACAATCTGCCGGTGCGTTTCCAGCTGCAGCTGCACAAGATTCTCTGGAACGACGAGCCAGGACACTGAGCATGAATCAGCCTAAAGCGGTCATCCTTCTCTCTGGCGGCCTGGATTCCGCCACTATCGTCGCCATGGCCAAGGCCCAGGGCTTCGCCTGCTACACCATGAGTTTCGACTACGGCCAGCGCCATAGGGCCGAGCTGCAGGCCGCCGAGCGCGTGGCGCGCCAGCTGGGGGTCGTCGAGCACAAGGTGATCGGCCTGGATCTCAACGGCATCGGCGGCTCGGCGCTTACCGATCCGGATATCGCCGTCCCGGAGACCCCGGGTGAGGGCATCCCCATCACCTACGTGCCGGCGCGCAATACCGTGTTCCTATCGCTGGCCCTGGGTTGGGCCGAGGTGCTTGGCGCCCGTCATCTCTTCATCGGGGTGAACGCGGTGGACTACTCCGGTTATCCGGATTGTCGGCCGGAATTCGTCGAAGCCTTCGAGCGCCTGGCCAATCTCGCCACCAAGGCCGGTGTGGAAGGGGATAGCTTCAAGATCGAAGCCCCGCTGCAATTCCTCTCCAAGGCGCAAATCGTCCAGGCCGGCAGCCAGCTGGGCGTGGACTATGGCCTGACCGTCTCCTGCTACCAGGCCGACGACGAAGGTAAGGCCTGCGGGCGCTGCGACAGCTGCCGCTTGCGCGCCGAAGGCTTCAAGGCGGCGGGAATTTCGGACCCTACGCGCTACCACTAAAAATTTTTCATCTAGGGTGTTGATTCTCCTGAGAAAATCGCTAGAATGGCGCCCACTAACGGGTCGTTAGCTCAGTCGGTAGAGCAGTTGGCTTTTAACCAATTGGTCGTAGGTTCGAATCCCACACGACCCACCATCTTCACCAGAAACCCTCCGCAATGGAGGGTTTTTGCGTCCTCGCAGCCGAAACAAGCAGCCGTCTGCGACGGAATCTAGCCCTGCGGTTTGATGATGTCAAACTGAATCATCTGGCGCCCAGAGCCTGGCGCCGCGTGGCCTTGGCGCCATTTCGTATGTCAGCTCCGCTGTGTAGCTATCCACGCCTTCCTACCGCTGTAAGCGGTCTCGCCCCATTGCTGATCCATTCTGCGAGCTGATCGAACGCTTCTGGCGTGGAGGGGCCGGAGATGCTCCACGGTTGCTGAGAGGGCAGGGAAGGGGGTGGCTTAGGTAGATCCAGTCGCTGTTCTTGGTGTTGCCGCGCGCTGTAATCCACTCGAGCGATCAGGTTCCTCGGTACCTTATCGGCACGTTCTTCGAGGACATGACGCATCTGGTGTGGATCCGTCTCGATGTATTCCATCGTGGTAGCGATGCTCGAGTGGTTCAGCAGGGCCTTGGCTACGTGAATGTTGCGATCCGCTTGTCGCATTAGGTCGGACGCCAGGGTGTGCCTGAACCGATGGGGAGTCATTCGAGTGCCTACTATCGCCGTCAACTTTCTATACATTGCCTCAATCTGATTTATATCCATAGTTTCTCGTCTGTAGTGCGAGGAGAACCTATTGACGTTGAATAGCTGGTCCGTGGCTTTGAAATGCAGAGAGTCTGCCCACGCTACAATGCGGTCTATATGCTCATAAAGAGGTCCAGGAATGGGTAGGAGAAATTCTTTGTGAGTCTTGTCTCCTTCGCTTCGAACATTAATAGTTCTACGTCTTAGGCAGATGTCTCGTCTCTGTATACTTAATAAAGAATTCAGACGAATTCCGGTGTAGTGAAAGGTTTCGTAGACAGATAGCCAGAACCAAGCAGGGGTTATGCTGCTACGTTCGCCTGATACCCGTTCGATCTCTTGTAGCCTGATAAGCTGGTTGCGGCCCTGAGTAATGGCCTCGTGAGGTACAGTTTTTTTCCGCTTTCTGGGTGGAACTACAGAGGTGTCAGTGAAGGGGTTTTTACGGAGCGTCAATAGGTCTTGAGAAATGGCGTATCCGAAAAGCGTTTTGAGATGACTCGCGTACGTGTTCCAGCTGCGCTTGGCTAAGCCTGAATCCAAGGCCTCCTTGCGCCAGATCAGAACATCTCGATGATGTAGCTTTTCGAGTTCGACGTCATCGCCAAATCTCCGGGTTAATGCTCGAGCAGCTGCTAGGTATATAGTTCTAGTCGCTGGCCTGAGGTCGTGAGTGTCGTTGTATTCGCTAGCGATATCGATGATATTCAACTTTCGCTAGCTCCCATATCCTGCAAACGAAGGCTAATATTATCGAATGGCGGATGCGTGAAGATTGCACCAGGGTCCATCAAAAGATAGCCTTTGAGCAGTTTGGATTTCCGCGGGCCGATGACCTCGCATGTCCATATATTTAGATTGTCCGGTGTCTTGCGGTTAGTTTTGAGTTTTTCAAATCCGCGTTGAACTAGCTGCCAGGTCTCAATCCCTCTCGCCTTGGCTTCCCTTTGTAGGTGAGGATGCTCCAAGGCATAGCGCTTGAATAATCCGGGGCTGACGAGAAACGCAGTGCCATCCACTGTGTGAATCAGTGCTTTGGCATCGTTGATCACCAGCGTGTGTGAAAGCACGCCCTGCCGCGCCCAGGCTATGAAAGCTTGGCCGAGATCAGTTGTGTCCTTGGCCGAAATTGCCTCTTCAGCTGAGTGCTCGGCGATGCAATCAGTGAAGCTGTCTCGGGTGACGTCAGGGGGCAGCTGAGAAGTTGGAATTTCGGAAGATGGAGCCGCTTCACCAAAGAGCTCATCTGCTAGTGCAAGGGTCTCGTCCATGGGGTCCAAACCGGTCTGGAATGCGGGCGGCGGCAGTGTTTCGGATGAGGGCATCTTTTGTGAAGATGTGACATGCATCACGCTTTGTGGTATTGGGCATGATGGCTCAGTGATATCGCTCGTGGGTGGATGCCGCTGCTGATCTAGCTCGGTGTCTTCCGGCTGATGAAGTGTGAAAATGCCGGTAAATGGAGCTGGTCGATCTGCAGGATCTGGCCAAATCAACGCGGGGGAAATCTTGAGCAAGGTGAAGGTGTTCTTCCAGCCGTGGCCTGTGTCGATCGTTGCCTTCCAGATAGCCTTGTCCTGGGCGTTGACCTGGATGATGGCCTGGTCCTGGATCAGGTTGAAGAAAGGTGCATTCGAGGTTGGGATACCTTCCACTCCTTGGGAAAGCATCAATGCCCGCAGCTGGTCTGAGGCAGGCTTGCTTACGAGCCATAACGCGTCCTGGGTCAGCCACCCGTCCGACGGCCCTTCTGGCTGGTTCAGCTTGAACTTCTCAATGACCAAGGTGCGCAGCCCATCTGCCAGTTGACGCTGGATCGTATTCTTGGGGGCCTCCATTGCACGTTGCGGGTTGGCGCCGAGCTCCTGGGCGACACTTGCCTGGTCGGCCTGGACGATCATTTCGCCCAGTACGCCGGCATGCTGGTATTGACCCGCCAAGACGAAGATTAGCGATGACCATAGCTCGCGGTAGCCACTGAGCCAGTCCAGCACGTGGGGCGGCAGCACCTGAAGATAGACGAGTGCTGAAGCAGCGCCATGAAGCTGATAGTCGCGACCTTTGACGTATCTGAAGCGGTAGGGCTTCTGAATGCGACCATGCCAGGGGTGCCATGGCCTGCCGTCTTCGAGAACGACCTCGATGTCGACGGCGATCTTGCCCAAGTCGTGGAGGAGGGCGCCGTAGGCTACCGCTGCTGACCACGCTTCGGCCTGGGCCGCTTGTGACTCAGGCGGTGCGCCGATGGGGAGGAGGTAGTTCTGCCGGATCTTCAGTGCGTAGGCGACGATCTCCAGCCCGTGGTCGAGCAGGCCCCCGGGATAGGCATGGTGGTGGTTTTCCGAAGCGGGAAGCTGCTGGACCAGGTCAGCGTAGCGCCCGAGAGGATCCCGATAGAGCGAGGCGAATTGCTCGCGCGACAGCGATGTTCGCTGCCAGATGTTCTCGATGAGTTTCTGCCGACGGGGGAGCGCCAGGAGATCCCTACCTGGGGACGGCTGCGTGAAACCCTGTTTGCCTGAGCCCGGAGGAGGGGATGGTGGGGCTTTCTTCCTGAAGATGAGATCGAACATGGCATGCCCTTCGTAGGTCTTGGGCCTGCGTTGTCGATCAGCAGCGGTGAGCGAACAATGGTAAACCGCTATCACTGCTCAGGAGGTTGGGGCGGCGGATGGCTACTATGGCCGGGAGCCTGGGGACCCTTTGCTCTTCGCAGCCATGAAATGACCCCCGAAAGTTGGACGCTGCCTTGAAGGCGTACCATGCCCAAGTACTCTCTAGCGTTCAAATTGAAGATCGTCGCTCAGTACCAAAAGGGCGATTGCAGCTACGGCCACCTCGCTAGGGTGCATGACGTCAGCGTGGTGCAGGTAAAAGGATGGATTGGCGCCTATGCCAATCACGGAAAAGCGGCTCTACAAAAGCGTTATCGTTATCACAGCATCGATTTCAAGATCGAGGTGGTGCGACAGATCGTCGAAGGCCTATCAATCCGACGGGCTAGTGAGCGATTTAGTCTCAATCGCTCCCAAATGCAGCGCTGGGTCGATGCGTGGCAGAGGTATGGTATCGAGGGGTTGGCCAGCAAACGCAGAGGTGACTCCTTGCCCCTTCTTCCCGTTCCAGATCCATCCGCTTTCAAGCCCCACATCGCAAACCCAGTCCGAGAGCTGGAAAAGCAGGTTGCCTATCTGCAGGTCAAAAACGCCTTTCTGCGCAAAGCCATGAGCTTGGGTCTCAAGGACAGTGACCTGGACAATCAGCAGAAAGCACTTATCGTGCAGGAGTTGCGGTCACGATATCCACTTGATGCGCTTCTTCAGGGAGCATGTCTTCCTCGAAGCAGCTTCTACTACCACCTCAAGGTCACTCGCCAACCAGACAAACAAGGTGCCCGCAAAGAGAGCATCCGGACGATGTTCGCGCATCATCGGGGTCGCTATGGCTATCGCCGCATCACGCAGGCGCTACGCAATCAGGGGCAGCAGATCAATCACAAGGCAGTACAGCGGCTGATGGGCGAAATGTCGTTAAAGTGCACGCTGCGACGCCGTCGCTATCGTCCATTCACAGGGCCGGAGTCCTGCGTGGCGCCTAACCTGCTGGAACGCCGCTTTACCGCACCGCAGCCCAATCAGCGGTGGGCGACTGACATAACGGAGTTTCGTGTCAATCAAAACCGGCTATACCTGTCACCGATTCTTGACCTCTTCAATAAGGAAATTGTGGCTTTCGAGATAAGTGAGCGCCCATCGTTCGAGATGGTCTTACGTATGTTGAAAGACGGATTGAAGACCCTTCGGCCTCATGAGAAACCGCTCATCCATTCCGATCAAGGCTGGCACTATCAATACCCTGCCTACCAACAGCTGATCCGTCAGCATGGACTGACTCAGAGTATGTCAAGGCGAGCCAATTGCCTCGACAATGCGGCAATGGAAAGCTTTTTTGCAGTACTAAAATCTGAGCTTTTCCACTGCAACAGGTTCTCAAGCGTAGAGGAGCTGGCAGTAGCAATTCGGGCCTATATCGACTACTACAATAAGGAGCGAATCAAATTGGCACTGGGTGGGCGCAGTCCAGCTGAATATCGTCTGGCAATAGCGAAAGCTGTGAATACCTGTGACGAATAGGACGTTTGCCTCATAGCTACCGCAGAGTCGATCGGTTTCTAGACCCTCGGCGTTTGAGGAGTGCAGGCATGCTCCGGGTCTCAATAAGCAGTGGCAGGCATGTCGGCTTCAAGAACGAGCCATCTTCAAAGTCATCTGCTGCGCTGCTATGATCCGCTAAGGAGATGGCATTCCTCCTCAAACCGCCTCGTGCTGATGATGCCTACGTAACCCCTTGGCAGGGTGCGTAGGTGCGCCCTGTCTTTTTCGAGGACAGCGCTATGCACCGACCATATCCCTCCCCGGCCCCTAGTCTTCCATTCCCCTTGGGAGACGTTCCATGCTGAAGCCGCTCATAGCCATCGCACTCGGTGCGACCTTGGGTGCCTGGCTCCGTTGGATACTGGGCTTGAAGCTAAATGCCTGGTTCCCGTCGCTCCCGCCTGGGACGGTCGTTGCGAATCTTGTAGGTGGCTACATCATCGGAATGGCCGTAGCCATCTTCGCTGCTTGGCCCGGGATTGCGCCTGAATGGCGGCTGTTTCTGATCACCGGATTTTGCGGCGGCTTAACCACCTTCTCGACGTTTTCTGCTGAGACACTGATGCTAATCCAGCAAGGAAGGCTGCTCATGGCGCTGACTGCAATCAGCGTTCATGTCGTGGGGTCCCTGTGCATGACAGCCCTGGGTATCTTGACCATCAACCTGCTGCACCCACGCTAAAGGCAATAGCATGAACGACTATCTCGTTACGTTCTATACCGAACAAAATCGTCGCCATGAACATCAGCAGATTGGAGATTGGCTTCTGGATCTTGCTAAAGAGCTTCACCTAAGTGGCGCAACGTTGTCAGTGGCGGCTGAAGGCTTTGGCCAAGATGGAAAACGCCACTCCGCTCATTTTTTTGAGCTTGCCGATCAGCCCATCCAGGTAACGATGGCGCTGACTCAAATTCAACACGACATGCTGTTTCAACGCCTCGAATCGGAAGACTTGGCACTGTTCTACATCAAGACGCCTGCCGAGATTGGCACGGTAGGACGCCACCGCCCTTCCCAAGAGACAGAGTCATCCTCGTCCTGAGCTGACGCACCTTTGAATCGGTTAAGGCGGCCGCGGTAACCAACGGCATCAAGGGATGGCTTTCACTGAGCCCCATTTGCGGACTCATCAGCTCACTCGTCGTAGAGAGTGGGCTGATGGTCCTAGCTTGGTAGCGTTGCTCAGCGAGGCGCCACCTAATCGACCTCATTTGCGTGGTTGCAGATGAGCAATGCAAGGCGAGACGAACAGCGTCCCGCGGTAGGCACCGGCTAGGGTGCGTCCCGCGACCACCGCCCACAGAGCAGTCAAGGCGACGACCAAAAAGGCACCGAAGACGGTAAGGAAACCTGACCCAAGCGTGCTTCCCAAACGTAGCGTCGTGACGGCATAGACGCCCAGTGGAAAAGTAAAACCCCACCATCCCAGGTTGAAAGGGATGCCGTGGCGCGCGTACTTCAGCGTGATCAGTATGGCAAGGCTCATCCACCACAAGCCGAGTCCCCATAGTAGGATCCCGCCAATTACGCCTAGCCCCTGCGCGACGGCGCCAATTCCGGCCATACCGTGAGCAGCGAAGATGACCGGCGCGTCGCTGCCCATCACGAGCAGACCCAACGCACCTGTACCAATGGGGCCAAGCGATAACCAGCTCGATGCAGCCATGTTCTCGTGAGGCAGCTTGTGCAGTGCCATCCGCAATAGCAGGATCACGAGGACACTTAGGGCGACAGGTACCGAATAGGCCCAAAGCACATAGCTGGTCACCAGCACGGTGAATTGGTGCCCGCCATCGGCTAGGTGCGGTGCCAACAGCCCGCCACTGGCAGCGGCCACTTCGGCGGCTACCACAGGTAGCAACCATACCGCCGTCATTTGATCGATGCTGTGCTGCTGACGAGTAAACATCAGGTACGGAATCGCTACTCCGCAAACCAGTGCCATGGCCGCATCGACCCACCAAAGTCCGGTGGCAATCGTGACAGCCACCTCACCCCATCGTGGCAGCCCAAAGATCAGCATCCCGTTGATGATTGTTGCCAACCCCATCGGAATGGTGCCGAAGAACATCGATACGGTGGAGTGGGCAAAAATTTGCTTGGCTTCGTTGTAGAACAAGATCCAGCGAGCGGCATACAAGCCGCTGAATAGAACGAAAAGCAAAATGTTGAACAGCCACAGTCCTTCGGCGATCAGACGCAAGCCGGGTACCGACGCGGGAAAACTCGCTAAGGCGATTGCCAAAATACCGGTGCCCATCGTTGCCGCAAACCAGTTGGGGGTGAACTGGCGAACGACTTCGAGCGGCTGCTTGAGCTGGCTGAGCGGCTTGCCGCCGGTGCGCAGGGCTATAGCATCCTTTAATGTCATGAGGTGAGCTCCGCTGAAGAATGCAAACAGTCTAGCCCGGCTCGATTATCTGAAAAATTGAATATGATATAAAAAGTAATCTACTAAATAGATAAGCAGTCCCCGCTGTCCGCAGGGACTGCTCCACGATCAAGGCTTCGCGACGTGCCAGACTTGATTGACACCTTCACCGGTCGTTTCACCGGGCTTGCTGTCCTTTACCCAGGTATAGAGTGGCTGCCCCTTATAGGCCCATTGCTGGCTACCATCCTCACGCTGTACTACGGTATAGCCGTCACCGCTCTTGGCCCCTGCCGGTGCCATCAGCGGCGGCCAGTTCTTGGCGCACGGGCCGTTGCAGGCGGACTTACCCTCGCTGTCCTTGGTGAAGGTGTAAAGCGTCATACCCTTTTCATCCACAAGCACCTTACCCAAGGTGGTGTCGCCAACCTTGGCGGGCGTGGCCGCCACGGCCAGCCCTGTCATGGAGAAAATGGCAGTGGCAATCAACACTTGTCTGAGCATGCTGGACCTCGATGGTTATTGGTTATTGGTTATTAGTATTTCGATTGGAGCACTTGCACTTGCACGGGAGCACCTGGCGCATCGGCTGCACCAGGTGCGATGACGAGGTAGCGCTGTTCATCCGCCTGGGATTGCTGAACCAGTTGGCGTATCGGTCCTACCGCATTCACGATAGCTGCGCCGGCGGGATTGGTTTGAAAAGCGGCGAGAGACTCAAGAGCGCCGCTACCGTCTGCATGACGAGCCAACGCTAGTACATAGGGCTGCTTGGCCACCAGGCCCGTAACCGAGGCCTGCAGGACCTGAGTCAAGCCCTGGTCGAAAAGTGTCACCTGAGTGGTATGACGTTCGTGTTGACCCGGCGGAGCCAGGGCGATCTGAATACTCTTGGCGGCGCTCCCTAACGGCTTAAGATTTGCCAGCCCAGCGCCCTGGGTAGCGGCGCGGGGAACGTAGACCAAAGCCTGGGGCGCCTGCCCCACGGGTACAGTGGTTTCAACGCTATTGGTCAGCGTATTGATGACGGCCACACTGTCAGCATTCTCTAGTCCCACGTACAACCGCGTGCCATCTCCTGACGGCCAGAGACCGTGGGGCAAAGCGCCAACAGGAATGCTGGCGACTTGGCTGAAATCATCGGTTCGGAAGACCTTGACTCGATTTTCTCCGCCTACCGTTACATAGGCGAAGCTTCCGCGGGCATTGCGAACCAAGTTGACGTGATTAGTGATCGCGCCAGTATCAAGCGTCTTAATCAAGCTGAACGGCGGTTTGGCTGCGAACACCTGGGTCTTACCGACATCTTTTAGGGTGAGCCAGACCTGTTGGCCATCTGCAGACGCAGCGATGTTGGGGCAGAAGGGACTCGCCTGAGCGACGCGGCCAACAATTCGATGCTCGGCAACCGAAACCACTACGGTTTCCGGAGTGAACGAGGAGCAGACGTAGCCATAGCGGCCATCAGGGGAGAAGATCTGCATGCCAGGGCCTGGCGGTACGCCAATTCGCGTCTTCTCTTTGAAAGTCACCGGGTCGATCACGGCGATATAGTCCTCGCCCCGTACCGTGACCCAGAGCTCTTTGCCGTCAGGGGTGAAAAAGGCTTCATGAGGCGCGCGACCCAGATAGGTTTTACCCTTCACCTGGTTGTTGGCGGTGTCGATGAAGGACACGGAGTTCGAGCCTATCGCTACGACGGCCAAGGTTCGCCCATCTGGCGAAAATCCCAAGCCATGCACCAGTAGCTCGCCCTTGTACAAAGGACTCAAGTTCTTGGGTTGGCTGTCGCCTAGGGTGATGACGCCGAGCAATTTTTCCGTGCTGGGATCAATCACCGATACCGTGTTGGAGAACTGCTCCGCCGTATACACACGGTCTTGGGAACTAATCGTGATGTCCGGTTGTGCAGCAGCACGCGGAACTTGACCGGCTGAAGCGGTGCAGGAGATTACTAACAACACAGCGGCGAGCGGGGTGAGCGACAATCGAGGCATGAGGATTACCGAGTTGGAGAGGCGGGCAATTCAGAAAGCGCCTGCTGCATGACGGCGATTTCCTGTTGTTGGGTGACAATGATCTCTTGGGCCAGACGGCGTAGGCGTTCGTTATGGCCATACCGCAATTGGATCCGTGCCATTTCGATCGCACCCTGGTGATGTGCCGTCATCTGGGTCACAAAGTCGCGGTCTACGTTGCCACTGCTGGGCTTGTGCATCGCGGCCATCATCTGATCCATGGCCTGACGGTTGTCGGCCTGCGCCGTGGCGGCGCTGCTATCAGGTTCGGCCCAGGCAATGGGAAGCACGAGCACCAGAAGGGTGACTGCCAACAACGGGTGTTTGACTGAAAACACGTGGCGCTCCAGCAGACTGGTGAGTTTCCAATGCAGACGTTTGTACGGTCTGGGTTATTCCATACCTACAAAAATAAAAATTGTGGGGAATAAAAGGTCAGCTCAAGCGTCTGTCAGCGATACCAGGGGAATGTCCATGCTTGATGACGCCATGCTTTCTCAGCTACTACCGTCTCTGCGTCGCTTCGCAAGATCGCTTACTCGTCACGAAGCCAGCGCCGATGACTTGGTCCAGAGTTGTCTAGAACGGGCGCTTACGCATGGGAACACGCGCTGTCCCGCCGGTGATGTGCGAGCCTGGCTGTTCACCATCCTGTACCGCCAATTCGTTGATGGCCGACGTCGTGAGCGCCGCTATGGTCGTCTGTTGGAGTGGCTGGGATTCCAAGAGGTCCCGGTTGAGCCTTCGGCTGAGACGATCTATCTGGATCAAGAAGCGTTGACGAATCTTGAGAGACTCAATGACGAACAGCGTGCCCTGCTGCTGTTGGTCGCGGTGGAAGGCATGAGCTATCGCGATGTATCACAGGCGCTTGGCATTCCACTGGGAACCGTCATGTCTCGTTTGGCGCGGGCACGCGCGGCCTTGAGACAGATCCACGAAAGTCCTTTGGCTACCGCCGCTTTGCGAGTATTGAAATGATGTATCGACCTCCTACTCCTGAAGAGTTGATGGCTTATGCCGACAATCAGTTGGATGCGCTGCGGCACGAGGAGGTGATGCGCTATCTTGCAACCCATCCGGAAGATGCCGCACGGGTAGCTGATATCCGCGAGCAGAATCGTCGGCTACGGCTGATTTTTTCTCCCGTGCTTGAGCCTTTACCGACACACCTTATGCCAGCAGTCGTGCGACACCGGATAGTCGCCAGACGTAAAAGACGTATGACTTATCTCGCTTCGCTAGTGCTGACGTTAGGCCTGGGTAGCGGCTTAGGGTGGCAGGCACGGGAATCGATGCTGCGGCGGGCGCACGTTCCAATGGCGGATGCCGTGGAGGCTTATCGACTATTTGCGAGCGCCGAGGGGCGGCCGCCAGTCGATGTAACCGGCCAGGACGGTGCGATTCAGCATTGGCTTGAAAGGACATTTGTGCAGGCGCCCGCCCTCCCTAACCTGGAGCGCTTCGGCTTGATCCCAGTGGGTGGTCGTCTCATGGCCACGGACACCGGCGCCGCCGCGATGGTGCTCTACCGGGATACGAAAGGGCGCCAAGTGATCTTCTATGTGCGGCATCCCAACAGCCAGCGCGACGTTGGCCACGGATCTCGTAGGGAAAGCGATGTTACGGCTGACTATTGGTCAGGACAGGGCTACAACTTTGCGTTGGTGAGTCCTAGCGAAGCATCGTTTGATACCTTGCGTGAGGCGATCTCGCAGAGGCCACCTCTCTAGTTCCCGTTCAGACCAGTGCTCGTTGCTTGAAACCAACCCTGTCCAACATTTGGGGGTCATTTCAC